>NZ_JBNAFK010000005.1:0-205638 GCF_049716185.1 Kocuria sp. CH-021 | reverse complement strand
GCGGGGCACTCACCGATCAATGAGTGCCCCGCTTCACCCTGCCCTCTTGACAAGCAGGAACCCCATATCAGCCCAGCTGCGCCGGCAGGTCCGCGAAGGCCTCCGCCACCCCGGCGTGCCGGATGCTCCCGGCGGCCGTGTTGAGCCCGGCGGCGAACTCCGGGTCGTCGGCCAGGGCCTGCTCCGGGCCCCGTGCGAGGCGCCGGAGATAGGGCGTGGTGGCGTTGGCGAGGGCGCGGGTCGCGGTGCGCGGCACCGCGCCGGGCATGTTCGCCACGCAGTAGTGGGTGATGCCGTCCACCTCGAACGTCGGGTCGTCGTAGGTGGTCGGGTGGGAGGTCTCGAAGCACCCGCCCTGGTCGATGGCGACGTCCACGAGCAGCGCGTGGTCGTGCAGGACCCCGAGGTGCTCGCGGCGCACGAGCTTGGGCGCGGCCGCCCCCGGGACGAGGACGGCCCCGATCACGACGTCCGCGCCGGAGATCTCCTCCTCCAGCACGTGCTCGTCGCTCATGAGCACGCGGGCCCGGTGCCCGAGCAGGTCGGTGAGCTCGCGGATCCGCACGCCGTTGGCGTCCAGCACCGTGACGTCGGCCATCAGCCCGGAGGCCATGAGGGCGGCCTGGGTGCCCACGGCCCCGCCGCCGATCACCACGACCCTGGCCGCGGCGACGCCGGGGACCCCGCCCATCAGCAGACCGGGGCCGCCGGCGTTGGACTGCAGGTGGTGGGCGGCGGACTGCGCGGCGAGCCGGCCGGCGATCTCGGACATGGGCTGGAGCAGGGGCAGCGCGCGGCCGGAGCGCACGGTCTCGAAGGCCACGGCGGTGGTCCCGGCCTCGAGCAGCGCCTCGGTCAGCGGCCGGTCGGCGGCCAGGTGCAGGTAGGCGAAGAGCGTGAGGTCGGGGCGCAGGAAGCCGTACTCCTCGGCCACCGGCTCCTTCACCTTGACCAGCAGCTCCGCCCGCTCCCACGCGGCGGACCGGTCGACCACCTCGGCCCCCGCGGCGGCGTAGGCGTCGTCGTCGAAACCCGAGCCCGCCCCCGCGCCGGTCTCCACGAGGACCTCGTGGCCGTCCCGCACGAGCTGGGTCACCCCGGCGGGCACGAGGCCCACCCGCTGCTCGGCCGGCTTGATCTCTCTGGGAACTGCTACGCGCATGGTCTGCGCTCTCCTCTCGTCGTGGCGCTGCGCCCCCGGGGCCCGCGGCGCCGTCGCCGCGGGCCCCGCCCCGTCACGGGGAGCGGACGTAGCCGGCGCCCTTGTCGACCTGGTTGAGCAGCGGCTCCCCGGCCGTCCAGCGCCGGAGGTTCGCCTCGAACTGGGCGGCGAGCTCGTCCCGCCACCCCTCCACGTCCCCGCACATGTGCGCGGAGACGTGCACATTGTCCATGTCCCAGAACGGGTGACCGGGCGGGAGGGGCTCCGTGTCGAAGACGTCCAGGGTCGCCGCGGCGGGACGTCCCGCCCGGAGGGCCTCCCGCAGGGCGTCCTCGTCCACCAGTGCGCCGCGGGCCACGTTCACGAGGTGCGCGTGCGGGGCCATCGCCGCGAGCACCCGGGGGCCCACGAGCCCGCGCGTCTGCTCGGTCAGGGGCGCGGCCAGCACCACGTGGTCGGCCCACCCCACGTGCTCGGCGAGGTCCGCGGCGGGGACCACGGTCCCGAGGTCGGGGTCTCCCGCCCGGGCCGTGCGCCCGGCGCCGCGGACGTCCATCCCCACGGCCCGCAGCAGGCGGGCGGTCTCGCGGCCGATCCCCCCGGTGCCCACCACGAGGGCCGTGGCGCCCCGGGTGCGCCGCAGCTCGCGGTGCACCCACCGGTGCTCGTACTGCAGGGCCCGGCTGCGGTGCAGCTGCTTGTCCTGGGCGAGGACCGCGGCGAGGACGAACTCCGCGATGGGGCGGTCGAAGACCCCGTGGGCGTTGGTCAGCAGGACCTCGGAGGTCCGCAGCCCCGGGAACAGCATGGCGTCCACGCCGGCCGCCGCGACGTGCACCCAGCGCAGTCCCGCCGCGGCGTCCCACGCCTCGGCGAGCGCGTCCGAGAAGAAGTCCCAGAGGAGCAGCACCTCCGCCGGGCGCCGCCCGCCGCTCCCCGCGAGGGCCGCGGCGAGCCCCTCGCGCGTCACCACGGTGACGTCGGCGAGCTCCCGGAGGGCGGCCTCGTTGGCGGGCGGTGGTGTGCCGTCGGCGGTCAGCACGACGACACGGGGAGGCTCGCGCACGGTGCTCATGCGGCCACCCTACGGGCTGGTCCGATTGTTGACAATCTCCGCGGGCTGTTCCCATGATGAGCCATGACCTCACTGAGCCCGCTCCTGAAACAGGCGACCCCGGTCGTCGTCGACTCCGCCCGGGGGTGCTGGATCCACGGCACCGACGGGCGGGACTACCTGGACTTCACCACCGGGATCGGGGTGACCAGCACGGGCCACTGCCACCCCCGGGTGGTCGAGGCGGCCCGGGAGCAGGTCGGGCGGGTCATCCACGCCCAGTACACGACCGTGATGCACCCGCCGCTGCTCGAGCTCACCGACAAGCTCGGCGAGGTCCTGCCCCCGGGGCTGGACTCCGTGTTCTACGCCAACTCGGGCTCCGAGGCGGTCGAGGCCTCCGTGCGGCTGGCCCGGATGGCCACGGGCCGGCCCAACATCGTGGTCTTCCAGGGCGGCTTCCACGGCCGCACGGTGGCCGCGGCGACCCTCACCACCGCGGGCACGCGGTTCTCCGCCGGGTTCTCCCCGCTGATGGGCGGGGTGCACATGGCCCCGTTCCCCTACGCCCACCGCTACGGGTGGGACGAGCGCACGGCCGTGGACTTCGCCCTGCGCGAGCTGGACTACCTGCTGATGACCCGGACGGCGCCCCAGGACACCGCGGCCTTCCTCATCGAGCCCGTGCTCGGCGACGGCGGCTACCTGCCCACCCCGCCGGCCTTCCTCGAAGGGCTCCGGGAGCGGGCGGACCGGCACGGGATCCTGCTGGTCCTGGACGAGGTGCAGGCGGGGGTGGGCCGGACCGGGCGCTTCTGGGGCCACCAGTTCGCGGACGTGGTCCCGGACGTGCTGATCACGGCGAAGGGCCTCGCCTCGGGCTTCCCGATCTCCGCGATCGCGGCGCCGACCGCGCTCATGGAGCGGGGCTGGCCCGGCTCGCAGGGCGGGACCTACGGGGGCAACGCCGTGGCCGCCGCGGCGGGCTGCGCCACCCTGGACGTGGTGCGGGACGAGGGCCTCGTGGAGAACGCGCGGCTGCGCGGGGACCAGCTGCAGGCCGGGCTGCTGCCCCTGCAGCAGCGGCACCCCGGGATCAGCGACGTCCGGGGCCGCGGGCTGATGCAGGGCATCGAGTTCGCGAAGGAGGACGGCTCCCCCGACGCCGCCGCCGCCCTGGCCGTGCAGCAGACCACCACCCGCCACGGGCTGCTCACCCTGACCTGCGGGCCGGCGGGCAACGTGGTCCGCCTGATCCCCGCCCTGGTGGTCTCCGAGGAGGAGATCCGCACGGGCCTCGAGCGCTTCGAGGCGGCCCTGGCCGAGGCCCTCGTCGGGGCGGCGGCGAGCGCATGAGCACCGCCGCCCTGCCCTTCCCGGTCCGCCGAGCCGGGCCGGGGGGCGCGCCGCCCGCTCCGGGGACCCCGGACGACGGCGAGCTGGGCCGGCGCCTGCGCGCTGCCGGCCTCGACGCCGACACCGGCTCCCGCCGGCTCGCAGAGTACGCCTACGACGCGTCCAACTACCGGGTGCGCCCCCGGGCGGTGGTCTTCCCCCGCTCCGCGGCGGACGTGGCCGCGGCGCTGTCCGTGTGCCGGGACCTGGACGTGCCGGTGACCAGCCGGGGCGGGGGCACCTCGATGGCCGGCAACGCCGTGGGCCCGGGGCTCGTCCTCGACCTCTCCCGGCACCTGCGCCGGATCGGCACCGTGGACGAGGACGCCCTGACCGTGGACGTCGAGGCCGGCGCGGTGCTCTCCGTGCTCGCCCGCGAGGTGGAGCGGCGCACGGACGGGCGGCTCACGTTCGCCCCGGACCCGTCCTCGCGCACCCGCGCCACGGTGGGCGGGTCGGTCGGCAACGACGCCTGCGGCAACCACTCGGTGCGCTACGGGCGCACGAGCGACCACACCGTGGAGCTCGACCTCGTCACCGCCGACGGCGCCCTGCTCACCGCCGGGCCCGGCGGGCTGCGGGCCACCGATCCGGCGGACGAGGTCTCGGCCCGGCGGGCCGGCGAGCTCGCCGGGGCCCTGCAGGAGGTGGCCGCCGCCCACCTGGCCGAGCTGCGCGTGGAACTGGGCCGGATCCCGCGGCAGGTCTCCGGCTACCACCTCCAGCACCTGCTGCCCGAGCGCGGCTTCGACGTCGCCCGCGCCCTCGTGGGCTCGGAGGGCACGCTCGCCGTGGTGGTGGGGGCCCGCATGCGCCTGGTGCCCCGCCCCCGCAGCGCGCTGCTGCTGTGCCTCGGCTACGAGGACGTGGTCGCGGCGGCCCGGGACGTGCCGATCCTGCTCGAGGAGGAGCCGGCGGCGGTCGAGGGGATCGACGACAAGATCGTCGCCACGATGCGGTGGCGCCGGGGCGCGGACGCGGTCGCGGCGATGCCCCGGGGCGGCGCCTGGCTCTACGTGGACCTCGACGGGGACGATGCCGCCGAGGTGGCCCAGCGCGCCGAGGCCCTGCTCGAGCGGCTGCTGCGCGAGGGCCACGCCCTCGACGGCCGGACCGTGCCGGACCCGGTCGAGCGGACCTCCCTGTGGCGGGTGCGCGAGGACGGGGCGGGGCTCTCCTCGCGCCTGGCCCCGGACGCCGCCCTGGAGCGCAGCGAGTCCTGGCCCGGCTGGGAGGACTCCGCCGTGGCCCCCGAGCGGCTCGCCGGCTACCTGGCCGAGCTCCGGGCCCTGCTCGGGGAGCACGGCCTCGACGGCGTGGTCTACGGCCACTTCGGCGCCGGGTGCCTGCACATCCGGATCACCTACGACCTGCGCTCCGAGGAGGGGCGGGCCGTGTTCCGCGCCTTCACGCAGGACGCCGCGCGGCTCGTCGTCGCCCACGGCGGGTCCCTCTCCGGGGAGCACGGGGACGGCCGCGCCCGCTCGGAGCTGCTGGGCCTCATGTACTCCCCGCGCGTGCTGGGCGCCTTCGCCGCCGTGAAGCGGGCCTGGGACCCGCACGGGCTGCTCAACCCCGGCGTGCTCGTCGACCCGGCCGCGCTCACCGCGGACCTCGCCCTCGAGGGCGTGCCGCAGCGGCAGTGGCGGACCTCCTTCCCGCTCGGGGAGCTGCGCGCCGGGGAGGACCGCCAGGACCCCTTCGTGCACGCCGTGCAGGGGTGCATCGGGGTGGGCCGCTGCCGCGCGGACACGGGCGGGGTCATGTGCCCCAGCTACCGGGCCACCCTGGACGAGCGGGACTCCACGCGCGGGCGGGCCCGCGTGCTCCAGGAGATGGTCCGCTCGGCCCCCGACCAGGAGACGGGGTGGCGGTCCCGGGACGTGCGCGAGGTCCTCGACCTGTGCCTGTCCTGCAAGGCGTGCGCCACCGACTGCCCGGCCGGCGTGGACATGGCCACGTACAAGTCCGAGTTCTTCGACCACTTCTACCGGGGGCGGCTGCGGCCCTTCAGCCACTACAGCCTCGGCCGGCTGCCCCGCTGGCTCGGGCTCACCGGCCGGTTCGCCCGGCTGCTCAACGCGGCGCTGCGCGACCGCCCCGCCACCCGTCCCCTGCTGCGGGCGGGGATGCGGGCGGCAGGGCTGGCCCCCGAGCGCCCGCTGCCGCGCTTCGCCGGGGCGGCCGACTGGATCCGCCAGGTCGCCGCCGCCGGGGTGGCCCGCCCGGGGGCGGGCACCGGCGAGACGGTCCTGTTCGTGGACAGCTTCACCCGCGGCTTCCGGCCGGAGGTGGCCGGTGCCGCGGCCCGCGTCCTCGCCGGGTCCGGGCGCCCCGTCGAGTGCGCCCCCGACGCCTGCTGCGCGCTGACGTGGATCTCGACCGGCCAGCTCGGCACGGCGCAGAAGGTCCTGCGCCGCACGGTCGCGGCGCTCGACGACGGCTCCGCGCGCCCCGTCGTCGTCGTCGAGCCCTCCTGCGCGGCCGCCCTGCGCCACGACCTGCCCGGGCTCGTGCCCACGGACGCGGCACGCCGGGTGGCGGCCCGGGTGCGCAGCTTCGCCGAGCACGTCACCGAGCTCGCCCGGGACGGTGCGCTGCCCGCCCCCGGCACCCCGCTGCCCCCGTCCGTGGTGGTCCAGACCCACTGCCACGAGTACTCCGCCTTCGGCGCCGCGACCCAGCGCAGGGCGCTGGCCGCGGCCGGTGTCGGGGAGGTCCGGGAGGCCACCGGCTGCTGCGGGGTGGCCGGGAACTTCGGCTTCGAGGCCGCCCACTACGAGGTCAGCCTCGCCGTGGCCGAACAGGCCCTGGCCCCGGCCCTGCGGGAGACGGAGGACTCCGTGCCCGTGCTCACCGACGGGTTCTCGTGCCACGAGCAGGTCCGCCACCTGCGCCCCGACCGGCCCGGCCGGCACCTCGCCCAGCTCCTCGACCCGCGCCCCGCCGACCCTGCGGGCCCGCGCACCGATCCCGACCGGAAGGACACCCCGTGACCACCTCCGCCGCCCCCACCACCGCCTCCGCCGACGTCCTGCGCCGGTCCCGGGACGCCGTCGCCGGGGTCAGCACCGGGGTCTTCATCGACGGCGCCTGGACCGAGGCCGCCTCCGGCCGCCGCTTCGACGTGGTGGACCCCGCCACCGAGGAGGTCGTCGCCACGGTCGCGGACGGCGGCCCCGAGGACGCCGCCCGGGCGATCGAGGCCGCCGGGCGGGCCCAGAAGGAGTGGGGGCGGACCGCGCCCCGCGAGCGCGGGGAGATCCTGCGCCGCTCCTACGACCTGATCATGGCCCGCCAGGACGAGCTCGCGCTGGTGATGTCCACGGAGATGGGCAAGCCCCTGGCCGAGGCCCGCGGGGAGGTGGCCTACGCCGCCGAGTTCTTCCGCTGGTTCTCCGAGGAGGCCGTGCGGATCGGCGGGGACATGACCGTCTCGGGCGACGGCAGGACCCGGATCCTGGTGTCGAAGGAGCCCGTGGGGCCCTGCGTGCTGGTCACCCCGTGGAACTTCCCGCTGGCCATGGGCACCCGCAAGATCGGCCCGGCCGTCGCGGCCGGCTGCACGATGGTCTTCAAGCCCGCCAACCTCACCCCGCTGTCCTCCCTGGCGCTCGTGGACGTCCTCGTGGAGGCCGGCCTCCCGGCGGGGGTGCTCAACGTCGTGTGCACCTCGAAGGCCTCCTCCGTGGTCGGGCCCTGGATGTCCTCGGGGATCGCCCGCAAGGTCTCCTTCACGGGCTCCACCGAGGTGGGGGTCCGCCTGCTCGAGCAGGCCGCCCAGCACGTCATGCGCTCGTCCATGGAGCTGGGCGGCAACGCCCCCTTCATCGTGTTCGAGGACGCCGACCTCGACGTGGCGGTCGAGGCCGCGATGACCGCCAAGATGCGCAACATGGGCGAGGCCTGCACCGCGGCCAACCGCCTGTTCGTGCACCGCTCCGTGGCGGAGGAGTTCTCCGCCCGCCTCGCCGAGCGCATGGGCTCCCTCACCGTGGGCCACGGCGTGGCCGAGGGCACCCAGGTGGGCCCCCTCGTCGAGGAGAAGGCCCTGGCCAAGGTGGAGGAGCTCGTGGACGACGCCCTGACCCGCGGCGCGAGCGTGCTGTGCGGGGGCCGCCGGCCCGGTGGCCGGGGCTGGTTCTACGCGCCCACCGTCCTGTCCGGGGTCAGCCCCGAGTCCGATCTCATGTCCCAGGAGATCTTCGGGCCGGTGGCGCCCGTGGTGCCGTTCGACTCCGAGGAGCAGGTGCTCGGGTGGGCCAACGACACCCCGTGGGGGCTCGTGGGCTACCTCTTCACCCGCGACGTGGACCGCAGCTTCCGCGTGAGCGAGGCCCTCGAGGTCGGCATGGTGGGGGTCAACACGGGTCTGGTCTCCAACCCGGCGGCGCCCTTCGGCGGGGTCAAGGCCTCGGGCCTCGGGCGCGAGGGGGGCCGCGTGGGGATCGAGGAGTTCCTCGAGACGAAGTACACGGCGGTGCCCCGTGGCCGATGAGACCGTGACCGATGCCGCTGCGACCGGTGCCGCCGTGACGGGCGGCCCCCTGACCGATGCTCCCGTGGCCGGCGGGGCCCTGCCCGACGGGCGCGCGGCCGGCGGGGCCCGGCCGGATCCGGAGGTGCGCCCCGCGCTGTTCCCCGACGAGGAGTACGCCGCCCGGCTGCGCGCGGTGCGGGAGAAGATGACGGAGCAGGGGCTGAGCGGGCTCATCGTGACCGACCCCGGGAACATGTTCTACCTGACGGGCTACGACGCCTGGTCCTTCTACACCCCGCAGCTGCTGTTCGTGCCCGCGGAGGGCGAGCTGCTGCTGTTCCTGCGGGAGATGGACGCCAACGGCGCGTTCCGCACCGCCCGGCTGCACCCCGAGCAGATCGTCGGCTACCCCGAGCGCTACGTGCACCGGCCGCACCTGCACCCGTTCGACTGGGTGGCCTTCGCCCTGCGCCGCCGCGGCCAGGTCGCCCCGGCCGCCCGGGGCTGCGTGGGCCTGGAGATGGACTCCCACTTCTTCTCCCCCAAGGGCTACCGCTCGCTCGTCAACGCCCTCCCGGAGTGGACCCTCGTGGACGCCTTCGACCTCGTGAACTGGGTGCGCGTTGTGAAGTCCCCGGCGGAGATCCAGTACCTGCGCACGGCGGCCCGTGTCACCACGGCGGCGATGCAGGCCGCGATCGACGCGATCGAGCCCGGGGTCCCGCAGCACCGCGTCGCGGCGCAGATCTCCCGGGCCCAGGTCGAGGGGGTCGGCGACGCGTGGGGCGACTTCCCGGCCATGGTCCCCATGCTGCCCACCGGGGCCTCCGCCGACACCCCTCACCTCACGTGGTCGGACCGGGTGCTGCAGGAGGGCGACGCCGTGGTGGTGGAGCTCGCCGGGGTGCACCGGCGCTACCACGTGCCGCTGGCCCGCACGGTCATGCTCGGCCCGCCCACGGCCGAGCTGGGCCTGCTGGAGGAGGCCGTCGCCTCCGGGCTGGAGGCCGTGCTCGACGTCACCGCCGCCGGCGTCCCGGTGCGCGAGCTCGCGAGCACCTGGAACTGGGCGCTCGCGGAGTTCGGGCTCGAGAAGCCCAGCCGGCTCGGCTACTCCGTGGGCATCGGCTATCCCCCCGACTGGGGCGAGCGCACCATCAGCATCCGCTCGGAGGACGAGAGCGTGCTCGCCGAGAACATGACGTTCCACCTCATCTGCGGCATGTGGATGACCGGGTACGGCTACGAGGTCTCCGAGACGATCCGCATCACCGCCACCGGGACGGAGGCCCTGACCTCCTTCCCCCGCGCCCTCATCAGGAAGTGAGCCCATGACCACCACCGCCACGTCCCTCACCACCGTCGACAGCCTGCTCACCAAGCCCACCGCCGGCGTGGGCGGCGACCCCGACCGGGGCCTGCTGCCCCTGGCCCGACGGGCCGACGGGCTCGTGGGCTCGGTCATCGACTCCTCGACGTCCCTGCTCGCCGCCCAGACCCACGACATCGTCCGCTTCGCGATGGGCGCCCCGGCCGCCGAGGTGATCCCCACGGAGGAGTTCCGGCGGATCGCCGCCGAGGTCCTCGACGACAGCTCGTTCACGTACGGGGCCACGGAGGGCGAGCCCGGCCTGCTGGAGACCGTCGTGGCCCACCACTCCACGACCCCGGAGCCGACCCGGCCCGAACGGCTCGTCATCACCTCCGGCGGCATGCAGGGCCTCGACCTCGCGTTCAAGCTCTTCGTGGACCCCGGGGACCTCGTGGTGGTCGAGTCCCCCACGTACACGAACGGCTCCGGGACCGCCCTGAGCTACGGCGCCGACGTCCTCGAGGTCCCCGTGGACCAGGACGGCCTGGACGTGGACGCGCTCGAGACGCTGGTCGCCGAGACCGGGCGCACCCCGCGGGCCGTCTACACGATCCCGAACTTCCAGAACCCCTCCGGCACCACGCTCAGCGAGCCGCGCCGGCGGCGCCTGCTGGAGCTGGCCCACCGGTGGGGGTCCGTGATCATCGACGACGACCCGTACGGGGGCCTGCGCTTCGCCGGCGAGGACGTCCCCGGCTTCCGGGAGATCAGCCCGGACGACCCGCTCGTCTTCTCGGTGCGGACCTTCTCCAAGGTCCTCGCCCCCGGCCTGCGCGTGGGCTGGGTGGACGCGGACCCGCGGCTGCGCAAGCTGCTGATCGCGGGCAAGCAGGCCATGGACACGTGCACGAACGTGCCCGCCCAGCACATCGTGGAGCGCTTCGTGCGCCAGGGCGGCTACGACGACCACCTGACCGGGCTGCGCACGGAGTACCGGCGGCGCAAGCAGGCCATGGACGCCTCGATCGCCCGCCACCTGGGCTCCCGGGTGGTCACGACCGACCCCGAGGGCGGGTTCTTCCTGTGGGTGACCCTGCAGGGCGAGGACGCGGCCGTGGCCACTCCCCGCCTGTTCGAGATCGCGCTCGCCGAGGGCGTCGCCTTCATCCCCGGCCCCGCGCTGTCCCCCTCGGGCCGGTTCCAGGACGCCTTCCGGCTGTGCTTCGCGTCCACGAGCCCCGAGCGCACGGAGGTGGGCGTGCAGCGCCTGGCCCGCGCCCTGGACCTCGCCCGGGCGGAGCTCGCGGGCTGAGCGGCGGGCCGTGCCCCGGGGCCGGTGCGGCTCAGTGGTCGAGGGTGCGGCGCGGGGTGGTGCCGTAGAGCTGCCGGTAGTCCCGTGCGAAGCGGCCCGGGTGGCTGAAGCCCCAGCGGGCGGCGATCTCCTTCACGGTGTCCCCCGCCCCGGGGTCCCCGGCCGCCAGCTCGCGGTGGGCGGCGTCCAGCCGGATCCGCCGCAGGTACTGGGCGGGGGTCAGCCCCAGCGGGTGATTGGCCCGGAAGGCGCGCACGAGGGCGCCCGTGGTCGTTCCCGCCGCCCGGGCGGCGTCCTCGACGGTCACCGGGTCCGAGGCGCGGTCGTCGAGGAACTGCACCGCGAGGCGGTAGCGGCGCGCCTGGGCCTCCATGGACAGGCAGCGCTCGTCGGGGTCCCCCGTCAGCGGGAAGCACTCGAGCAGTCCCACCATGAACTGTCGGGTGAGCTCGGCGCGGACCAGCGGCTCGGCGAAGGCCCCCGAGGCCACGACACCGGCCCCGTAGCGGGCCAGGCCCGACCAGTACTGCCCCAGCCGGTCGCCCGCCGAGGTGGCGGCGGCGAAGGCGACCGGGGTCCTCGTCCCGTACACGGTGTCCGCGGTCTCCTGCACCAGCTCCACCGGCAGGTGGACCAGGGTGACGTCCACGTCCTGGGCCACCACCAGGGACGGGTGCTCGGGACGGAACAGCACGGAGGACCCGCCGGCGGCGGCCCCGGACTCGTCGCGGATCTGCCAGTCGTAGCGGGCGCCGCGCACGTGCGCGACCGTGAAGACCTCGGTGTCCCCCCAGAGGGACATCGCGCCGCCCACGTGCACCGTGGACACCGCGACCTGCTCGTCCCCGGCCCGGGACAGCGAGTACGAGAAGTGCGGGTCCTCGGTGCCGTACCCGAAGCGCATCCCGGTCCGCTCCCCCAGGGCGGCCAGGACCAGCGGGTCCGTGACCGTGAGCTCGTGCCGGAACACTCCGCTCATGAGCCGACACCACCTTCCGCACGGGCCTCACCCGGCGTCGGCTCAGCTCCTGCCGCTCATTCTGGCGGAACACCGGGATCTCGCGCCATTGTGACCTGCCTCTCCCGCTCCGCGGCCCGCCGGAGCAGCGTCTCCGGGGACGCGGTCCCCGGAGGCCGGGGCGCGGGGGCCGGGTGCTACTCTCGGGCGTCGGTGGGCCGTGGAGGAGGTGGGCGTGGACGTGGTGGCGGTGCAGGACCTCGACCCGAGCATGGCCTTCGACGTCGTGGACCTGCTCGGCGTGCTGACCAACGGCATCCTGGGCGGGGCGGTGGCGCGCCAGCTGAAGATGGACCCCGTGGGCTTCCTGTTCCTGGCCGTCGTCTCGGCGCTCGGCGGCGGCCTGCTGCGCGACACCCTGCTGCAGGTCGGCTTCCCCGTGGCCCTGACGAACCCCGCGTACCTCATCACGGCGATCGCCGGGGCGGCGATCGCCTTCTTCCTGCAGCTCCAGGGGAAGTGGACCAACCGCGTGCTGGTCGTGGCCGACGCCCTGGCCGTGGGCTGCTGGGCGGCCACGGGCACCGGAAAGGCCCTCGACGTGGGCCTGACCTGGCTGCCGGCCGTCATGATCGGCGTGATCACCGCCGTGGGCGGCGGGATGATCCGCGACATCGCGGTGGGGCGGGTGCCGATGATCTTCGGCGGCAACACCCTCTACGCCACGGGTGCGGTGATCGCCAGCGCCGAGATGGCCGTGCTGCACGGCCTGGGCTACCCCAACTGGGGCATGGCCGCGGCGATCCTCACGGCCGCCGCCGTCACCGTGGTGGCCCGGCGGCGGGGGTGGCGGCTGCCCGGGGCGGGCGAGTGGAACGTGCGCCTGCCCAAGCGGGACTGGCCCCGCCCCTCGTGGCGCCCGCGCGGGCCCGGCCGCCGCAGCGGCACGGGGACCCGCAGCGGCCGGCGGACCCGCAGCGGCCCGGGGACCCGCAACGGCTCAGGGCCGCGCCACGGTGAGCAGCCCCGCAACGGCGAGCCGCCGCGCCACGGTGAGCGGCCCCGCAACGGTGAGCCGCGGAACGCCGAGGACCTCGGAGACGGCCCCGGTGACGGTCTCGGTGACGGTCCCGGCCGGGGCGAGGATCCCGGCGTGCCCTGACCGGACCGCTCCGGCCCGGAGCACGCCCCGGGGACCGCTCAGGCGCCCAGCACCCGCTCGAGGCCGTCCTGCATGTGCGCCCGCAGCAGCCCGTCCGCGCGCTCCGCGTCCCCCTCGTCCAGCGCCGCCACGATCTCGGCGTGCTCCCGGAGGCGGGCGTCGGCGGACTCGTAGGTCCCCTGCATGCCGGTCAGGGACATCCGGATCTGGGTGAGCAGCGTCCGGTGCATGTTGAGCAGCCGGGGGCTGCCCGCGAGCTCCACGAGCAGCTCGTGGAAGTGCAGGTCCGCCTCCGACATCTCGTGCCCGTTCGGCTCCGGGGCGGCCTCCCGCATCGCGGCCAGCGGCACGGCCAGGGCCTCGGCGGCCCGTGGCCCCGTGCCCGTGGCCACGATCCGGCGCACGGCCGCGCACTCCACGGCCTCCCGGGCGAGGTACATGTCCCGGACCGCGTCCTCGGTCAGCTCCATCACGAACAGGCCGCGGTTGCGGTGGCCCACGAGCAGGCCCTCCTGCGTGAGGCGCTGCATGGCCTCGCGCAGCGGCCCGCGGCTCACGTTGAGCTCCCGGGCCAGCTCCTGCTCCACGAGCTGGCTCCCGGGCGGGAAGCGCCCGTCGGCGATGGCCTCCCGCAGGATCCTGGCGATGAGCGCAGGGGTCGACTCCTGGACCACGGGAGGAAGGGTCGACCGGGCTGCCATGCTGCTCTCCATCTGTTGCACGGCCCGGGGCGGGCGCCCGGACCGAGGATCCATCCTAGTTCGCGCCACGGTGCCGGCTCAGGGCCCCTCCGCGCGGGCGAACCGCAGGGTCTCCCCGCGCGCCCCGCCCATCCACACGTCCTGGCACGCGGCGGCCAGGTCGTCGAGGCCGTCCTCGATCGTGGCGAAGACGTTGCCCGGCACCCAGCCCACGTCGCCGTTGAGCAGCAGGTTGTTGCGCCCGTAGAAGACCGCGAGGTCGATGAGCAGCCGGTGCTCCGAGGTCCCCGAGGAGGCGTCGTAGCCGTAGGCCGGGTTCTCGAGCACCCCGTCGAAGCTGAAGTAGCAGAGGTCCCCCGGGATCGGCGTCACCGTCTGGTTCTCGGGCCCCGGCTCCTCGGGGGCGAACCCCGGGACCAGCGCGTAGATCTCGTTGCGGGCGAACTTCCCGTGGAAGACCTGTCCGGCCAGCGGCAGCGCCTGCCACACGGCCTCGGCGGTCCGGGGGGCCTCGCGGTCGAGGAGGCGGGCGCGGGCCGTGACGGCGCGGCGCTCCAGGGTGACGGTGAGGTAGCGGGTCACGGGGTGCTCCCTTCGGCGACGGCGGAGGAGGACCGGGCGGCGAGCGGCGGGCGCAGGGGGTCCCGGCCGGCGGCGGCCTCGTAGGCGGCCGCGACGTCGAGCACCCGCTGGTCGCCGTGGCGCGGGCCCACGATCTGCAGGCCGACGGGCAGGCCCTCCCCCGTGAGTCCGCACGGGACGGTGATCGCGGGCTGCTGGGTGAGGTTGAAGGGGTAGGAGTAGGGCGTCCAGCTGGTCCAGTCCGGGCTCGGGGACCCGGCCGGGACGTCCGTGCCGGCCTCGAAGGCCGTCCGGGGCAGCGTGGGCGTGACGAGGACGTCGTAGCGCTCGTGCAGCAGCCCCATCCGGCGGCCCCAGGCCATGCGGCAGGCCGTGGCGTCGAGGTAGTCCTGGGCGCTGAAGCCGTGGTGCCGCTCGAGCGCGGCGCGCAGGGAGGGGTCGATCCGCTCGCGCGCGCCCGGGCCGTAGCCGGCCACCACGGACGCCGCGCCGCTGAACCAGAGCACGTGGTAGGCCCACGCGGGGTCCTCCTCGCCCAGCTCCACCTCCTCGACCGACGCGCCGAGGTCCGCCAGCACCCCGACGGCCGCCCGGACGGCGCGCTCGACCTCGGGGTCGTTGGTGCCGTAGCCCAGGTCCGGGCTGAAGGCCACGCGCAGGCCGGCCGCCCGTTCCGGACCGGCCAGCCGCCCGAGGAAGCTCCCGGTGGGGGTCGGCAGCGCCGACCAGTCGCGGGGGTCGTACCCGGACAGGACGTCGAGCATCGCGGCGGTGTCGGCCACGGTGCGGGCCATCGGCCCGGCGTGGGCCAGCGTGCCGAAGGGGCTCGCCGGGTACAGGGGCACCAGCCCGTAGGTGGGCTTGAGCCCGACGATCCCGCAGAAGGAGGCGGGGATGCGCACGGATCCTCCGCCGTCGGTGCCGACCGACAGGGCGCCGAGCCGGGCCGCGACCGCGGCGGCCGAGCCGCCCGAGGAGCCGCCCGCGGTCCGGGCGGTGTCCCAGGGGTTGACCGTGACACCGGTGCGGGGGCTGTCGGTGACGCCCTTCCAGCCGAACTCCGGGGTGGTGGTCCTGCCGACGAGCACCGCGCCGGCCTCCTGCAGACGTGCCACCGACGGCGCGTCCTCCTCCCACGGCCCCGTCTCCTCGATGAGCAGGGAGCCCCGCAGGGTGGGCCGGCCGCGGGCCAGGAGCAGGTCCTTGACGGTGGTGGGCACCCCGTCCAGCGGTCCGCGCCCCGCGCCGCGGGCCCAGCGCTCCCGGGACTGCCGGGCGCCGGCCAGCGCCGCGTCCCCCTCGACCAGGCAGAAGGCGTTGAGCACCGGGTCCACGGCCTCGATGGCGCGCAGCGTCGCCTCGACGACCTCGACGGGCGAGAGCTCACCGGCCGCGTAGGCCGACGTCAGCTCCACCGCGGACAGCTCCAGCACGTCCTGCACGGGACCTCCTCCGGACGCTACGATTGTCGACAATCAAACTGTAAGCTTTTCGTCGATCCGGTCAACCCCGCCGGGAAGGAGGTGCCGGGACCGTGCACACCGTGGTCATGCTCTATCCGGGGCACAGCGCGGAGGACGACTACGAGGTGCTGGAGCGCCTCGTGCCGGACGCCGCCTTCCCCGTGGTGCGCACCTGGGAGGGCGGCACGGCGCACGACGTCGCGGCGCTGCTGGACCTCGGCTCCCGCCGGCACCTGGAGCCCGCGGCCCGGCGGGCGCGCACCCACGCCCCGGACGCCGTGCTGTGGGCCTGCACCTCGGGCAGCTTCGTGCACGGCCGGGAGGGCGCGCGCGCGCAGTCGGACTGGGTGGGCGCGGCGAGCGGGGTCCCCGCCTCCTCGACGTCCTGGGCCTTCGCCGCGGCGGTCCGGCACCTGGGGGCCCGCCGGGTCGCGGTGGCGGCGACCTACCCGGCGGACGTCGCGGCGCACTTCACGGCCTTCCTGGCCGGGGACGGCATCACGGTCACGGCGCTGTCCGCCCACGACGTCCCCAGCGGCGAGGACGCCGGGCGCCTCGACGCCGAGTGGCTGCTCGGGGCCGCGCGCGCCGCCGACGTCCGGGGCGCCGAGTGCCTGCTCGTCCCGGACACGGCCCTGCACACGGTGGCCGCCCTGCCGGGGCTCGAGCGGGCGCTCGGGCTGCCCGTGCTGACCGCCAACCAGGTGACGGCGTGGCACGGGCTGCGGCTGGCCGGGCACCCCGCCCGCGCCGACCGGCTCGGCGCCCTGTTCCGGGCCTGACCCCGGCACCGAGCGGGCCGCCCGGGTCAGGACCGCTCGACCTCCGGGGCCGGCAGGGCGCACAGGCGCTGCCCCGGGCCCTCCGGGGCAAGGCCCATCCGGCGCAGGCCCGCCCACAGCGTCACCTGGTTGGCGCTCAGCACCGGCTTGCCCAGCTCCTCCTCGAGGGGCGCGATGAGGTCGTAGGTGGGCAGGTTGGTGCACGCCACGAACACGGCCTGGGCCCCCGGCCGGTCCGCCCGGCGGACGAGGTCCGCCGTCACGGCGTAGGGGACGTGCCAGATGAGCCGGTCCAGCCCCAGCCCGGCGCAGGCGACGACGTCCTTGCCGTCCTCCGCGAGGAAGTCCTCCAGCCGCTGCGTGAGCCGCTCGACGTAGGGGGTCGCGATCGCGAGGGCACTCACGCCCAGGACGTCCAGGGCCTCCAGCAGCGCCTCGGACGTGGTGACCGCCGGGACGCCGGCCTCCTCCGCGATCGTCCGGGAGATCCGCCGGGCCCCCTCCCCGCCGTGCACGAAGCTGCCGGAGGTGCAGGCGTAGACCACGGACTCCGGGGCCACGGCCGCCAGGGAGCGGGCCGCGGCCCGGATCTCGGCGTCGTCGCCGATCCGCGCGGCCATGAGCTCGTCGACCACCATGGGGTGGAACGGGGTGCGCGCCACCGCGAGGGACGTCGGCGCGGGCATCCACCGCCACATCTCCCGGTCGAGAGCCATGTCGTAGGGGTTCACGACCCCGAGCACGCGGTGGACCCCGGGGCCCTCCGGGATCGGCATCTGCAGGGCTGCCATGCCTCCATGCTGGCACCGCGCCGGCCGGGCGACAACGGTCGTGACCGCGCACGAGGACGGCCCGGGGACGTCAGCCGTCCCCGGGCCCGTCCGGCCTGCCGGATCAGCGCTGCAGCTGCTCCGCGGCGGTGGGGTCCGAGTCGTTGAGGAACTTCTGGATGCGCTCGGCCTCGTCGAACTCGCCGATCGCCGCGGCCGCCCGGCCCAGGGCCGCGAGCGCCCGCAGGAAGCCGCGATTGGGCTCGTGGGAGAACGGGACGGGCCCGTGGCCCTTCCAGCCGTGGCCGCGCAGGGCGTCGAGGCCGCGGTGGTAGCCCACGCGGGCGAAGGCGTAGCCCTCGAGGGTGCGGCCCTCGGCGAGGGCGTCCTCGGCGCACATGGCCCACGCGAGGGAGGCCTTCGGGAAGCGCGCGGCGAGGTCCTCCGCCTCGTCGCCCGCCTCGATGCGCTCGGTCAGCCCCGGGTCCTCGGTGAGATGGGTGGGCTCGGGGCCGCCGAGCAGGTTCTTGCCGGTGAGGGACATGCTGTGTGCTCCGTAGGTCTCTGTGCGACGGGGCCTGGCCCCGGATGATCATCTCTAAGCCTACGCGGCGGGTGGCTCAGGTATGTCTCGGCCTCTGCAAGCAGGTGCGACCAATATCCGGGCAGTTGCGAGTGCTGCAAGTAAGGCCGAGGGAGAAAAGTGAGCAGGAAGCCGTACCTACCACCGACCGCTCATCGCCATCGTTCTCAGCACCTCTTCGACCTGCGAGGCGAACTGGCACAGCTGAGCGGCGCGCAGACGCCCGGGCAGGTCGACATCGCCGGGACTCCTTCTGCTCCAATATCCGAGCTGGTCTTCGACCAGCGCAAACAGAAGTCCGGGCGAGCTGTCCGCCATGAGCACGAGGAAGTCGTCCGGCGTCCACACTTCATAGGGCAAGTCATCGAGGACATGACCATCGACCGCGTGGAATCCTGAATCCTGCGTGATCACCATGTCCACACCGGCTTGGACTGCCGCTGCATGAACATGAGCGTCATTCGGATCGGCGAAGGGTGAGTCCATGATGGCGTACCCGGTGACAAGGGCCTGCGGAAAGGCTCCCTCCAGATCCCGCCTCTTCTGGCCGATGCTGCTGTCAGGCGCCGTGGGGTTCTTTCGCCTCAATCGGTACATCCACTCGGACAGGACGTCCTCCGTCCAGTGGGGCACGAACATCCCCTCTCGGCACAGCAGTGCTCCCCGAGCGATCCAATCCCGGCAAGCACGGGAGAAGAGGACGTTGGCCGTCGAGGAGGACGTGAGTGGGGCCAGCATTCATGACCTTGAGTCTATGAGCGCCGGCCCCACGCGCACGGTACGACTGGACTAGGGTGCCATCTCGAGATCCTCGGAGGGATTGCGCAGACGTTCGAATGCTTGGTCGCGCGCTTCCCACTCGGATTTCCGGTATGCCAGAACGTCCTCCGCGCGAAGACGGGTGTGCTTGCCCACCGAGCGCGACGGGATCCTGCGCTCCCGCACCAGCTTCATCAGTGTCGGACGGGACATCCCCAACATCTTGGCCGCAACCGTCGTGGTGACTTCTTCTGGCGTACCCCCAATGGATACGTGCTGGCCTTGGGCCACTCGCTTCAGCAGATCTTCCACAAGTCCGGCGAGCTGAGCCGGAACCTCATGGGAGCTCTCGCCTATCTGGATCCGCACTGTCGGACTCGTCTGGCTCTTGAGAGCTGAGACGAGTTCACGAGCCTGTTCGATCTGGACCTTTGTAGGGTCGAGGATCTCAAGCCTCGATGTCTTGGACATGGTCCCTCCTTCATGTCTGATCATGGCACTCTCGAACAATAAGTGCAATAAGTGCAATGCCTGAATGAGGTAGAGGAAGAACCGATGCTCGCACGTGGAAAGAGTGACGGCGGCGCCCCGCGCGGGCAGGGCGCCGCCGTCGCCCGCCGCGGCCGCGCAGGGCGGCCGCGGCGGGGTGGAGTCGCTACTTGACGGAGGTCCCGGCGGAGCCGAGGTTCTGGCAGGCCTCGACCACGCGGGCGGCCATGTGCTCCTCGGCCAGGGCGCCCCACACGCGCGGGTCGTACTTCTTCTTGTTGCCGACCTCGCCGTCGACCTTGAGCACACCGTCGTAGTTGGTGAACATGTGCCCGGCGACCGGGCGGGTGAAGGCGTACTGGGTGTCGGTGTCCACGTTCATCTTGACCACCCCGTACTCCACGGAGTTCGCGATCTCCTGCGCGGTGGAGCCGGAGCCGCCGTGGAAGACGAGGTCGAAGGGACGGTCCTTGC
This sequence comes from Kocuria sp. CH-021, assembly GCF_049716185.1. Taxonomy (NCBI): domain Bacteria; kingdom Bacillati; phylum Actinomycetota; class Actinomycetes; order Micrococcales; family Micrococcaceae; genus Kocuria; species Kocuria sp. CH-021. The sequence continues at coordinate 186,200 of NZ_JBNAFK010000005.1, read as the reverse complement.
CGATCTTCTTCCCGACCTCCTCCTGGATCTGCTGCAGCAGCTCCGGGCGCAGCTTGACGCCGCCGGGCTTGTACACGCCGTGCACGTTGCCGAAGGTCAGGGCGGTGAGGTACCGGCCGTTCTCGCCGGCGCCGAGGGCCTCGACCGTGGCCAGGCCGTCCTCGACGGTGGAGTAGAGCTTCTCGTTGATCGCGTTCTCCACGCCGTCCTCCTCGCCGCCGACCGCGCCGATCTCGACCTCGAGGATGATCTTGGCCTTGTTCGTGCGGGCCAGCAGCTCCTGGGCGATCTTCAGGTTCTCGTCGAGCTCGATGGCGGAGCCGTCCCACATGTGGGACTGGAAGATCGGGTCCTCGCCGCGGGCCACGGCCTTCTCGGACTCCTCGAGCAGCGGCAGCACGAAGCCCTCGAGCTTGTCCTGCGGGCAGTGGTCGGTGTGCAGGGCGATGTTGACGTCGTAGTTCTTCGCGACCTCGCGGGCGAAGGCGGCCATCGCGAGCGAGCCGGTGACCATGTCCTTCACGGAGGCCCCGGACCAGTAGGCCGCCCCGCCGGTGGAAGCCTGGATGATGCCGTCCGATCCGGCCTCGGCGAAGCCGCGGATGGCCGCGTTGAGGGTCTGGGAGGACGTGACGTTGATGGCCGGGTAGGCGAAACCCTTCTCCTTGGCCCGGTCGATCATCTCGGCGTAGACATCAGGGGTTGCGATGGGCATGCTGGCTCCTTCGGTTCGGGTGTGGCCTGGCTCCCACTCTAGCCAAACCGGCGCCGGGGGACGACGGGTGGACGCCGCGGGTCGCCCGTCACACGACGGGCTGGCCGAAGACGTGCCGCCGGATCCAGGCGTGCATCGCCACCGCGGCCGCGGCCGAGGCGTTGATGGAGCGGGTCGAGCCGAACTGGGCGATGGACAGGGTGGTCCCGGCCGCCGCGTGCATCTCGGGGCTCAGCCCCGGTCCCTCCTGGCCGAGCACCAGCACGCAGCGCGCCGGCAGGTCGTAGGTCTCGAGCTGCTGCGAGTCGGGGAAGTTGTCGATCCCGATCACGGGCAGGCCCTCGGCGTGCGCCCAGTCCGTGAACTCCTCGACGCTCGCGTGGTGGCGCACGTGCTGATACCTGTCGGTGACCATCGCTCCGCGGCGGTTCCAGCGCCGCCGGCCCACGATGTGCACCTCCCGGGCGAGGAACGCGTTGGCGGTGCGCACCACCGAGCCGATGTTGAGGTCGTGCTGCCAGTTCTCCACGGCCACGTGGAAGCCGTGCCGGCGGGTGTCGAGATCGGCCACGATGGCGTCCATCGTCCAGTACCGGTAGGCGTCCACGACGTTGCGCCGGTCCCCGTGCTCGAGCAGCTCCGGGTCCCACTGCCCGCCCTCGGGCCAGGGGCCCTCCCAGGGGCCGACGCCGACCGCCGGGGCCGCCGGGGCACCGGCCTCGTCGACGGGGTCAGTCAAGCCCGAACTCGTCCTTCGTGAAGGCGTAGAGGCACGGCACGCCCGCGGTCTCCTCGATGCGCTCCTTGGCGCCGGTCCGCCGGTCCACGATGATCGCCACGGCCACCACGTTGGCGCCGGTCCGCTGCAGGGCCTCCACCGCGGTGAGCGCGGAGCCGCCCGTGGTGGAGGTGTCCTCCACCACGACGACGTCGCGGCCCCGCACCGGGGGGCCCTCGACCTGGCGGCCCATCCCGTAGCTCTTCTGGGCCTTGCGGACCACGAACGTGTCGATCGCCCGGCCCTGGTCACCGGCCGTGCGCATGATCGCGTGGCCCACGGGGTCCGCGCCCATGGTCAGCCCGCCCACGGCGTCGCAGGAGATCCCCGCCTCGTCGAGCAGGGCCAGCATCACCTGGCCCACGTAGCGGGACGCCTCGTGGTGGAGGGTCACGCGGCGCAGGTCCACGTAGTAGTCGGCCTCGATGCCGCTGGCGAGCGTCACCTTGCCCCGCACCACGGCGAGGTCGGTGATCAGCTGGCGGAGGCGGTCGCGGGCCGTGGCGAGGTCGACGGGCGAGAAGTCGGTGGTCATGGGCCCCAGTCTATGGGGCGGGCCCTCAGCGGGGCGCCATGCGCAGCGCCCCGTCCATGCGGACCGTGGCGCCGTTGAGGTAGTCGTTGTCGAGGAACGTCGCCACGAGCTGGGCGAACTCCCCGGGCCGGCCCAGCCGGCGCGGGAACGGCACGCCCGCGGCGAGACCGGCCCGGAACTCGTCGCTCACCGCCGCGAGCATGGGCGTCTCCACCACCCCGGGGGCGATGGTGTTCACCCGGATCCCGGCGCTCGCGAGGTCCCGGGCCGCGGTGATGCCCAGGCTGTGCACCCCGCCCTTCGACGCCGCGTAGGCGGCCTGCCCGACCTGCCCCTCGAACGCGGCGACGGAGGCGGTGTTGACGACCAGCCCGCGCTGCCCGTCGTCGTCGACCGGGTCGGTGGCCGCGATCCGCTCCGCGGCCAGCGCCAGGACGGTGAACGTGCCGAGGAGGTTGACGCGCAGCACGGTCTCGAACAGGTCGAGGTCGTGCACGCCCTGCCTGCCCAGCACCCGGGCGGAGGGGCCGATGCCGGCGCAGTTCACCACGGTGCGCAGGGGCCCGGCGGCGGACGCGGCCGCCACGGCCTCGCGCACCTGCTCCCGGTCGGTGACGTCGGCGGGGACGTGGCGCACGCCGGGGACGTCGGGGGCCTTCTCGATCGCGGCCGGGAGGTCGACGGCGAAGACCCGCACGCCGCGCCCGGCCAGCATCGCGGCGGTGGCGGCGCCGAGTCCTGAGGCGGCTCCGGTGACGAGGGCGGAGGTGTCGGTGACGTCCATGCGGGCTCCTTCCGGGGAGCTGCTCGGGGGTGGTGGGAGGTGGCCGGGCGGTGGCGCGCGGGCCCCGCTCAGACGAACGCGGAGACGCCCGTGACGGCGCGGCCCACGATGAGGGCGTTGATCTCGTAGGTGCCCTCGTAGGTGTAGAGGATCTCGACGTCGTTGAAGAGCTTGGCCATCTCGTGGTCGGTCACCACGCCGTTGCCGCCGAGCAGGTTCCGGCCCAGGGCGGCCGACTCCCGGGCCAGGGAGGTGGTGGTGGCCTTGGCCAGGGCGGCGTGGGGCATGTCGAAGCCGCCGTCCTCCTGCAGCCGGGCGATCTGGGCCATGAGGCCCAGGGTGGCGGTGGTGTTGCCGAGGATCCGGGCGAGGGGCTCCTGGACGAGCTGGAACTTCGCGAGCGGGCGGCCGAACTGCGTCCGGGCCAGGGCGTAGGCCCGGGCGACGTCGAAGATCGCCAGCTGCACCCCGGCCGCCTGCCAGCCCACCCAGGCGCGGGAGTTGCGCAGCATCTCGTTGGCCGCGGCGAAGTCCTGCGCCCCGGGCAGGGCGCCGGCGGCGGGGATCCGGACCTCGTCCAGGACGACGTCGGCGTTCTGCATGATCCGCAGGCCGATCTTGTGCTCGATCTTCGTGGCGGACCAGCCCGGGCGGTCGGTCTCCACGAGGAAGCCCTTGACCTGCCCGTCGGCGGTGTCCCGGGCCCAGACGATCGCGACGTCGGCGATCGTGCCGGCGCCGATCCAGCGCTTGGTCCCGGTGAGCACCCACTCGTCGCCGTCGCGGGTCGCGGTGGTGGCCAGTCCGCCGGCGATGTCGGAGCCGTGCTCGGGCTCGGTGAGGGCGAACGCGCCGAGGGCCCGGAAGCGGCGCAGCTCCGGCAGCCACCGGGCCTTCTGCTCGGGCGAGCCCAGGGCGTCGATCAGGTCGACGACGAGCTCGTTGTGGATGCCCACGAGGGCGCTCAGGGAGACGTCGGCCCGGGCGACCTCGGCGTAGGCCAGGCCCCGGAACAGCCGGCTCGCCCCGGAGAGCTCGAGCTCGCCGAGCCCGTGGGCGGCCAGGTCCGGGAGCAGGTGGGACGGGAACTCCTCGCGGTTCCAGTACGGCGTGACCACGGGACGGACCTGCTCCTGGAGGAAGGCGCGCAGCCCGGCCAGCCGCGCGCGCTCGGACGGGGACAGCAGGGCGGCGAAGCAGAAGAGGTCGGCGTCCGGGAAGGGGATGCCGGGGTGCTGCTCCACGGACGGGGATTCCCCGCGCAGGACCGGGTTCATGGGATGTCCTTTCGTCGGTCCGGGCGGAGGGGTGGCCCGCCGGGACCGGGTCGAACCGTACGGTGGTGAGCACATCGTACTGTGATCCAGCTCACCGCCGGCGGAGGGGGCGGCTCACCGCGGACCGGCGACCCGGCCGTTCTCGAGCACCACGACGCGCTCGGCCAGCGCGGCGGCGTCCTCGGGGTCGTGGCTGATGACCAGGGCGGTCCGGCCCTCCAGCACCCGGACGAGCAGCTCGCGGACGACCGGCGTGGTGGCCGCGTCCAGGGCGGAGAACGGCTCGTCCAGCAGCAGCAGCCGCGGCTCGGCCGCCAGGGCCCGGGCGATGGCCACGCGCTGCGCCTGCCCGCCGGAGAGCTGGGCCGGGCGGCGGCCGGCGAACTGCTCGGCCCCCACCTCGGCGAGCCAGTGCCGGGCGGCGTCCCGGGACCGGGCGCGGCCGGCGCCGCGGCTGCGCGGGCCGAAGGCCACGTTCTCGAGCACGCTCAGGTGCGGGAACAGCAGGGGCTCCTGCGCCATGAGCGCGATGCCGCGCTCGTGCGGGGGCGCCCAGCTCCCGCGCCCGGAGCCGTCGAGGTCGAAGAGGACGGACCCGCCGAGGGTGCACCGGCCGGTGTCCGGCACGAGCAGCCCGGCGAGGACGGCGAACAGGGTGGACTTCCCCGCGCCGTTGTGGCCGGTCACCGCCACGGTGGCCCCCGGCGGGACGCTCAGCGAGAGGGCCCAGTCCCGCGCGGCCACCCGGGCGTCCACGGACAGTCCCTCCGTCATCGCCGGCCCGCCGTCCGGCGCCCGGGGGCCGTGAGCCCCACGACGAGCACCGCCACGACCACGAGCACGAGCGAGAGGGCGACGGCGGCGTCCGGGTCGGTCTCCCGCAGCAGGTAGATCTCCAGGGGCAGGGTGCGGGTGGTCCCCTCCAGGCTGCCCGCGAAGGTCAGGGTGGCCCCGAACTCGCCCAGGCAGCGCGCGAAGGAGAGCACGGCGCCGGAGGCCAGTCCCGGCAGCACCAGGGGAAGGGTGACGCGCCGCAGCACGGTGGTGGGCCGGGCGCCGAGGGTGGCCGCGACCTCCTCGTAGCCGGCCGCGGCGCTGCGCAGCGCGCCCTCGAGGCTGACCACGAGGAACGGCAGCGCCACGAACGTCTGGGCAAGCACCACGGCCACGGTGGTGAAGGCGACGCTGATGCCGGCCAGCTCGAGGTGGCGCCCGACGAGCCCGTGGCGCCCGAAGGTGTGGAGCAGGGCGATCCCGCCGACCACGGGCGGCAGCACCAGGGGCAGCAGCACCAGCGAGCGCAGCAGCCGGGCGCCGGGCGGCCGCGCGCGGGCCAGCACGAGGGCCAGCGGGGCGCCCAGCAGCACGCACAGCGCGGTGGAGGCGGCCGCGGTGCGCAGGCTCAGCCACAGGGCGGTGCGGGAGGACTCCGAGGTGACCAGGCCGAGGAAGCCGCCCCCGTCCACCCGGGAGAGCATCCCGAGGACCGGCAGGACCACCACCAGGGCGCCCAGGGCGGCCGGGATCCACACCCAGCCGGGGACGGTGCTGAACCCGCGGGGACGACGCCGGATCACGGCGCCCCGAACCCCGCCCCGGCCAGGACCTCCCGGCCGCGGTCGCCGGCGACGAGCTCGAGGAACTGCCGGGCCGGCGCGTCGGCGTCCGCGAGCGCGGCGACGGCCGGGCGGGTCACGGCCCGGGACGCCTGCGGGACCTCGACGACCTCGACCGCGTCCCCGGCCGAGCGCGCGTCCGTGGCGTAGACCAGGCCGGCGTCCGCCTGGCCCGAGACGACCTTGCCGAGCACGCCCGTCACGGCGCCCTCCTCGCTCACCGGGCTCAGCCGCACGCCCGCGGCCTCCTCGACGCGTTCCGCGGCGGCGCCGCACGGCACCTGCGGCGCGCACACCACGACCTGCACGCCCGGCTCGGCCAGGTCCCGGAAGGTCCCGACGCCGGCCGGGTTGCCCGCGGGCACGACCACGGTCAGGACGTTGGTCGCGAAGACCTCGGGCGCGCCGTCGACGAGGCCGGCGTCCACGGCCGCGGCCATGCTCCGCTCGTCGGCGGTGGCGAGGACGTCGGCGGGCGCGCCCGCCGCGATCTGCTGGACCAGGGCGGAGGAGCCGGCGAAGTTCAGCGACACCTCCACCTCCGGGTGCTGCGCCTCGAACTGCTCGGCGAGCTCGGTGAAGACGTCCGTGAGGGAGGCCGCGGCGTGGACGTCGAGGACGGTGGCGGGCTCGCCGCCGGCCGCGGGGGACGGGCCGGCCCCGCACCCGGCGGCGCCGAGCCCGAGACCGGCGAGGAGGAGCGCGACGGCGGTGGTCCTGGTGTGCACCGCCGCCTCACGTCCCCGGGGTCTCGACGACGACGTCGGTCGACTTGACGACGGCCGTGGCCACGCGGCCGGGCTCCAGGCCCAGGTCCCGGACGGCCTCGGTGCTCATGAGGGAGACCACCCGGTGCGGGCCGCACTGCAGCTCCACCTGGGACATCACGGTGTCCGAGACGACCTCGGTGACCAGCCCCACGAACCGGTTGCGCGCCGAGCTGGCGACCCGCGCGGGGTCCTCGGGCCGCACGGAGCGGTCCTTGAGCAGGCGGGCCAGCTCCAGTCCGTCCACCACGGTCTGGCCGGTCACGCCGCGGGTGCTGCGCAGCGTGCCCTGGTCGATCCAGCGCCGGACGGTGTCGTCGCTGACGCCGAGGAAGCGGGCGGCGTCGGCGATCCTGATCTCGGTCATGGCGCCACCCTATCCGCAGCTGCGGATGTGAGGGGAGAGATGGGACGCAGGTGCGGAGGGTCAGCTGCCGGTGACGAGCTCGCGGACGGCCTCGCCGTAGCGCTCGAGCTTGGCGTCGCCCACGCCGGAGATGCCGCGCAGCTCGTTGAGCGAGGTCGGCCGGGCCTGCGCGATCGCGGCGAGCGTCGCGTCGTTGAAGACGACGTACGCCGGCACGCCCTGCTCCTTCGCCACGGCGGCGCGCCAGGCCCGCAGCTGCTGGAAGAGCTCCTGCTGGGGCTCGTCCAGGGCCGGCGGCGCGGCGCCGCCCCTGGGCCGGCGGACGGCCTTGGCCCGCTCGGGCTCGCGGCGCAGGCGCACCTCCTGCCGCCCGCGCAGCACCTCCCCCGCCGCGTCGGTGAGCGCCAGGACGCCGTACTCGCCCTGCACCTGGAGCAGGCCCTGGGCCAGCAGCTGGCGCACCACGCCGCGCCACTCCTGGTCGCTCAGCTCGGTGCCGATGCCGAACGTGGTCAGCTCGGTGTGGCGCATCCGCACCACCCGCTCGGTCTCCCGGCCGAGCAGGATGTCCACCAGGTGCCCGGCGCCGAACTGCTGGCCCCGCTCCCGCTGCAGCCGCACGATCGTGGACATGAGCTTCTGCGCCGGGACCGTGCCGTCGAAGGCCTCGGGCGGGTCGAGGCAGGTGTCGCAGTTGCCGCACGGTCCGCTCGCCTCGCCGAAGTAGCGCAGCAGCTGCTGGCGGCGGCACTGCACCGTCTCGCACAGCGCGAGCATCGCGTCCAGGTGGAGCGTCTGGGCGCGCTTGCGCTGCCGGTCCCCCTCGCCGCCCTCGATCATCCGCCGCTGCTGGACGACGTCCTGCAGCCCGTAGGCCAGCCACGCCGTCGACGGCAGCCCGTCGCGCCCGGCGCGACCGGTCTCCTGGTAGTAGCCTTCGATGCTCTTGGGCAGGTCGAGGTGGGCGACGAAGCGCACGTCGGGCTTGTCGATGCCCATGCCGAAGGCGATGGTCGCGACCATGACGACGCCGTCCTCGCGCAGGAACCGGGTCTGGTGCTGCAGGCGCAGCTCGGCGGGCAGACCGGCGTGGTAGGGCAGGGCGGGAACGCCCTGGCCGGCCAGCCACTCGGCCGTGCGCTCCACCGAGGCGCGGCTGAGGCAGTAGACGATGCCGGCCTCGCCGTCGTGCTCGGTCCGGATGAGCTGCAGCAGCTGCCGGCGGGCCTCCTGCTTGGTCCCGACACGGTACTGGATGTTGGGCCGGTCGAAGCTGGAGACGAAGACGCGGGCGCCGCCCAGGCGGAGGTTGCGGACGATCTCCTCGCGCGTCTCCTCGGTCGCGGTGGCGGTCAGCGCGATGCGCGGGACCCCGGGCCAGCGTTCGTGCAGGATCGTGAGCCCGAGGTAGTCGGGGCGGAAGTCGTGGCCCCACTGGGCCACGCAGTGCGCCTCGTCGACGGCGAAGAGCGCGATGCGGGCGCGGTCGAGCAGCTCCGCCGCCACGGGCAGGCGCTCGGGGGCGAGGTAGAGCAGGTCGAGCTCGCCCGCCAGGAGCCGGCGCTCCACGGCGCGGCGCTCGTCGGCCGTCTGGGTGGAGTTGAGGTACGCGGCGCGCACCCCGAGCTGCTCGAGCGCGTCGACCTGGTCGTGCATGAGCGCGATGAGCGGGCTGATGACGACGCCGGTGCCCTCCCGGACGAGCGCGGGGATCTGGTAGCACAGGCTCTTGCCGCCGCCGGTGGGCATGAGCACGAGCGCGTCCTCACCCCTGCTGACGGCCTCGATGATCTCGGCCTGCTGCCCGCGGAAGGCGTCGTAGCCCCAGACGCGGGTGAGCACCTCGAGGGGCGTGGACGGCGTCGCGGGGGCCTCGCCCGGCGTCGTGGGCGGGGCGGTCCCGGTCGCGAAGGCGGCAGCCACCGCCGGGTCCTGCACGTCCCGCCCGTGCGGGGCGTGCGGGGCGTGCGGGGCGTGCGGGGCGTGCGGGGCGTGCGGCGGAGGCTGCGCCCCGCCGGGCCCCGGTCCGCTCCACGTCTCACCCACACGGCCAGGGTAGCCGGTGCGGGCGGGACGTCGTCACGAGCCGCGGGGAGCCCGGGGGGCGCGGCCCGGTGGCTGGCGCGGTGCGGGGGTGGGCGGGTGGGGGGCGCGCAGCGGGGCGTGCACGGGGCGGTCGGCCGTGAGGGTCACAGGCTCGTCGTCGATCCGCAGCGCGACCTCGCCGGGGTCCCCGTCCAGGAGCCGCACCGCCGTGCCCGAGCGCGTGATCTCCACGCCGAGCCGGCGGCCGCGCCAGTGGAGGCGGAAGGCGAGCCGGTGCAGCCGCTCCGGCAGCCGGGGGGCCAGGCGCAGCTCGTCCCCGCCCGTGTCCAGACCGCCGAACCCGCAGACCACGGCCAGCCACGACCCGGCGGCGGAGGCCAGGTGCAGCCCCTGTCCGGCGTCCTGCTGGATGTCCCGCAGGTCCACGAGGGCCGACTCGCGCAGGTACTCGAGGGCGAGGTCCAGGTGGCCCACGCGGGCGCAGACCACGGCCTGGACGCAGGCCGAGAGGGACGAGTCGCGCACGGTCCGCTGCTCGTAGTAGTCCAGGTCCCGGGCGGTCTGCTCGGGGGTGAACGCCTCGGCGCACCACCACAGGGCGAGGACCAGGTCGGCCTGCTTGACGACCTGGCGGCGGTAGATCTTCGCGTAGTGGAAGTGCTCCTCCACGGGGTAGCCGTCCTGCTTGGCCTCGAAGTCCCACTCGCGGTAGGTCGTGAACCCCGCGTTGGAGGGGTGCACGCCCCGCACGGCGTCGTAGGGCACGTGGATCGCGTCCGCCAGGGCCCGCCACCGCTGGAGCTCGTCCGCCGTCACGGACAGCCGCCCGATGTGCTCGCGGTGCTCCTCGCACGCGTCGGCGGCCGCCCGGAGATTGCGCCGGGCCATGAGGTTGGTGAACACGTTGTCGTCCACCACGCCGGTGTACTCGTCCGGTCCGGTCATCCCGAGCAGGTGGATGCGGCCCTCGTGGTCCTCGTGCACCATGGCGGCCCACACGCGCGCCGTCTCCACGAGGACGTCGACCCCGCCGACCGTGGTGAGGTCCTCGCCGGTCACGTCGGCCCACCAGCTGAAGGCCCGGGCGATGTCGGCGTTGACGTGCATGGCCGCGGTGCTGGCCGGCCAGTACGCCGAGGTCTCGTGCCCGTCGATGGTGCGCCACGGGAAGGAGGCGCCGCCCAGGTCCAGGACCTGCGCCCGCTGCCGCGCCCGGTCCAGGGTGGAGGAGCGCCAGCGCAGGAGGCGTGCGGCGTCCCGGGGGCGCAGCAGCGCGAGGGCCGGCAGCACGAAGCCCTCGACGTCCCAGAAGGTGTGCCCGCTGTAGCCGCCGCCGGTCAGTCCCTTCGCCCCGACCGGTGCCCCGTCGACGCAGGCCGCCGCCTGCAGGAGCTGGAACAGGTCGAAGCGCACCGCCAGCTGCAGCTCGGGGTCGCTGTCGATCTCCACGTCCGCGCCCGCCCAGTACTCGTCCAGCTCCGTGCGCTGGTCGGCGAGCAGCCCCTCCCAGCCGCGCCGCCGCGCCCCGGCCATGGCCGCGAGCACCTGGCCGCGGAGGTCCTCGGCGGGGTCGTCCGCGGCCGAGGAGTGGCACAGGTACTTCACGAAGCGCACGCTCTCACCGGGGCCGAGGTCGGCGACGACGGTCGTCACCACCTGGTCCTCGTCGCACTGCGTGCTCACGGCGCCGCCGGCCGGGAGGTCGACGTCGTGCTCGACCGCGGCGCCCACCCCGATCCCGCTGCCGTGGGTGCGGTGGACCAGGGCGCCGCCCGTCCCGTGGCAGTGGTGGATCTCGGGGCGGAACGGCTTCGCCAGGACCTCGGCCACGCGCGGGTCGGAGTTCTCCACCTTGGGCGGGGTGCCGTTGGCCACGAGGGCGGAGCGGAGCACCACCTGGACGGAGCGGTCCACCGCCTCGACGGTGTAGTGGAGCGCGCTCACCGGGCGGTGGCCCAGCGAGACGAGCCGGGTGGAGCGCAGCCGCATCCGGGCGCCCCGCGGGGTGACCCACTCCGTCTCCCGGTGGAGCGTGCCGGCCCGCAGGTCGAGCACCCGCTCGTGCTGCTCCGGCGGCGAGTCCCGCACGTCCAGGGGGACGCCGTCCACCTGCAGGTGCACGGTGCTGCCGTCGGCCACGCCGATGATGGCCTGGCCGTGCTCGGGGTGACCGTAGCCGCCCTCGGGGTAGGACAGCGGGTGGTACTCGTAGACGCCCGAGAGGAAGGTGCCGCGGGAGTCGCTGGGCTGCGCCCCGTCCAGGGTGCCCCGGACTCCGACGTACCCGTTGGACAGGGCGAAGACGGACTCCAGGGCGCCGTGCGCGCCCGGGTCGAGGGCGGACTCGCGGACCTGCCAGGCGGGGGCTTCGTTCGACGGTGTCGGCATGGCACCACGTTAGCCCGCGCGGCCGGGACCGTCCGGGCGCGGCGGGAACTCAGCGGTGCGTGAACCGCGGCTCGCGCTTCTCCGCGAACGCGGCCATGCCCTCCTTCTGGTCCTCGGTGGCGAACAGGGCGTGGAAGAGCCGGCGCTCGAGGTGCACGCCCTGCGCGAGGGTGGTCTCGAACGCCGCGTCCACGGCCTCCTTGGCCGCGAGGACCGAGGGCAGGGACTTCGCCGCGATGGTCCCGGCGACGTCCAGGGCCTCCTGCAGCAGGTCCGCGGCGGGCACCACGCGGGAGACGAGCCCCGCCCGCTCGGCCTCCGCGGCGTCGATCTGCCGGCCGGTGAGGACCATGTCCATCGCCTTGGCCTTGCCCACCGCGCGGGCCAGGCGCTGGGAGCCGCCCATCCCGGGGATCACCCCGAGGTTGATCTCGGGCTGGCCGAAGCGGGCCGTGTCCGCGGCGATCAGGAGGTCGCACATCATCGCCAGCTCGCACCCCCCGCCGAGGGCGTAGCCCGAGACCGCGGCGACGACGGGGGTGCGCACGCGGGTGAAGGCGTCCCAGCCCGCGAACCAGTCGGCGAGGTACATCTCCGGGGCGCTGCGCCCGGCCATCTCCTTGATGTCGGCGCCCGCGGCGAAGGCCTTCTCCGACCCGGTCAGGACGATCGCCCCGATCCCGGGGTCCGCGTCCAGGGCGGTGGACGACGCGACGACCTCCCGCAGGGTCGCGGCGTCGAGGGCGTTGAGCGCCTTCGGCCGGTGCAGGGTGATGATCCCGACCCTCCCGCGGACCTCGACCAGGATGTTCTCGTAGCCGGTCCCGTGGCTGGTCCCGTGGCTGGTCCCGTGCTGCTCGCTCATGCTGTGCTCCTGGTTCGCTCGGTCGGTCGGATCTCGGTGCTCCCGGCGGCGAGGGCGGGGCGGCGCAGGAGCATGGCCCGCATCCTACGCACCGCGCCCGTGGTTCCCGGCAGGTGCGCCCTTGCCCCGCCGGGAGCGCCCCGCACTAGCATGGGGCCCATGCGGACACTGCAGGCAGCAATCATCGAAGAGATGGGCGTGAAGCCCGAGATCGACCCCCAGCAGGAGATCGAGGCGCGCGTCGGCTTCCTCTGCGACTACCTGCGCGCCAGCGGCACGAACGGTTTCGTGCTCGGCATCAGCGGGGGCCTCGACTCCACGCTGGCCGGCCGGCTGGCCCAGATGGCGGTGGACCGGCTCGCGGAGGAGGGCGTGGAGGCGGACTTCGTGGCCGTCCGGCTGCCCTACAACGTCCAGCACGACGAGGACGACGCCCAGGCCGCCCTGGAGTTCATCCGGCCGTCCAGCACCGTGACCTACAACGTGGCCCCCGCCGTGGACGGCTTCGAGGCCGAGTTCCGGGAGGCCACCGGCCGGGAGATCTCCGACTTCAACAAGGGCAACATCAAGGCCCGCGTCCGGATGACGGCCCAGTACGCGATCGCCGGGGAGCGGAACCTGCTCGTGATCGGCACGGACCACGGCGCCGAGTCCGTGACCGGGTTCTTCACCAAGTACGGCGACGGCGGCGCGGACGTGCTGCCGCTGTTCGGCCTCGACAAGCGGCAGAACCGGCTCCTGACGAAGACCCTGGGCGCGCAGGAGCGGCTGTGGGCGAAGGCCCCCACCGCGGACCTGCTCGACGACGCCCCCGGCCAGACCGACGAGGCGGAGCTGGGGCTGTCCTACGACGACATCGACGACTACCTGGAGGGCCACGAGGTCGACGCCGCCGTGGCGGAGAAGATCGAGCACCGCTGGCGCATCACCCGGCACAAGCGCACGACCCCCGCCACGCTCCTCGACGACTGGTGGCGGGCCTGACGCCGGGAGCACCCGCGGAGCGGCGGAGCCGCGCACCCCGGCCGGGGTGCGCGGCTCCGCCGTCGTCGGGCCCCCTCAGCGGGTGGCCCAGGTCCGGCCGGCCGCGTAGTGGACGGTGTAGCCCTTCGAGAAGCGCTGGCGCACCTCGGTGCCGTACCGGTACTCGTCGGTGACCGGGAAGCCGTAGCCGCGCTCCCGGCCGGCGGCCGTCCAGGCCCGGCCGATCGCCCCGTACAGCTTGATCGCGCGGGAGCCCGTGCCGGGGCTCCACATCACCTGGGTGGAGCGCCCGTCGCGGCGGAAGACCTGGTACGCGCCGCCGGCGGCGGGGCGCTCGTCCGTGGCGGGCAGCCCGAAGTTGTGCTCCCGGCCGGCCGCGATCCACCGGGCGCCGATGGAGCCGTAGTTCTTCACGGCCATCGCCCCGTAGCCGGGGGCCCAGTAGATGGTGGTGGTGCGGGTGCCCTTCCGGAACTGCTGGTAGACGCCGCCGTGCACCAGGCCGCCGCGCTCGTTCATGGTGGGCTCGCCGAGCACGGAGGCTCCGCCCAGGCGGTGGTACTTGGTGCCGATGGCGCCGCGGACGGTGAGGGCCGGGGCGGTCACCGGGGGCACGAACCCCTGCGCCGGGGTCGTATACGTCCCGGGCACGGCCGGCCCGGCCGGATAGGCGTAGTAGTAGACGGTCAGGTAGGTCTCCCAGCCGGGCCCGTCCGAGCCCGACGTGGCGACGTGGCTGACGCCGATGCCGAGGTGGGTCAGGTCCCGGGCGAACTGGTCGGTCCCGTTGCGGGGGTAGAAGTCCAGCAGGTAGTGGGTGAGGGCCTCGACCGCGTCGACGCCCTGGAACGCGCCGGTGAAGACGCCCTTCCCGTAGTACTGGTCCATCCGGACGCCGCCGGCGGGGGCGCCCGCCCAGGGATCCGGATTGCGCGACTCCGTGCGGGCACCGGCCATGGTCTCCGCCCACTGCTGGGCGTTGCGGGACAGGGCCGTGTTGTAGACCAGCGGGGCACGGTTGGCCTGGCGCCGGTGGTCGTTGACGATCTCGAAGGCCTCGGTGACCTGCTCGACCGTGGTCGGGTGGGCGCCGGCCGCCGCGGCCAGGCCGCCGGCGGGCGGGGCCTCCGGCGCGGGCGCCGGGGCCCCCGCCGGGGCGGGGTCGCCCGCCGAGCCCCCGGAGAGGACCGGAGCGTCGGCGGTGCGGGCGAGCTCGGACGGAGCGGCCGGCGGGGCCGGCGCGGCGAGCGCCGCCGGCAGGCCGCTGAGGAGGAGGGCGGAAACGGTGGACACGACGAGCGCGGTCCGTGCGAGGTTCATGGGAGGTCTCTCCGTGCTGGGGACGGCGCCGCCGGGGGCACGGGCCAGCAGGAAGTTAGCATATGCAATCGCTTGGGGGAAGGGGTCCCGTACGGAACCACCGGCGGGGCGGGCGGTCCGGCCCGTGGGCGGGGGCGTCCGGGCCAGCCGGTAACGTGGGGACCATGAGGATCGCCACCTGGAACGTGAACTCCGTCCGCGCCCGCGCCGACCGCGTGGAGGCGTGGCTGCAGCGCTCGGACGTGGACGTGCTGGCCATGCAGGAGACCAAGGCGAAGGACGAGAACTTCCCCTGGGAGCTCTTCGAGTTCATGGGCTACGACGTCGCCCACTTCGGCCTCAGCCAGTGGAACGGTGTGGCGATCGCCTCCCGGGTGGGCCTCGAGGACGTCGAGCGCACCTTCCCGGACCAGCCCGCCTTCGGCAAGCCCGGCGAGGAGCCCGTGCAGGAGGCCCGCGCGATCGGGGCCACGTGCGGCGGCGTGCGCGTCTGGTCCCTCTACGTCCCCAACGGCCGCGGCCTGGAGGACCCGCACATGCCCTACAAGCTGGAGTGGCTGCGGGTGCTGAAGGACCACGCCAAGCAGTGGGTCGAGGAGGACCCGCAGGCGCAGGTCGCCCTGGTCGGCGACTGGAACGTGGCCCCCCAGGACGAGGACGTGTGGGACCTGCAGTTCTTCCTCGACAACGGCCTGACCCACGTCAGCGCCCCCGAGCGTGCCGCCTTCCGCGCCTTCCTCGAGGAGGCCGGCTACCAGGACGTGGTCCGCCCCCGGCACCCCGGCCCGGGCGTCTACACCTACTGGGACTACAAGGGGCTGCGCTTCCCGAAGAAGGAGGGCATGCGCATCGACTTCCAGCTCTACTCCCCCGCCCTGGCCGGCCGCGTGACGGACGCGTCGATCGACCGCGAGGAGCGCAAGGGCAAGGGCGCCTCGGACCACGCCCCCGTGATCGTCGAGATCGCCTGAGCGGCCGTGGCCCAGTTGCTGCAGGTCGGCCGGACGTTCCGCTCGGCCACCGGGATCCCCCACCAGTTCGCGCTGCGGGTGTACGTGCCCGCCGAGGAGCTGGACGCCGTGTACGCCCCGCTGCTGCCGCGGGCGCTGCCCCCCGAGGAGGCCGGGGTCAACGAGCTGACCGAGCAGCTCGCCCGGCTGGCCGAGCCGGGTCAGGAGCCGCTGCCCCCGGCCGTGGAGCCGCTGTGGACCCTGCCGTTCTCCGCGGCGCCCCGGGGCCGGGACATGCTCGCCGCGGGGGTCGGCGACTTCCCCGTCTACCACCCCCCGCAACGGCTGCGCCGCTCGCTGCGGCTCGTGGCGCTCGCCGAGGAGGAGGGCGGCCAGCCCCTGCCCAACCTGCTGATCCCCGAGGACGCGGTCCGGGCCGCGGGCGAGCTCGTGAGCCGGGAGCACTTCGTGCCCGTCCACGCCCGCCAGTCGGCGTTCACGGTGCCCATGGCGTGGTTCTCGCTGTTCACGGCCCAGGACCACACCGAGAGCTTCCACCACGGCAACCGCGTCCACCGGTGCGCAGTGCCGGTGGACCTCGCGACCCGGCGGGTGGTGCGCGCGGCGCAGGTCGTGGAGGACGCGGGCGGCGAGGACCTCGAGGACCTCGCCGAGGACCTCACGCACCTGGGCCGGTGGCTCGGGGCGTTCTCGGCCAACTCCCTCGTGGTCCTGCACTACGGCTCGCTCGCGGATCCCTTCCAGCCCGACGAGAGCCCGCAGGACTTCGCGGACGCCGTGGAGCTGCTGGCCGCGCAGGACGCCCACGGCGCCGCCGTGGCGTTCCGCCGGCTCATGCACCGCTGGCTGCCGCTGGCGCACCTCGAGAGCGCCAGCTGAGGCGGGAACGGCAGCGGCTGCGGGCCTCTCTCACCGACGTCGCAGCCGTGGGCGCCGGGACGGCCGGCGTCCGGCCCGGGCCCGACGGCGCTCCTCGGCCCGGACCCGGTGGAACCGCTCGAGCTGTCCCTGGATCTGCTGCCGGTCCGCCCCGTGCCGCCGGGCGTTCCGGCGGATCTCCCAGGGGTAGTAGTACGGTTCCCACCCGATGTCCGCGTCGGCCCGCCACGCCCCCGCCGCGAGGTAGCGCACCACCGTGTTCAGGACGGCGATGACCGGCACCGCGAAGAGCGCCCCCGCGATGCCGTAGAGGACCGCACCGGTCGCCACGGACAGGAACACGGCCAGCGGGTGCAGGGAGACGGCCTTGCCCATGATGAGCGGCTGCAGGACGTTGCCCTCGAGCTGCTGGACGAGCACCACCACGCCCAGCATGAGCAGTGCGTTCGTCGTCCCGTTGGCCACCAGCGCCACCAGGACCGCGACCGCCCCGGTGGCCACCGCTCCCACGACGGGGACGAACGAGCCCAGGAACACGAGGATGCCGATCGGCAGGGCCAGGGGCACGCCGAGAAGGGCGGCGCCCACCCCGATGCCCACGGCGTCGAGGGCCGCGACGAGCCCCTGGGCACGGGCGTACTGGACCAGCGCCGTCCACCCGTGCCGGCCCGCCCCGTTGACCGCTCGGCGCGCCGGCGCCGGGAAGAGCCGGACCACGGACAACCAGATCCGCTCGCCCTCCATCAGCAGGAAGAGCAGCGTGAAGAGCAGGATCACGACACCGGCCAGCAGCTGGCCGGCCGTGGAGCCGAAGGACATGGCTCCGTCCAGGATCGCCTGGCTGTTGTCCTCGACCGTGGCCCCGACGTCCCCGATCCAGTCGTCGAAGGTGCCCACGTCCCACCCGAACGGGCTGCCCTCGAGACGTTCCAGCAGCTGCCGGCTGCCGGTCACCACGCTGCCGGAGAGCTGGGCGAAGCCCAGGACGATCTGCCGGCCGGCCAGCACCAGCAGCCCCGCGACGACCCCGACCAGGCCGAGGACGGTGACGCCGGAGGCTGCTCCCGCCGGCACCCGGTGACTGCGGGCCCACTGCACCACGGGGAAGAGCAGACCGGCCAGCAGCCCCGCGAGGAGCACGGGAACGACGACCACCGTGATCGTCGAGAGCAGACGGCCGAGCAGCCCCACGGCCGCGACCACGACCAGCAGCCGCCAGGACCAGGCGGCCGCCACCCGCACCGGGACCGACACCGCTGCGGCGGCGTCACCGTCCGGCGGCCAGGACCGGCGGCCCGCCCCCGGGCGGGCGGGCCGCTGCGTGCCGTCTGCTGTCGTGGACATGGTCGGATCCTGCCACGATGGCCGCCGAGTGCCCGTTTCCGACGGCGGATGAACCCCGAAGCGGCCCCGGGCCGAGGACGGGCCCGGCCCGGGCCCGTCCTCGGGCCAGTCTCCAGGACGTCCGGCCGGCCCACGCCGTGCGTCATTCCGCGTCGAGGATCTCCCCGCGGGTGGCCATGATGTAGGGCTCGCCCACGTAGTCGGCATAGAGATCGTCCTCCAGGTCGATGCCGAGCTCCTCCTCGGTGGCGGCGATGTCGAAGTCCTGGGCAACCGTGCCGGTCACCTCCACCACCTGCCCGTCGTCGAGCGGAGGAATCTCCTGCTCCTCGACGATCAGCAGCGGATCCACCGCGGTCTCCTCCGCACCGGCGATCACGAACGTGTCGGTCGACAGTGTCTCGGTCACCTCCGCGGAGACGGTGACCTCCTGGCCGGCGTAGGTTTCGCTCTCGTCGTAGAAGGCCTGGTCATAGGGCCCGACATAACCCGCTCCGACCTCCCGATCCGTCTCCTGCGGCGCCGGGGAGGATTCCAGGACCTCGCCCTCGGAGACGTCCTCCACGTCCGTGCCCTCCTCGGGGCCTTCGGTGTTGCACCCCGCCAGCCCGAGTCCGGCGACGGCGAAGATCCCTGCCGCCATCATCCGCGTGCTCCGTCGATCTCGTGTCCGCATGGTGGTCCTCCTGGGTTTCGATCGTTGTCGCCGAGGCCCTGGTCGAGCAGGCTCCCGGCGTGGTGCTCATCGACCGTAAGGAAGCTGTTCATCCGGTGGCAAGGATCGGCCCGATGTTCTCCGCATCTTCCGACCGCACCGTTAGAGCATCGTTATCGCATGTCAGCGGGAGGTCGGATCGACCGTTCCCCCGACTCTGGCGCGGCCGGGCAGCGGCGGAGCCCGGCCGGGGACGGGTTCCGAACCCCGAGCCGCCGGGCTACCGTCGAACCGGTGAGGGATGACTGGTTCACCGGTTCCGCACCGGGTGTCGCGCCCGAACCGCAGTGCCCGGAGGGTCTCGGCCGGCGCCGAGCACCCCGTCGACGACGAGAAGGAGCACCATGAACACCACCCACCGTCTCCTCCGGTCCCGGAAGCTGGCCACCGCGGTGGCCCTGGCCACGGCCGCCGGCGCGACTGCCGGCTGCGGGACGAGCGGCTCCCCGGAGCCCGACCGCGGGACGGCAGCCGGGACCGGAGCGGAGTCCAGCCCCGCCCAGCCGGGGCAGACCCCGGGTGAGCAGGCCACCGTCGCCTACACCGGGCCCTACGACGAGGACTTCCGCGCGGACATGGCCTCCTACGCCGGGCAGCAGGTGAGCCTCACCGGGCAGATCACCGACCTGGTGCCCTCCCGCTCCGCCCTGGTCCTCACCGACCCCAAGAACCCGGACCTGGACCCGCTGCTGGTCAGCGCCCGGTTCGCGTTCCCCGACGCCGAGGAAGGCACGGTCGTGGACGTCACCGGCACCGTGCAGGAGAACTTCCAGGCCCCGGTCGACCAGGACGACATGGACGAGGAGGCCGGCTTCTACGACCGCCACGTCGGCCAGCCCTACCTCGACCAGGCCGGCCTCGGCACCGAGTAGTCCGGTACGGGCGGCGACCGGCCCGGGTCAGCCCCGGTGCAGCTCGATCGTCAGCAGCTGGGGCGGGGCGTTGATCCGCACCGGCAGCAGACTGAACCCGATCCCGCAGGTCACGAACATCTGGTTGCCCTCGGCCCCGTAGCCGTCCGGGGCAAAGCCGTCGGCCACGATCTCCTCCTCCTCGGTGAGCCCCAGGTAGGACCACCGGGACAGCAGGGGCAGGGCAATCTGGCCGCAGTGGGTGTGCCCGGCCACCGCCATCGGGGCGGTGCCGGCGGGCAGCTCCGGGAACGTGGTGGGGTTGTGCATCATCACCAGCCGTGGTGCGGCCTCCGGTACGTCATCAAGGGCTTCCTGGGGCTCAGCAGCTCCGACCGAGGAGGGCCCCACCCCGGCCAGGAACAGTCCCGGTCCGGGGCCGTCGCCGGGGGCGGGCACGACGGTGGCCTCGTCGGCCAGCACCTCGATCCCGCGCTCCTCGAAGGCGGCGGTGAGCTCCTCGACGGCTCCGACGGCGTAGTCGTGGTTGCCCATCACCGCGTACACCGGGATCTCGGCTTCGGTCAGCGGCTCGAGCAGCCGGGTCACGTCACTGACCCGTTCCTGGATGCTGGTCTCGCTCTGGTAGAGGAAGTCCCCCGGCAGCAGCACCGCCGCCGGATCGGCGGCCACGGCCTGCTGCACCACGCGCTCGATCATCCCGGTGTTGTCCCACCACATCCCCACCTGCAGATCGGAGAACACCAGCACCTGCGCCCCCTCCCAGTCCGGGCCCAGCCCGGGGATGCGGGCCTGGATGCGTTCCTCGTCCAGGATCAGCCGCGGTTCGATCGCCACTCCGTAGCCGGCCACGAGCAGGCCCAGGGCCACCACGGCCGCGACCAGGCCGGTGAGCACGGCACGGGCACGACCGCCCCGTCGTCCCCGTCCTTCGTTGCGGGGCCCGTCGTCCCGGGCAGCTGAGTGGCTCATCGCAGTCCTCTCCTGTGCGTCGGCCCGGCGCAGGGCGTCCTCTGCGCTCGGGGGCCAACGCTCTCACGTCCGGCCCGTCCACGTGCTCCGCCCCGCGCCGCGCCACCGGGGCCGCCGCCGAGCGGGCACCGCCCCGGCCGGGCTGCGTCGGCCGGGACAGCGGATCGCCCGTGCACCGCCGGTGCACGGGCGATCCGGGATGGTGCTGCCGGGCGGCCGTCACTCCGCGGGCAACTCCCGGACCTCGTCCGCGATCACGGCCAGGTCCAGCTCGCGCTCGACCAGGTAGTCCATCTCGTCGTTGTCGAAGTCCCAGTCCCACTCGGACTCGATGTCGGTCTGCACGATCTGGCGGACCGTGCCGGTGACCTGGACCATGTCCCCGTCCTGGATGTCCTGGGCGGCCGCGTCCACCCCCACGACCGGGGTGTCGTCCTCGCCGACGGTGAACAGGTTCGGGCCCACGATCTCGGTGACCTCGTTCTGCATCGTGACCGTCTCGTCGAGGATCGCGGCCTCCGCGGTGGGCCCGGCCTCCTCGGCCTCCTGCACCGGGGTCTCCTCGGCACAGCCGACCATCAGGGCCGAGGCGACAGCGGCCGCGGCCGGCAGGGCGAACATCTCCTTCTTCGAGCTGGTCGACATGATGTTCTCCATTCGATGGAATGCGTTCGCTGCTGACCTTTTCACCCTAGGAGCTCAGCCTCCTCGGCATCTCCGAAACCCGTCACGCAGGAATAACGAAGTTCTGGACGGCAGGTGGGCACTGCCTTGTCAGACCCTCCATACCCACCCACGGGGCGTCCGCCGGGTCACTGCAGGGCGGAGGTGAGGCGGGCGGTGTTGTCGAGGTACTTCTGGTACCAGGGTCTCGCCAGCCAGTCCGCCAGCTCGAGTTCGTGGCTGTGCTGCCGGTAGTCGTCCACGAGCTCGTCCAGCCGGCCCACGAAGTCCCGGCCGCTGACCAGGAGGTTGACCTCGTGGTCGAGCACGAAGGAGCGGATGTCCATGTTGGAGGAACCCACCACGGCGGCGTCTTCGTCGATGAGCACGAACTTCGAGTGCAGCACCCACGGGGCCTGGTAGAGGAATATCCGGATCCCGTCCCGGATCAGCATCTCGTAGAAGGACCGCTGGGCGTGGTGGGTGAGGGCGTGGTTGGAGGTCTCGCCCATGTACAGGTGCACCGCCACCCCGCGGCCCACCGCGGTGCGCAGGGTGTTGTACATCGAGTCGTCGGGCACGAAGTAGGGGCTGCACACCGTGATCCGCTCCCGGGCGGAGGCGAAGAGGTGGTTGAAGAGCTGCTGGTTGGACTCCTGGGCCAGCCCCGGCCCGCTGGGCAGCACCTGGCAGGCCAGGTGGCCCGGGGCGGATGCCTTCGGGCTGCGCGCCGACGGGTCCCCGGCGCTGGCCTCGGCGTCGGCGTCGGCGTCGGCGTCGGCGTCGGCGTCGGCGTCGGCGTCGGCGTCGGCGTCGGCGTCGGCGTCGGCGTCCAGGATCATGTCGTCGGTCTCGCAGTACCAGTCCGTGGCGAACAGCGCGTCCAGGTGCCCCACGGCCGGCCCCTGCAGTCGGACCGTCATCCCGATCCACTGCAGGCCCTTCCGCTTGTTCTTGGCCTTGTTGTAGGAACGGTCGATGACGTTCTGCGACCCGGTGAACGCCACCTCCCCGTCGACCACGAGGATCTTGCGGTGGTTGCGCAGGTCCGGGCGCTGGTACTCCCCGCGCCACGGGCGGACCGGCAGCATCCGCCGCCAGTCGATCCCCGCCGCCCCCAGGCGGCGCACGAGGTCCTGGTAGCCGGGGTAGCCGGCCGAGCCGAGGTGGTCCACGAGCACCCGCACGGTCACCCCGCGGGCGTGGGCCTCCTCCAGAGCCGCGACCACCGGCTCGGTCGTGGGATCGGCCACGGCGATGTAGAACTCGAAGTGCACGTAGTGCTCGGCCGCCCTGATCGCCTCGGCCATCGCGGCCAGTGACGCGTCGTAGTCGTCGAGGACCTCGATCCGGTGCCCGCCGGCCACGGGGAACGCCCCGTTGTGCTGGTTCAGCCGGGCTGTCTCGGCCAGCCAGTCCGGCATGTCCCGGACCTCCTGCGCCTCGGCTCCGGGGCCGTGCGCGTCGACCCGCTGCGCGGCCTCGCGCTGCTTGGCCTTGCGGGCCTCGGGCAGGTCCGCCCGGCCGAGGACCAGGAACACCAGCCCGCCCAGGATCGGGAAGAAGAAGATCACCAGCAGCCAGCCCCAGGCCGCCGAGGGCCGCCGGTTGTGCGGGATCGTGCCCAGCGCCAGCAACCGGATGACCAGATCCACGGTGAACAGCGCGGCCCCCGCCCACGGCGGGACGGTGTTCCACAGCAGTTGGGCGATGTCCACGGGTTCACCTCGGGGCGGTCGTCGTGCAGAGCGTGCCGGTCAAGCCCCGGCACCCGGGCCGGGGCCCGGACGCGGTGCGCACCGGGGCCCGTGCGGTCGATCGGTGCGGCAGGATCCTACTCCTCCGGCAGCAGGCGGACGTCGGTGGCCTCGATGTAGGGCCGCTGCTCGTGGTCCTCGTAGAGCTCGTCGGTGAACTCGTCCCGGGCCTCGGGGTCCAGGGTCGAGGGGTCGAAGGCCTGCCGGACGGTGCCGGCGACCTCGACGACCTGGCCCTCCTCGATGTCGACCAGGTCCAGGTCGTAGAGCACCAGCAGCGGGTCCACGGTGTTCTCCGCGGTGCCGGCGATGACCAGGGCGTCGTCACTGACGACGTCGCTGACCTCGGCCGAGAGCCTGACCTCCTGGCCGACGTAGGTCTCGCGCTCGTCGGAGAAGTCCTGGTCGTAGGTGCCGGTGACGGTGTTCCCGGCCGTGGGATCGTTCTCCGGGGCCGGGGAGGACTCCAGGATCTCGCCCTCGGTGACGTCCTGGACGTCGGCGCCGGTCTCGGGTCCCCCGGTGCTGCAGCCGGCCAGGCCCAGCCCGGCGGCGGCGGTGAGAGCCGCGGCGGCGGTGCGGGCGGTGGAGCGTCGATCACGAGCGGTCATCCGGTGCCTCCTGGACGTGCTGCTGCGGCGGGTTCGGTGCGGTGGACCCGGTGCGCGGGTCCAGTGCGGGGCGAACCTGCGGTGGACCGGCCGACCGTAAGCACGCTGAGCTGGGCCTTTCAACAGGCGAGGGTCCCTGGGACCGCACCCGGCCGGAAACGTGACCGGCCCGTGATGGTCTCCAGTGGGATTTCGCCGGAGACGCTGGGGTGGCACCCAGGTCCCGGCGCGGCCGGCAGGGACCCCGCAAGGACGCCACGGGCGGCTTCGCCCGAGGGCCCGCGGGACAACGGGCCGGGGACGGCGCGGAGCTCGCACGCGGGGACTGTTCCACCGCCGGGTCGGACCGGTCCGCCGGAGCCGTGCACCGTCGTCCCCTGGGCCGGGAACGGTGCGAAGGGTGTTTGTTCCTGGAGGGTCGGCGGGGTAGGT
The DNA here is from genome assembly GCF_049716185.1 of Kocuria sp. CH-021. Taxonomy (NCBI): domain Bacteria; kingdom Bacillati; phylum Actinomycetota; class Actinomycetes; order Micrococcales; family Micrococcaceae; genus Kocuria; species Kocuria sp. CH-021. Next base: position 162,542 of record NZ_JBNAFK010000005.1, on the reverse strand, counting down.
GTGGTCCATGAGCGCACCGGACCCCGCCGAGATCTACGACCGCGCCACGGAGGAGGGAGCGCGGCGGCTGTCCATGCCGCCCCTGGAACAGGCCTCCACCGGGTTCATCGCCGGGGTCACCATCGTCTTCGGCATCGTCGCCCTGGCCATGACCGAGGAGCTGATCACCCCCGCCTTCGGCACCGGCCCCGGCAAACTGGCCGGAGCCCTGGCCTTCGGCACCGGAGTGGTGTTCCTCGTGATGGGCCGCTCCGAGCTGTTCACCGAGAACTTCTTCGACCCCGTCGCCGCGGCCATCGACCGGCAGGGGCCCTCGGTGTGGCTGCGGCTGGGCCGGCTGTGGGTCCTGGTGCTGATGCTCAACCTGGTGGGCGGGACGGTCATGGCCGCGGTCTTCACCGTCCAGGGCGCCCTGCCGGCCGGGGCCCACGAGGTCCTGGTGTCGGTCGCCGAGGACATCGCGGCCAAGAGTGGATGGGCGACCTTCGCCCGCGCCGTCGCCGCCGGCACGCTGCTGACTCTGCTCTCCTACCTGCTGCACGCCGCCGACTCGGCCACCGCCCGCATCGTGCTGGCCTACCTGGTGGGGGTCTTCCTCGCCCTGGGCCCCTTCGACCACGTGGTCGTCTCCGGGCTGCACCTGCTGTTCGGGATCGGGCTCGGTGCCGCCGTGACCGTCGGGGACCTGGGGCAGAACTTCGGGCTGGCGGTCGCCGGGAACCTCGTCGGCGGGCTGCTGCTGATGACCCTCACCCACACCGTCCAGGCCAAGAGCTCCCCCGGATCCGACTGATCCGGGCGGCCCCGTTCCGGCGACCGTCCAGAGCATCGTCGCAGCGCCCTCGGCGACGTCGACCGGCCTGGCTGTTCGGCTCTCCCGCGCCGCGGACCGTCACGCCGCGTGATAGAACGAGCCGGTGCGCCACTCCACTCCGCCCCCTGACCGTCGTTCCGCCCCGCCCCGGCTGCCGGGGTGGCTGGTGGTGCCCGCGGTGCTGCTCGTGGCGGTCAACCTCCGCCCCGGGGCCACGTCCGTGGGCCCGGTGCTCGCGGAGGTGCAGCAGGGCCTGGGGCTGAGCCCCACGATGGCCGGGGTGCTCACCGCCCTGCCCGGGCTCACGTTCGCCGCGGCCGGCGCGTGCGCGGCCGCGCTCTCGCGCCGGACCGGGATCAGCGGTGCGGTCACCGCCGGTCTCGCCCTGGTCGCCGCCGGCCTGCTGGCCCGGGCGGTCACCGGATCAGTGCCGGTGTTCCTGGCCCTGTCCGTGCTGGGCTTCGCCGGCATGGCCGTCGGCAACATCCTGGTGCCGGCCCTCATCAAGCGCCACGGCGGCTCTCGCACGCCGGCGCTGAACTCCCTCTACACGACCGGCCTGGCCGTCGGCGCCACCCTGCCGCTGCTGGCGGCCGGGCCGCTGGCCGCGCACGGGCCCGGCGGATGGCGGGCCGCGCTGGGCCTGTGGGGGCTCGTGGCCCTCGTCGCCGTCGTCCCGTGGGTGCTCGTCACCGCCCGTGACCGGCGCGAGCCCGCCACCGCGCCCGGACGGGCGCTGCGTGCCGGGCGCGGCTCCTCGATCCTGCGCTCCCGCACCGCCGTGGCGCTGTGCGTCTACTTCGGCATCCAGTCGATGCACGCCTACGTCCAGTTCGGCTGGGTGGCCCAGATCTACCGCGACGGCGGCCTGGAGCAGGCGCAGGCGGGGCTGATGGCGGCTCTGATCGCCGCCATGGGCATTCCGGGCGGCCTGCTCATGCCCGTCCTCGTGGCCCGGTCCCCGCACCTGCGGCGGTGGATCGTGGGCCTCGGCGTCTGCATGGTCGCCGGCTACTCCGGGCTGCTGCTGGCGCCCGGCAGCACACCGTGGGCCTGGGCCCTGCTGCTGGGGGTGGGCGGCTTCGCCTTCCCCACCGCCCTGGCCCTGCTCACGGCCCGTTCCCGGGACCCCCGGGTCACCGCACAGCTGTCCGGGTTCACCCAGCCCGTGGGCTACCTGCTCGCGGCGGCCGGGCCCTTCGCGGTCGGCGCCCTGCGCGAGGCCACCGGCAGCTGGACCGCTCCCCTGCTGCTGCTGATGGGCACCGCGGTGCTCCTCGTGCTGGCCGGCGGGGTCGCGGCCGCGCCCCGCTTCGTCGACGACGAGATCACGGGCCCGCCCCGGACGTAGCAGCACGGCCCGGCGCCGCCCCAGGACCGGCACGGCACCGTTCCTGGGTGTCGGGGCCGGACGGGGCGCCCGGCCCCGGAGACCGCGCCCGAGCGGCTATCGTGACCGCATGACTGAACAGGGTGCAGGGCGAGTGCTCACCGCCGGACTGGTCGGCTACGGCATGGCCGGGCGGGACTTCCACGGGGACCTGCTGCGGCGGGCCGGCGGCCGGGTCACCGACGTGGTCACCGGGAACCCGGAGCGTGCCGCCCGGGCGGGCGCGGACTGGCCCGGGGTGCAGGTGCACCAGGACCTGGCCGGGCTGCTGGCGGGCTCGAGGCCGGACGTGCTGGTGGTCGCCTCCCCCACCGGGCTGCACGTGGAGCACGCCCTGGCCGGCCTGGAGGCCGGGATCCCCGTGGTGGTCGACAAGCCGCTGGCCATGGACCACGAGGGCGCCACGGCCGTGGTCCGCCGCGCCGAGGCGACCGGGACCCCGCTGACGGTCTTCCACAACCGTCGCTGGGACAGCGAGCAGCTGACCCTGGCCCGCGTGCTCGCCGAGGGCCGCCTCGGGGACGTGCACCGTTTCGAGCGCCGCTGGGAGCGCTGGCGCCCGGTGCCCAAGGACCGCTGGCGGGAGAACGCGGTCGGCCAGGGCGGCGGACTGCTGCTCGACCTGGGACCGCACCTGGTGGACGCGGCGATCCAGCTGTTCGGGCCCGTGTCCGCGGTGCGGGCCGAGCTGCGCGCCCTGACGACGCCCACGGAGGACGACGTCTTCCTGGCCCTGGACCACGTCTCGGGCACGATCAGCCACCTGTGGGCCGGGAGCCTGGTGGGCGCGCCGGGCCCGCGGACCCGGGTGCTCGGCTCGGCCGGCGCCCTCCTCGTCCCCGGTCACGCGGACAGCCCCGGGCCCTTCGACCTCCTGGACCCCGGGGACGGCACGACGGGCCTGCTGGTCCGCGGCGCCGAGACCACGCCCGTGCCCACCGCCCCGGGCGAGCCCGCGGACTTCTACCGGGCGGTGGCCCGGTGGCTCCACGACGACGGCGACGTGCCGGTGGACCCCTGGGACGCCGTGGCCGTCGCCGCGGTGCTGGACGCGGCGCGGCGCAGCGCCCGCACGGGAGCGCGCGAGGCCCTGTGACCCGCACCGGGCACCGTGCCGGCGTCGCGGCGATCCTGCTCACCGCGGTCCTGTGGGGCACCACCGGGACCGCGGCGACCTTCGCCCCCGGCGCCGGTCCGCTGGCCGTCGGGGCCGCCGCCCTGGGGGTCGGCGGGCTGCTGCAGGCAGCGATCGCCCTGCCCGCGCTGCGCCGCTCGCGGCGGGCGCTGCGCCCGCACGCCGGGCTGGTGGCGGCGGGAGCCCTGGCCGTGGCCGTCTACCCGCTGGCGTTCTACAGCTCGATGCACCTGGGCGGCGTCGCCATCGGCACGGTCGTCTCCCTGGCCTCCGCGCCGCTGGCCTCGGGCGTCCTGGAACGCGTGCTCGAGCGCCGCCCGCTGAGCCGGTGGTGGATGCTCGCGGCGTCCCTGGGCGTTCTGGGCAGCGTCCTGCTGGTCCTGTCGCAGAGCGGCCGGCCGGCGATGTCCGCCTCGGGGACCACGGCCGGCATCGGGCTCGGCCTGGTGGCCGGGACCACCTACGCCCTGTACTCGTGGGTCGTCCACCGGCTGATGGGCCACGGGGTGGGCCGCGCAGCCTCGATGGGCGCCGTCTTCGGGGCCGGCGGGGCGCTCCTGCTCCCCGTCCTCGCCGCGACGGGAGCGCCCCTGCTGGCCTCGGCGCAGTCCTTCGCCGTGGCCGCGTACATGGCGCTGGTGCCGATGTTCCTCGGGTACTTCCTGTTCGGCATCGGGCTCGCGCGGGTGCGCCCCAGCACGGCGACCACCCTCACCCTGACCGAACCGGCCGTCGCGGCGGTCCTGGCCGTCGTCGTCGTGGGCGAGCGGCTGACGGGCGCCGGCTGGGCCGGGCTGGCGGTCATCGCCTCCGCGCTCGTCGTGCTCGCCCTGGCCCCCGCCAACGTCGTCGGGCAGCGGCCGGGCACGCCCGCCCGGGCACCGGCCGGCCCGGTGCCCGCCGTCCCGCGGGCCGCCGGGGCGGCGGCCGTCCGTGCGCCCGCGGTGGAGCACCCGGTCACGGTGCGCGCGGCCGCGGCGCGGCGCGGCCGTGACACCGCCCCCGGGGACTGACTAGGTTGGGGACGCCCCGCGCCGGACACCGCGGCGCCCGGTGCCCCCGCGCCGGACGCACCGCGCGGGCGCCCCGCACCGGGCGCCCCGCACCGGACAGCCCTGAGGAAGGACCCGAGGAACAGCCCATGACGCAGCAGATCAGCCAGTCCCCCACGGCCGAGGACGACCCGTGGTGGCGCTCCGCGGTGATCTACCAGATCTACCCCCGCTCCTTCAACGACTCCGACGGTGACGGCCTGGGCGACCTGCCCGGGATCGTCGACCGCCTGGACTACCTCGCGGACCTGGGCGTGGACGCCCTGTGGCTGTCCCCGTTCTACGTCTCGCCGCAGCACGACGCGGGCTACGACGTCTCGGACTACCGGGACGTCGACCCCCGCTTCGGCACCCTCGAGGACTTCGACCGGATGCGCGCCCGGATGGCGGAGCTCGGGATGCGGCTGATCGTGGACCTGGTGCCCAACCACACCTCCAGCGAGCACGAGTGGTTCCGGGCCGCCGTGGCCGCCGGGCCGGGCAGCCCCGAACGGGACCGGTACATGTTCCGGGACGGCCGGGGCGCCCACGGCGAGCTGCCGCCGAACAACTGGCGTTCCGTGTTCGGCGGCGAGGCGTGGACCCGGCTGCCGGACGGGCAGTGGTACCTGCACCTGTTCGACAGCACCCAGCCGGACCTCAACTGGGAGAACCCGGAGGTGTGGGAGGAGTTCCGCTCCGTGCTGCGCTTCTGGCTGGACCGCGGCGCGGACGGCTTCCGCGTGGACGTGGCCCACGGCCTGGTCAAGGCCGAGGGGCTGCCGGACTGGGACCACCAGGTGCACATGGTCGAGGGCGAGCACGACGCGCGGGAGCACGACGAGCCGGACACCCCCATGAGCAGCGGCAGCCCCTACTTCGACCAGGACGGCGTGCACGAGGTCTACCGCGACTGGCACCGGGTGCTCGCCGAGTACGAGGGCGACCGGATGATGGTGGCCGAGGCGTGGGTCGAGCCGGCCCACCGGCTGGCGATGTACGTGCGCTCCGACGAGATGCACCAGGCCTTCAACTTCGACTTCCTGGTGGCCGGATGGGACTGGGCGCGGCTGTCCCGGGCCATCGAGGGCTCCCTCCGGGAGGCGGCGGCGGTCGGGGCCCCCACCACCTGGGTGCTGTCCAACCACGACACCGTCCGGCACGTCTCCCGCTTCGGCCTCGCGGACCCCATCGCCTACCCCCAGGGGATCGACGCGGCCGGCGAGCAGCCCGACCACGAGCAGGGCCTCGCCCGGGGCCGCGCCGCCGCCCTGGTGGAGCTCGCCCTGCCGGGGTCCGCCTACCTGTACCAGGGGGACGAGCTGGGGCTGCCCGACCACACGTGCCTGCCCGCGGAGCTGCGCCAGGACCCGGCGTTCGCCCGCACCGGGAGCGAGGAGATCGGCCGCGACGGCTGCCGCGTCCCGCTGCCCTGGGCCGCGGGAGAGCCCGGCCACGGCTTCGGCCCCGACCCGTGGCTGCCGCAGCCCGAGGTCTTCGCGGAGCTCGCGGCGGACCGGCAGGTGGGGGTCCCCGGCTCCACGCACACGCTGTACCGCACGGCGCTGCGGGTGCGCCGGGAGCTCGGGCTCGGCCGCGGCTCCTTCGCGTGGCACGCGACGCACGACGCCGCGACGGGCCTGCTCTCCTTCGTGAACACCACCGGCACCGGGCAGCGGATCCTCGTGGCGGCGAACCTGGGCGGCGCCCCGGTGCCCCTGCCGGCGGGAGAGCCGCTCGTGCTCAGCCGCGAGGACGCCGTGCAGGACGGCGCCCTGTGCCCCGAGCGGGCCGTGTGGTGGCGCCTGCCGTGAGCCGCCCCGGCCGACGGCCGGAGCCCCTCAGGGAGCCTGCCGCTCGTCCCGGGGCTGCTCGGGGTCCAGCCCCTGCTGCTCCAGGTCGCGGTCGAGCTCGGCGCCGGGCTCGATGACCACGCCGTCCTCGCGCTGGTCGTCGACCGGTCCGCGCCCGGGTTCCTGCTCGCGTCCGTGCTCGCTCATGTCAGCTCCTCCCGTCGTGGCCGCCCGGGCCGGGCGGCCTGAGGCCCAGTCTAGGCAGGGTGCTGATCACTTCGAGGGGGTGGGCTCCGCGCACGCCTCGCGCAGCCAGTCGCCGACCGGCGCCAGGGTCCGCTGCAGCTCGGCCAGCTCGGCGGGCTGCACGGAGGGGCCCGCGGCACCCAGGGCGGCCACGGCGTCGTCGAACGCGGGGCGCAGCTCGGCGGGCAGCCCGGGAACGAGCTCGCGCACGGAGGCGGCCGCGTCCTGCGGCCGGAAGTGCGGGTCCGGCTCGTCGCCGGACAGCGGTACGAGCGTCAGGGCGGTGTAGGCGCTCGCCACGTCGAAGCAGGTCCGCGGCTCCGGGGAGGGACCGGACGGCACCGCCGAGGGCGAGCCCGCCCTGGTCTCGAGGACCAGCCCGGGCTGCTGCTGGCCGGTGCCGCAGCCGGCGAGCGCCAGCAGGCACAGGGCGGACAGCGCGGCGGCTGCGGCCCCGCGAGAGCTCGGGCGACGGGGATACCGGATCACGGCTCCCAGGGTAGGGAGCGAACCTCGGTGCCGCCTGGCAGCCGGCACCGCCCGGGCACGAAAAAACCGCCGGTCCCCTCGAGGGGACCGGCGGTTTCCGCGGTGGCTCCGACCGGCGTCGATCCGGTGACCTTACGATTTTCAGTCGTACGCTCTACCAACTGAGCTACAGAGCCCCGGCACATCCACAGCGGATATGCCGCGACGGCGCCGCATCTCTCGATGAACGCCGTCCGAGCGACCCTGACGGGACTTGAACCCGCGACCTCCGCCGTGACAGGGCGGCACGCTAACCAACTGCGCTACAGGGCCTTGCTGTTTCCAACGAGGACTGATCTTACCAGCATTCCTCGGCGGTTGTGCAAATCGGTGGGCGGACCCTCCGATCGCGTACCCCCAACGGGATTCGAACCCGTGTCGCCGCCGTGAAAGGGCGGTGTCCTAGGCCACTAGACGATGGGGGCCGGACACCCGCGTCGACGGCCACGACCTCGGCGACCGAGGACCGTGACACGGGGGAAACCGAGTACAGCTTAGAGGCATGCGCGGAGTCCGCACAATTCCCGCCCGGCCCCCGGGACCCAGCCGCCGCACGGGCCGGTGCGGTAGGAATGGACCGTGATCGAGATGACCCGCGAGGAGTTCGACGGCGCCGTCGACGACGCCATCGACCTGATCCCGGACGCCCTCTTCCGGGCGATGGACAACGTGGTGATCCTGGTCGAGGAGGAGCCGCCGGAGCACGCCCCGGAGCTGCTGGGCCTCTACGAGGGCGTGCCCCTCACGGCCCGGGACGGCGGCTGGGGCGCCGGTTCCCTCCCGGACCGGATCTTCGTCTACCGGGGGCCGCTGCAGCGCATGTGCGCGGCGCGCGAGGAGCTCGTGGAGGAGATCACGGTCACCGTCATCCACGAGGTCGCCCACCACTTCGGCATCGACGACGACCGCCTGCACGAACTGGGCTGGGGCTGAGCCGGCCCGCTCAGGCGTCCCAGGGGCGGATGTCGTCGGAGTCGAAGTCCTTGCGGGTCTCGATCCGCTCGTCGTAGCGGTCCGGGACGATCAGCACGGGGCCCGCGGCGTTGTGCAGCACGCCCTGCGACGTGGAGCCCAGGAGCATCCCGGCGAACCCGCCCCGGCCGCGCGTGCCCATCACCACGAGGCCGTTGCGCCGGGTCCGCTCGACCAGCACCTGCACCGGGGACCCGTCCGCGAGCTCGGAGCCGATCTCCAGGTCCGGGAACCAGCTCTCGAGCCAGGCGACGCCGCCGTTCAGCGCCCGCGCGACGTCGTCGTACATCGCCTCGAAGTCCACCGCCGTGGGCATCCACGCGAGCGCCCCGCTCACGGGCGGGAGCGCGCACAGCACCGTCAGCGGGACGCCGAGCAGGCGCGCCTCCTCCGCGGCGTAGAGCATGGCCGCCCGCGCCTGGGCGGAGCCGTCCGAGCCCACGACCACGCGGTCCACGAGGGCGCGGGTGCTCGTGAGCTCCGCCGCGCCCAGGTGCTCCTGCGCCCACGGCAGGGGGACCACGCCCGTGGGGCACTTCGCGTGCGCCGGCACCGCCGTGGAGACCGTGCCGAGGAGCCGGCCCAGCAGGCCGCCCCGGCCGCGGGAGCCCAGGACCAGCAGCTCCGCCGTGCGGCTCAGCTCGAGCAGGGCGCCGGAGGGGTCCCCGGTCTCGACGGTCGCCCGCAGCTCCACCCCCACGTCGCGGACGTGCTCCGCGGCGTGGTTCAGCAGCTCCTCGACGCCCTGGGTGAGGGCGGCCTCGTCCACGGTGGCGTAGCCGGTGTCGAAGCCCGAGCCGGAGAACACCGGCAGGCTGTACGCGGTGACCAGCCGCACCGGGCGGCCGCGGCGGCGCGCCTCCCGGGCCGCCCACCGCAGGGCGCCGAGGCTCTGCTCGGAGCCGTCGATGCCCACGACGACCTCTCCCGTGGCGTCGAGGGAGCGGCTCTGCCCACCCCCCGAGGGGACGCGCCGGCGCACCGCCTCCTCGCCCAGGCTGCTCCCGTGCGGCTCCTCGCGCTCCCGGTCCCGGGACGGGTGGTCGGTCATGGTGCTGCCTCCTGTGCGCGTCCTCGGCCCGCGGTGCTCCGGTCCCGCTGCGAGCTTCGCCTCCGATGGTACGCGCGGCACGGCGGCGACCCGCCCCCGCAGGGCGCCGGAGCGGCACCGGGATGAGAGGATGAGGGCGCACTGTGCACCTGCCTGCGAGGAAGGACGGTCCCGCCGATGAGCGAGGTCTCGCTGCCCGACGCCCTGCCCGGCGAGACCGGGACGAGAGAGTGGGCCACGTGGGGCAGGACGCACTCCGTGACCCCCCGGCACGTGCTGCGCCCCGCCTCGGTGTCCGAGCTCGCGGAGGGCGTCGCCGCCGCCGCGCGCCGCGGACTGGGCGTGCGCGCGGTGGGCTCCGGGTGCAGCTTCTCGGCGCTGCCGCTCGCCCCGGACGTCATGCTCGACCTCTCCGAGCTGTCCGGGCTGCCGGCCGTCGACCGGGAGAACCAGCGGGTCACGGTCCTCGCGGGCACCACGATCCGTGACCTGAACCAGGAGCTGGACGCCCACGGGCTGGCCGTGACCAACCTGCCGGACAGCGACTGGCAGACGGTCGCCGGCGCCATCTCCACGGGCACCCACGGGACCGGCCTGGGCTTCGGCTCCCTGTCCCAGCAGGTGGTCGCCCTGAGCCTGGTCACGGCGCGCGGCGAGCTGGTGGAGTGCTCCGCCGAGCAGCGCCCCGAGCTGTTCCAGGCCGCCCGCGTGGGCCTGGGCGCCGTGGGGATCGTCGCGAGCGCCACCCTGGCCTGCGAGCCGACGTTCCGGCTGCACGCGGCGGAGCTCAAGGAGCCTCTCGGCCAGCTCGTGGACACCCTGGGGAGCCGGATGTCCGGGGCCGACCACTTCGAGTTCTTCTGGACCCCGGGCACCGCCACCGCCCAGACCCGGATCCTGACGCGCCTGCACAAGCTCCCGGACTCCTTCACGCGGCCGGGCTCCCCCGTGGCCCGCACCGTGCGCCGGCTCGACGACGCCCTGCTGCGCAACACCCTCACCGCGGGGCTGAACCAGCTGGCCACCGTCCTCCCACGCTCCACACCGGGGCTCAACCGCCTCGACGCCTACACGAACAGCCCGCGGCAGTACAGCGACCTCTCCTTCCGGGTGTTCACCGTGCCGCGCCGGACCCGCTTCGTCTCCTCCGAGTACGCGCTGCCCGCGGAGGAGCTCGTCGGGGCCTTCCGGGAGCTGCAGACGCTCATCGAGCGCCGCGACTACTCCTTCTCGCTCCCGGTGGACGTGCGCTGCTCGGCCGCGGAGGACGCCTGGCTCTCCCCCGCCCACGGCCGCGAGACCGGCTGGATCGCGCTGCGCCAGTACTGGCGCAGGTACGACCCGAAGGTCTTCGCCGCGGCCGAGGAGGTCTTCGTGGCCCACGGCGGCCGCCCGCACTGGGGCACCGTGCACACGCAGGGCGCGGAGCACCTGCACTCGGTGTACCCGCGGTTCCAGGACTTCCTCGACGTGCGGGCGTCGGTGGACCCGGACGGGGTGTTCCTCAACGACCACGTCCGCGGGCTGCTGGGCCTGTAGGCCCCGCGCGAGGTCCCACCGCCCGGAGCCGCACGGGTGGCACCGCACGGCTCGAGGGGCCGCGCCCGGCAGGACGCGGCCCCTCGAGAGGCGGCACGGCGGCAGGGAGCCGCGGATCAGACGGGCGAGGAGACCGGCTCCGCCACGCCCTCGCGGGAGACGCTGACCATCTCCTCGCGCTCGACCACCTTGACGCGCTCGCGCGGGTTGCCCTCGGCGTCGTGGGAGGACTGCCCGAGGTCCTGCTCGTACTCGTCGAGGGCCAGCCAGCCCTCCCAGGTGGTGTACTCGACGCCGCGGGCCTCGAGCAGGTCGTCGACCGACTCGGGGTCGGGGCGGGTGGCGCCCGGCAGCACCGGGCGGTCCTCCAGGAGGTGGGTGACCGTCTCGAGGGCGTCGGACTTGGTGGCGCCGATCAGCCCCACCGGACCGCGCTTGATCCAGCCGGTCGCGTAGAGCCCGTGCAGCACGGTGCCGTCCTCGGCCAGGACCCGTCCCTCGGCGTTGGGGATCACGCCGCGGCCGTCGTCGAACGGCAGCTCGGGCAGCCGGGAGCCCAGGTAGCCCACCGCGTGGTAGACGGCCTGCACCGGGTAGTCGATGTGCTCGCCGGTGCCGGACACGGAGCCGTCCCCGTTGAGCCGGGTCCGCTCCATGCGCAGGCCCGTGACCCGGCCGTCCTCCCCGAGCACCTCGCGGGGGCTCTGCAGGAAGTGCAGGTGCAGCCGGCGGGAGGCGGTCTTCGGGGCGTCGTCGGCCCGCCACTTCTCGAGCGTCTTGACCATGACCTTGACCTGGTTGTTCTCGGCGATCGCCTGCTCGGAGCCCTCGTCGTAGACGAAGTCCTCGTCGTAGACCACGATGTCGACGTCGCGCGACTTGGCGAGCTCGCGCAGCTCGAGGGGGGTGAACTTCACCTGGGCGGGGCCGCGGCGGCCGAAGATGTGCACGTCCGTGACCGGGGACGCCTTGAGCCCCTGGTAGACGTTGCCGGGGATCTCGGTGACGAGCATGTCGTCGGCGTGCTTGGAGAGCACGCGGGCGACGTCGAGGGCCACGTTGCCGTTGCCGATGACGGCGATCTCCCGGGCCTCGAGCGGCCAGGTGCGCGGGAAGTCCGGGTGGCCGTCGTACCAGGCCACGAACTCGGCGGCGCCGTGCACGCCCAACAGGTCGTTGCCGGGGATGTTCAGCGGGGCGTCGTAGACGGCTCCGGTCGCGAAGATCACGGCGTCGTAGTGGGTGCCGAAGTCGGCCAGGGTCAGGTCCCGGCCGAACTCCACGTTGCCGAAGAAGCGGATGTCGCCGCGGCCCAGGATGGCGCGCAGCGCGGTGATGATGCCCTTGATGCGGGGGTGGTCGGGGGCCACGCCGTAGCGGATGAGGCCGAACGGGGTCGGGTAGCGGTCGAACAGGTCGATGCTGACCTCGAGCTCCCCGTTCTGCACGGGCTCGGACTTGGTCAGCATGTCCGCGGCGTAGATGCCGGCCGGGCCGGCGCCGATCACGGCGACGCGCAGGGGGCGGGTGGTGGTGTCAGCCACGTGGGTTCCTTTCGATTGCGCGCACGGCGTCCACCGCGCGCATCGTAGATCGGGTTCAAGGGTAGTGAATCAAGCGCAGAATCTCCTGGGTGAGCAGGCTCACGACCGGTGGCCGAGCAGCCCTCTCCCGCGCAGGAGACGCCGTTCCACGGGGTTGAAGAACAGCAGCTCCACGAGGATGCCGACGGCGAGGATCGCGAGCACCGCGACCATCACCACGGCCATGTTCGACACGGTCCGGCCCTGGGCGAGCAGGGAGCCGAGGCCGAAGCCGATGGAGCCGCCGATCGCGATGAGCTCGGCGCCCATGAGCGAGCGCCACGAGAACGCCCAGCCCTGCTTGAGCCCGGCCACGTAGCCGGGCAGGGCCGCGGGCAGCACGATCCGGCTCGCCATCGTCCAGCCCGAGGCGCCGAGCACGTGCCCGGCGCGGCGCAGCTGCGGCGGGATCTGGTCCACGCCCGCGAGCATCCCGTTCACGATGGACGGGACGGCGCCCATGAGCACCACGAAGTACACGGTGGCGTCGGAGAGCCCGAACCAGATGATCGCGGCGGGCACCCACGCCACGGACGGCAGCACCTGCAGCCCGGAGATGAGCGGGCCCACGGCGTTGCGCAGTCCCTGCCACTGCGCCACGAGCAGGCCCAGCGGGGTGGCGACGACCACCGCGATCAGGAACCCGCTGACCCCGCGCCACAGGCTCGTGCCCAGGGCGCCCAGCACCGTGCCCTCGGAGAGCAGCGCGGCGGCCTGGCGGGCGACGTCGAGCGGGCCCGGCACCACGTCCGGGCGGGGGCCGAGGACGGCGACGAGCAGCTGCCACAGCAGCAGGGCGAACAGGAGCGCCACGAGCGGCGGGGCCACCTTGGTGCGCAGCACCTCGGCCCCCGACGTGCGGCGGGTGCGCTCGGTCTGCAGGGCGTCGAGCCCCGCGAGCTCGTCGGCGGCGGGGCGCGCGCCGGCCGGGGCCGCGGTGGCCTGGGGGTGCGCGACGGCGGGGCGCGCCGCGGCCGGGCGGGCCGGGACGGCGGGTGCGGCGGTCTCAGGCGGCATGGCGGCTGATCTCCTCCCGGAGTCGTGCGGTGATCGTGCGGGTCAGTTCCCCGAGCGTGTCGTCGAGCGACTGGGCGTTGCCCTCGAAGCCGTAGGCGTCGGGGTCCTTCCACGGGCGGGTGTCCCACTCCTGGACGATCCGTCCCGGGCGGGAGGACATCAGCAGCACCCGCTGGCCCAGGCGCACGGCCTCGCCCACGTTGTGGGTGATGAACACGATCGTGCGGCCGGTGGCCCGCCAGATCCGCAGCAGCTCGTCGTGCAGCAGGTCCCGGGTGATGGCGTCCAGCGCGGAGAACGGCTCGTCCATGAGCAGCACCTCCCGCTCCTGGGCGAGGGCCCGGGCCAGGGCCGCGCGCTGGCGCATTCCGCCGGAGAGCTCGTGCGGGCGCTTGTCCCCGGCGTGGCCGAGCCGGACGAGCTCGAGCAGCTCGCGGGCCCGCTCCGGGCGCTCGGCCCGCGGCATGCCGCGCAGCTCGAGGGCCAGCTCCACGTTGCGGCGCGCGCTCAGCCACGGGAAGAGGGCGGCGTCCTGGAACATCAGGGCCGCGCCCTCGGCGGGGACGGTCACGGAGCCGCCGGTGGGCTCCTCGAGCCCCGCCACGATGTTGAGCAGCGTGGACTTCCCGCACCCGGAGGCGCCGAGCAGCGCCACGAACTGGCCCCGCTCCACCTCCAGGTCCACGTCCTCCAGGACCGGGCCGTCCGCGGGGCCGAAGCTCTTGCTCAGGCCCTCGAGCCGGATCGCCGTCACGGTGCCCCCTCCCCCGCCGCGGCGGAGGGGCGCACCCGCGCCAGGAACCGCTCGTCCACGAGGCCCTCGAGCGAGGCGTCCTGGGTGGTGCCGGCCGCGACGCCGTCGGCGAGCAGGGCGGGGTAGGCCGCGGGGAGCGGATCGACCGTCCACTCGAGGGCGTCGAGCGCGTCGATCAGCGTGGTCTGCGGCAGGGCCTCGGTGCCGGCCCGCACGAGCCCGGCGTTGAGGGTGCCGGCCACCTCCACGGGGTCGTCCTCGCGGGCCTCGAGCCAGTCCACGGAGCGCTGCAGGCCGCGGACGAGCCGCTCGACGGTCTGCGGGTGCCGCTCGAGGTAGTCCCGGCGCACCACGAGCACGGTGGTGGGGAACCGGCCGGCCGCCCACAGGTCCCGCTCGTCCACCAGGACGCGGGCGCCCTCCTCCTGGACGGCGCGGGTGGCCCAGGGCTGCGGCAGCCAGCCGCCGTCGATCTGGCCCTGCCGCAGCATCTGCAGGGCCTGCCCGTTGGGCATGGGGGTGATCGCGACGGAGCGCTCCCCGTCGCCGTCGACCTCGTAGCCCTGTCCGGCGAGCCACGTGCGCAGCGCGACGTCCTGGGTGCCCCCGAACTCGGGGGTCGCCAGGGTGCTCCCCGCGAGGTCGTCCGCGCCCGTGACGTCGCCGGTCACCACGAACTGGGCGCCGCCGGAGGCCGCGCCGGCCACGATCGCGAGGGACTCCCCGCCGGACTGCGCGTAGGAGTTGATCGCCGGGCTGGGGCCCACGAACGCGGCGTCCAGGGTCCCGGCGTTCATGGCCTCCACGGCGGTGGGCCCGCTGCCGAAGACCTGGGTGGACAGCTCGGTCCCGCCCAGCTCCTGGGCGAAGAGGCCCTCCTCGATGCCCACCAGGGCGGGCCCGTGCGTGAGGTTGCCGAAGTATCCCAGCCGCAGCGCCCCGGCGTCGGAGGTCTCGACGGCGGCCTGCTCCCACGCCGCGAAGGTCCCGTCGGCGCGCAGCCACGTGGCGGCGGCCGTGAGGGCGGTCAGGAGCGCGAGGGCGGTCAGCACCAGCGGCCAGCCGGGACGGCGTGCCGCGGCGGGGCGCCCGCCGCGGCCGGCCGTCACCGTGGCGAGGTCCAGCGGCTGCTGCCGGCCCACCTCAGGCGTCCCGCACGAGCCCGGCGGCGAGCGTGTTGCCGGTGGCCGGGTCGACGACCAGGAAGGCGCCGGTGCGCCGCAGCCGGTCGTAGGCGTCGACGGGCAGCGCGGAGGCCAGCCGCAGCCGGACCCGCCCGATGTCGTTGAGCTCGAGGGTCGCCGCGTCCCGCAGCACGAGCTCCTCGAGGTCCAGCCGCCCCTCGAGCTCCGTGACCATGGCCTGGACCGTGGCCGCTCCGTGCTTGACGAGCACGCGGGCGCGGGGCTGCAGGGGCCGCGCGCCGAGCCACGCCACGGAGGCGACGAGGTCCTGGACGGGCTCCGGGAGCTCGTCGTCGGCGCTCGCGACGAGGTCGCCGCGGGCGATGTCGATGTCGTCGGCCAGCCGCAGGGTCACGGACAGCGGCGCCGCGGCCTCCGTGAGCTGCTCGCCGGGCAGGGGCGCCCCCGGGGCGGGCGCGGTGCCCGCCACGTCGATGCCGGTGACCGTGGTGCGCCGGCCCGCGGGCAGGACCACGACCTCGTCCCCGACCGCGACGGTGCCCGAGGCGATCTGGCCCGCGTAGCCGCGGTAGTCCCGCAGCTGCTCGGCGTCCGCGCCCGGCGCCGTGCCGCCCTGCGGGCGGATGACGTACTGGACGGGGAAGCGGAAGGGGCGCGCGGTGCCGCGGCCGGACTCGTCCACCGTGGGCAGCTCTTCGAGCACCCGCAGCAGCGGCCGCCCGGAGTACCACGGGGTCCGTGCGGAGGGCTCCACCACGTTGTCGCCCTCGAGGGCGGAGACGGGCACCACGTGCACGTCCACGACCCCCAGCCGGGCGGCGACGGCGGTGGCGTCCGCGGCGACCCGGTCGAAGACCTCCTGGTCGTAGTCGACGAGGTCGATCTTGTTCACGGCGACCACCACGTGCGGCACGCGCAGCAGGGACACGACGGCCAGGTGCCGGCGGGTCTGCTCGACCACCCCGTGCCGGGCGTCCACGAGGAGCACGACGGCGTCGGCCGTCGAGGCGCCTGTGACGGTGTTCTTCGTGTACTGCACGTGGCCGGGGCAGTCGGCGAGGATGAACGAGCGGCGGTCCGTGGCGAAGTAGCGGTAGGCCACGTCGATGGTGATCCCCTGCTCCCGCTCGGCGCGCAGGCCGTCGGTGAGCAGGGCGAGGTCGAGCCGGCCCGTGCCGCCGCCGAACCCGCGCTCGGCGGAGGTGCGGCCCACGGCCTCGAGCTGGTCGGCGAGGATCGCCTTGGCGTCGTGCAGCAGCCGGCCCACCAGGGTGGACTTGCCGTCGTCGACGGAGCCGGCGGTCGCGAAGCGGAACAGCGAGCCGGGGTCGATCGTGGGGACGTGCTCGGCCGCCGGCGCGGCGGTGCTGAGGGAAGTCATGTCTAGAAGTACCCGTCCTTCTTGCGGTCCTCCATGGCGGCCTCGGAGATCCTGTCGTCCGCGCGGGTGGCCCCGCGCTCGGTGAGCGTGGACACGGCGACCTCGGCCACCACGTCCGCCACGGTGCGCGCCCCGGAGAGCACGGCGCCGGTGCAGGACATGTCCCCCACGGTGCGGTAGCGCACCGTCTGCCGCTCCACGGTCTCGGCCCCGGCCGGCGCCGAGAACTCGCCCACGGCCATCCACATCCCGTCCCGGCGGAAGACGTCCCGCTCGTGGGCGTAGTAGATGGGCGGCAGCTCGATGTTCTCGCGCTCGATGTAGCGCCAGATGTCGAGCTCGGTCCAGTTGCTGATGGGGAACGCCCGCACGTGCTGGCCGGGGGTGTGCCGGCCGTTGTAGAGGTTCCACAGCTCGGGGCGCTGGTTGCGGGGGTCCCACTGCCCGAACTCGTCGCGCAGGGACAGGATCCGCTCCTTCGCCCGGGCCTTGTCCTCGTCGCGGCGGCCGCCGCCGAACACGGCGTCGAACCGGTGCTCCGCGATGGCGTCCAGCAGCGGGAGGGTCTGCAGGGGGTTGCGGGTGCCGTCGGCGCGCTCGAGCAGCCGGCCGTCGTCGAGGTAGTCCTGCACGCTCGCCACGACCAGCCGCAGGCCGAGCCGCTCCACGGTGCGGTCCCGGAAGTCCAGGACCTCCGGGAAGTTGTGCCCGGTGTCCACGTGCAGCACGGGGAAGGGGATCCGTCCGGGCCAGAAGGCCTTGGCGGCCAGGTGCAGCATGACCACCGAGTCCTTGCCGCCCGAGAACAGCATGGCCGGGCGGTCGAACTCCGCCACGACCTCGCGCAGGATGTGGATGGACTCGGCCTCGAGCGCGTCGAGGCTGCTGTGCACGCCGGCCTCCGCGGGGGCCGGGGCGGTGGTCGGGGTGGTCACGTTCGCCTCCGTCGTGGTGGGTGCGCTCACAGGTGGATCCCGCACTCGATCTTGTCCTGGCCCGCCCAGCGGCCCGCGCGCGGGTCCTCGCCCGGGGCCGTGGGCCGCGTGCAGGGGGCGCAGCCGATGGAGAGGTAGCCCTCCGCCATCAGCGGGTTCGTGGGCACGCCGTGGTCCTGCGACCACTCGACGAGCTCGTCGAGGGTCCAGCGCACCATGGGGTTGACCTTCACGAGCTTGTGGGTCTCGTCGAAGGTCACCATCGGGGCGTTGGTGCGGGTCCAGGACTCGTCCCGGCGCACGCCGGTGAACCACACCTCGTAGCCCTCGAGGGACTTCTTCAGCGGCGCCACCTTGCGGATGGCGCAGCACAGGCCGGGGTCCCGGGCGAAGAGGTCCTTGCCGTGCTTCTCGTCCTGCTCGGCCACGGTGAGCTCCGGCAGGGCGTCCACCACGGTGATGTCGAGCATGTGCGCCACGGCGTCCCGGGTGCCGATGGTCTCCGGGAAGTGGTAGCCGGTCTCCAGGAAGAGCACGTCCACGCCGGGCAGCTGCTCGGCGACCAGGGCCGGGAGCACGGCGTCGGCCATCGAGCAGGCCACGGTCACGTTGCGGAGGTCGAAGTTCTCGGCCACCCAGCGGATGGCCTCCTCCGTGGAGGCCTCGCCCTCGGCCGGGACCCTGCCCTCGGCGTCGAGCTCGGCGTGCAGCGCGGCGGCGCCGGCCTCCGCGAGCGCGCGCAGCTGCTGCTCGTCGCGCAGGGCGGGGCGGGTGCCCGTGTCGGTGGCGGTCATGCGAGTTCACTCTCCTCGACCCGGCGGGTCCACTCGGCGAAGCTTTCGTCCTCGGTCCGCTGGGCCAGGAAGCGGCGGACCAGTCCCTCGACGTAGTCGGCGAGGTCGTCCTGGAACACCTTCAGCCCGCGCACGGTCCGGCCCAGCTCGGCCTCGGCCCGGTCGTCGTCGGCGAGCCCGCCGCCCAGGTGGACCTGGTAGCCGGGCTTCTGCCCGCCGTCCTCGGTGGGCAGCAGCTGGCCCTTGAGCCCGATGTCCGCGGTCTGGATGCGGGCGCACGAGTTGGGGCAGCCGTTGACGTGCATCGAGATGGGGTGGGGCAGCTCCACGCCGTCGAGCCTCCGCTCGAGCTCGTCGATGGTGTCCGAGGCGGTCTGCTTGGTCTCGACGATCGCGAGCTTGCAGTACTCGATGCCGGTGCACGCCACGGTCGAGCGGCGGAACGCCGAGGGCTTCGCCTGCAGGTCCAGGGCGTCGAGGTCCGCGACGGCGCTCTCGACGTCGGCCTCCGCGATGTCGAGCAGCACGAGCTTCTGGTGCGGGGTGGTGCGCAGCCGGTCGGAGCCGTACTTCGCCATGACGTCGGCCAGGGCCAGCAGCTTCGCCCCGGAGACGCGGCCCACGCGCGGGGCCACGCCGATGTAGAACCGGCCGTCCTTCTGCCGGTGCACGCCGATGTGGTCGCCCGGGGTGGCCGCCTTCTCCGGCGCGGGGCCGTCGGCGAGCTCGTAGCCGAGGTACTCGTCCTGGAGCACCTGCCGGAACTTCTCGGGTCCCCAGTCCTGGACCAGGAACTTCAGCCGGGCACGGTTGCGCAGCCGCCGGTAGCCGTAGTCGCGGAAGATGCTCGTGACGCCCTTCCACACCGCGGGGGCCTGCTCCTCGGTCACGAAGGCGCCCAGGCGCTTGCCGAGGAACGGCACCACGGACAGGGCGCCGCCGACCCACAGGTCGTAGCCGGGGCCGAGCTCGGGGTGGACCACGCCCACGAGCGCGCAGTCATTGATCTCGTGCACCACGTCCAGGGACGGGTGGCCGGTGATCGCGGTCTTGTACTTGCGCGGCAGGTTGGAGAACTCCGGGGAGCCGATCCAGGTGGACTTGATCTGCTCGATCACCGGGGTGGGGTCGATGATCTCGTCCTCGGCGATCCCGGCGAGCGGGGAGCCCAGGATCACGCGCGGCACGTCGCCGCAGGCCTCGACCGTGTCCAGGCCGGCGTCCTCGAGCCGGCGCCAGATCTCCGGGACGTCCTCGACGCGGATCCAGTGGTACTGGATGTTCTGGCGGTCCGTGATGTCGGCCGAGTCCCGGGCGAAGTCCGCGGAGATCTGCCCGAGCACGCGCAGCTGCTCGCGGGTGAGGGCCCCGCCGTCGAGCCGGACGCGCATCATGAAGTACTCGTCCTCGATCTCGGCGTCGGACAGGGACCCGGTCTTCCCGCCGTCGATGCCCGGGCGGCGCTGGGTGTAGAGACCCCACCAGCGGAAGCGCCCGTGCAGGTCCTGCGGGTCGATCGACGCGAAGCCGTGCTTCGAGTAGATCTCCTCGATCCGGGTGCGCACGTTGAGCCCGTCGTCGGCCTGCTTGAAGACCTCGTTGGGGTTCAGGGGATCCCGGCCGTCGACCTTCCACTGCCCCTCGGGCTTCGGCTTCCGGGCAGCGCGGGGCGCGCGCGTCGTCTGTGTCATGGCGTCGATTGTTCGCGCGTCCGGCAGGACAGTCACGCCGATCGTCACAAACCGCCATGAACCGTCTCCCCTTGACACAGGGGTGGACAGGGCGGCCGTCATGTGCCACGGCATCGGGCCCCGGCCCGCCCGGAGGGGCGGGGCCGGGGCCCGAGGGGCCGTCCCGCTCTGCGCTGTGCTGTACTGCGCCGCTGCGCCGTGCCGTGCCGTGGGCGGGGGCTCAGGCCGTGGGCCGCTCCCCGGCGAGGTGCGCCGCCGCGTCGTCGACGTGCTCGGCGTCGACCAGGACGTCGTAGGCGTCGGCCTCGAAGCCCTGGATGCTGCGGAAGTCCCGGCGCCCGCCGGTCGCCGCGTGGCCCACGAGGCCGAGGACCAGGCCCCAGACAGCGCCCAGGGCCACGCCCCACAGCACCACGCTCAGCCAGGCGCCCACGGCGAAGAGGCCGAGGAGCAGACCCACGAAGAGGCCGAGCCACGCGCCGGAGACCATGCCGTAGAGGGCGGCCTTCCCGTTGGTCATCCGCCCGGTGACCTGCTCGACCGAGCGCAGGCCGGTGCCCACCACCCGGACGTGCTCCACGGGGAACCCGGCGTCGGAGAGCGTGTCGACGATCTCCTGCGCCGCGTCGTAGGTGGGCACGCTGCGGAGGATCCGGTAGTTGCCGGAGGCGGTGGGAGGGATCGGTGAGGGCTGGCTCATGAGGTGTGCACTCCTTCGTGCGGCCGTGCTGTGCGGCGGTGCCGCCGGCCGGCCGCGGTGCTCGGTTGGTCGGTGGTCGGTGTCGGCGTGCGCCGCGGTTCGTGCGGCGCCCACGACCACGTCAACGGGCTCCGCCCGGTCAGTGTTCCAACGGAGCAGGGCCTCCCGGCCGGTTCCCGGCGCGTGGCCCCGGTCCCCGCCCGGGAGCCACGGTGGACCGGCGCCGGGGTCGCCCGGCGCCGGGTGCGCGTCCCGGCTTCCGGCGGGACCGCACCCCGGCTTCCGGCGGGTCCGCGTCCCGTCCTGCGCCGGGTGCGCGCCCCGGCTTCCGGCGGGACCGCGTCCCGTCCCGCGGCACGTTCCGGCCGGGACGCGCCCGGACGCGGGCAGGTAGTGTCGTCCCGGTGGCAACGGTGCCGCCGTCAGCCCGGGAGCGCCCCCTCGTGGAGTCCCGCTCCCTCCCGTCGAGTGCCTGAAGGACCACCATGGCATCCTCCGCTTCCGTCTCCACGGAGACTCCCTCCGGCCCGCCGCGCAACGGCCTGGACCGCTTCTTCAAGATCAGCGAGCGCGGCTCCTCGGTGACGAGCGAGGTCCGCGGCGGCGTGGCGACGTTCATCGCGATGAGCTACATCGTGGTGCTCAACCCGCTGATCCTCGGCTACGGACCGGACGGCGCCGGCAACGTCCTGGGCGGCGAGCGCGTCGCCGCGGTCACGGCGCTCGTCGCCGGGGTGCTGACCATCCTCATGGGCGTCGTGGCCCGCGCGCCCTTCGCGATCGCCACCGGCCTGGGCGTCAACGCGTTCCTCGCCGTGACGATCGTGACCACCCCGGAGCTCACGTGGCCGCAGGTGATGGGCCTGGTGGTGTGGGCGGGCCTGATCATGTTCGTCCTGGTCCTCACGGGCTTCCGCACCGCCGTGTTCAACGCCGTGCCGGCCTCTCTGAAGACCGCCATCGTGGTGGGCATCGGGCTGTTCATCGCCCTGATCGGCTTCGTGAACGCCGGCTTCGTGCGCCGCATCCCGGACGCCGCCGGCACCACCGTGCCCGTGCAGCTCGGCGACGGCGGGACGCTGCTCGGCTGGCCCATGCTGACGTTCGTGGTCGGCCTGCTGCTGACCGTGGCCCTGATCGTCCGCAACGTCCGCGGCGCCATCCTGATCGCCGTGGTCGCCACGACGGTCCTCGCCCACGTGCTCGAGGCAGTCGTCCCGTCCGGCTCCTCGGTGGACGCCCCCACCGGCTGGTCGCTGGTCGTGCCCGCGGCCCCCACCTCCTTCGTGGCGCTGCCGGACCTCTCCCTCGTGGGCTCGGCCGCCCCGCTCGAGGCGTTCCAGAGCCTCGGGGCGCTCGCCGCGGCGCTGCTGATCTTCACCATCCTGCTCTCGATCTTCTTCGACGCGATGGGCACGATGGTCGGGCTCTCCCAGCAGGCCGGGCTCGTGGGCCGCAACGGTCAGATCCAGAACGTGGACAAGATCCTGCTCGTGGACGCCGCGGGCGCGATCGCCGGCGGCGCGGGCTCGGTGTCCTCCAACCAGATCTTCGTGGAGTCCTCCACCGGCATCGCCGACGGCGCGCGCACCGGCCTGGCCAACGTGGTCACCGGCGTGCTGTTCCTGCTCGCCATGTTCATCACGCCGCTGGTCAACGTGGTGCCGTTCGAGGCCGTGGCCCCGGCCATGGTCGTGGTGGGCTTCCTCATGGCCAAGCAGGTCGTGCGCATCGAGTGGGACGACTGGGGCCTGTCCGTGCCGTCCTTCCTGACGTTCGCCGTCATGCCGTTCACCTACTCGATCGCGGACGGCATCGGCGCGGGCTTCGTCTCCTATGTCTTCATCCGGCTCGTGCAGGGCCGGGGCCAAGAGGTGCACCCGCTGATGTACGTCGTGGCGGCGGCGTTCGTGGTGTTCTTCGGCAAGGGCGTGGTCGAGGGCTGGATGGCCTGAGCGCCCTCTCCCCTGCGCGACTCCTCCTGCGCGACTCCTCCTGCGCGAGTCCTCCCTCCGCGAGGTTGCGGACGACGGCCACCGGAACGCGTCCGGTGGCCGTCGTCCGCAACCTCGCGCCCCGGAGCGGGAGCGGGAGCGGGGCCGGTGAGAGGATCGGAGGCATGATCGACGACGACGCCCGCTGCCCCTGCGGCACCGGGGAGACCTACGGCGCGTGCTGCGGCCGCTTCCACGGCGGCCGCCCGGCGCCCACGGCGGAGCTGCTCATGCGCTCGCGGTTCAGCGCCTTCGCCGCCGGGGACGAGCCCTATCTGCTGGCCACGTGGCACCCTGCCACGCGCCCGGACGCGGTGGGCCTGGACCCCGCGCTGCGCTGGACCCGGCTGGACGTCCACGGGACCACGGGCGGCGGCCCCTTCGACGACGAGGGCCGGGTGGACTTCACCGCCCACTGGCGCGGCGCGGGCGGCGCCCGGGGGACCCAGCGGGAGAGCTCCCGGTTCCGGCGCGAGGACGGCCGGTGGTACTACGTGGACGGAGTGGTCGCCTGAGCCCGCCGGGTCAGGCGTCCTCGGCATCGGCGAGCACGCAGAACTCGTTGCCCTCCGGATCGGCCAGCACCACCCAGGTCACCTCGGGGCCCTGCCCCACGTCCACGCGGCGGGCGCCGAGGGACTCCAGCCGCGCGACCTCCGCGTCCTGGTCGGTGTCCACCGCGCGCAGGTCGAGGTGCAGCCGGTTCTTGACCGTCCGGGGCTCGGGGACGAGCACGAAGTCGAGGTGCGGGCCGCGGCCCTCCGCGGGCACGATCCCCACGTAGCCCTCGGCCTCGCCGTGGACGACGTAGCCCAGGGCGGCGCACCAGAAGCGGGCGAGGGTCTCGGGGTCCCGGCAGTCGACGGCGACGGCGGACAGCGTGCTGGTCATGCGCCCAGCCTAGGCCCGGCGCCGCCGCCCGGGAAGGCGCTGCAGGAGCCGCGGCGCGTGCCGCAGGACCGGCCAGTAGGAGCCCGGCAGGAGCCGCGCCACGAGGTCCGGCAGCACGGCGCTGGGAGCCACGAGCAACC
The DNA here is from genome assembly GCF_049716185.1 of Kocuria sp. CH-021. NCBI lineage: Bacteria > Bacillati > Actinomycetota > Actinomycetes > Micrococcales > Micrococcaceae > Kocuria > Kocuria sp. CH-021. The sequence continues at coordinate 139,018 of NZ_JBNAFK010000005.1, read as the reverse complement.
GTCCGCGGCGCCGCTCCACCGCCCCCAGGATGTCGGCGGCCGCCCGCTCCGCCGGATAGCTCAGCAGCCCCGCGAAGTCCTCGCGGTCCTTCCGGGCCCGCTCCTCGGGCACACCGACCGGGGTGCGCGCGGTCTCGGCGATCCGGGTCCGGACCCCGCCGGGGTGGACCACGGTGACCCCCACCCGGCCCGCCAGCTCGTGGCGCAGGCCCTCGCTGAACCCGCGCAGGGCGTACTTGCTCGCGGAGTACGCCACCTGCCCGGGCGGGGCGATGAGGCCGAACAGGCTGGAGAGGTTGACCAGGTGGCTGCCGGGGGCGGCGAGCAGGGCGGGCAGCAGCTCGCGGGTGAGCACCACGGGCGCCCGGAAGTTGATGTCCATGAGCCAGTCGAACTCCTCGGCGGAGACCTGCTCGAAGGTCCCGCCCAGGCCCACCCCCGCGTTGTTGACCAGCAGGTCGATCCGCGGGTGCTCGGCGCGGATCCGCCCGGCCACGCCCGGCAGCGCGGACAGCTCGGCCAGGTCGGCGAGGACCGTGCGCACCGGCAGGTCCGGGTGCCCGGCGCGGACCGCCCCGGCGACTCGCTCGAGTCCCGCCGCGTCCCGGTCGAGGAGCACCAGGTGGGTGCCGCGGGCGGCGAGGCCGTGGGCGAGCTGCTCGCCGATGCCGGAGGCGGCGCCGGTGAGCACCGCGGTGGCGCCGGGGAAACGGAAGGGTGCGGACGGGGACACGGGCTGCTCCTGGGGTCGTGGCGGGGGCCGGGACGGGGTCGTGGCGCGGGGCGGGCGCGGGGCCCGCTGTCCAGTGTGGGGGCGGATCCGCGCCGCCGCTTGACCCTCCGCGACAGGAAGTTGACGTCCTGCGACACCGTCAGGCGGCCCGGACGCCCCGGCGGCGGACGTCCCGCGGCGGGGCGCCCCACCAGCGGCGGGCGCACCGGGTGAGGGCCGAGGACTCCGAGAGCCCGACCAGCCCGGCGATCTGGCCGAGGGGGACGTCGGTGCTGGTGAGCCAGCGCAGGGCGGCGCTGCGCCGGGTCTCGTCGAGCACGGCGCCGAAGGTGGTGCCCTCCTCGGCGAGCCGGCGCTGCAGGGTGCGGGGGTGCAGGTCCAGCACCCGGGCCACGGCCTCGATCTCCGGGGCCGCGGTGCCGAGCAGCTGCACCAGCACGCCGCGGACCCGGGGCGCCCACGCGGAGCCGGCCCCGGGGAGCTGGGTGTCGAGGAAGGCGAGCGCCACCTGCCGCACCCCGGCGTCCCCGTGCAGCGGCCGGGCGAGCGTGCTCGTGGGCAGGCGCAGGAGGACCTCGGGGCGGCCGGTGCGCACGGGCGCCCCGAAGAACTCCTCGTAGGCCCGCAGCGGCGCCGCCGGCCGGTGGGCCAGCTCGACCGTGCGCAGCCCGTAGCGGCCTCCCACCAGGGAGGTCAGGGCCCGGTGCAGCAGGCCCAGGCCGAGGTCGGCGCCCTGGGGGCTGCCCCGCCCGGGGTCCCGGGCGGACGCGGCGGACCCGCCGTAGCGCACCGCCGTCACCCCGCGGGCGCCGTAGGGGTCCTGCACCAGCGCCAGCTCGAGGGACGGGGCGTGGACGAACAGGTAGCGGGAGGTGCACTCGAGGGCGTCGCGGACCGTCTCCGAGTGGCGGGCGGCGAGCGCGAGCGGGCCGAGCACGCCCGGGTCCTGCCGGGCGGCGACCCGCAGCCCCAGGTCGGGACAGCCCAGCTCCCGGGCGGCGGTCTCGAGCACCCGCCCCACGGCCCGCTCCGGCACCAGGAGGTCGTCGGTGTCCAGGGCGGCGCGGGGCAGGCCGGCGGCGTCGGCCAGGGCCTCGGCGCTGCCGCCGAGCTCCGCGACCGCGGCGCGGAAGCCGCGCAGACCCGCGGACCGGATGACCGTCATGTCGCCCAGGGTCAAGCATCTGTCGCCCAGCGTCAAGTCTTCCCCCAGGGCGCCGGGTGATCCTGGAACCATGCCAGCACCTTCCACGGCCGGAGGGATCCCCGGCGCCATCCCCGCCGAGCCCCTCCGCGACGCCTCCGGCGACTCCCCCGAGAACTCCCGGGGGAGCTCCCGCGGGAACTTCCCCGGTGACCGCTCCGGCGACTCCCCCGGTGACCGTTCCGGCGGGACCGACCACCGGGACGTCGTCGTCGTCGGGGCCGGCCTGTCCGGCATCGGCGCCGCCTACCGCCTGCAGACCGAGTGCCCCGAGCTGTCCTGCGCGGTGCTGGAGGCGCGGGACGACCTGGGCGGGACCTGGGACCTGTTCCGCTACCCGGGCGTGCGCTCCGACTCCGACATGTTCACCCTCGGCTACTCCTTCAAGCCGTGGCGGGACCCGCAGTCCATCGCCGACGGACCGTCGATCCTCGCGTACATCCACGAGACGGCGCAGGAGTTCGGCATCGACCGGATCCTGCGTCTGCGCACCAGGGTGGTCTCCGCCGACTGGTCCGGGGCCGAGCAGCGCTGGACCCTCGGCCTCGAGGTCCGCGACGAGGACGGGGCCGTGCACGAGCGCACCATGACGTGCTCGTTCCTGTACTCGTGCGCCGGCTACTACGACTACGACCGCGGCCACGACCCCGTGCTGCCGGGCCTGGAGGACTTCCGGGGCCGGGTGGTGCACCCCCAGTTCTGGCCCGAGGACCTGGACTGGACGGGCCGGCGCGTGCTGGTGGTCGGCAGCGGCGCCACCGCGGTGACCCTGGTGCCGGCCATGGCCGCCGAGGCCGCGGGCGTCACGATGCTGCAGCGCTCCCCCACGTGGATCAGCGCCGTGCCCGGGCGCGACCGGCGGGCCGACGCGCTGCGCCGGGTCCTGCCCGCGGGACTCGCCCACCGGGCAGTCCGGGCCAAGAACATCCTGTTCAGCACGGCCGTGTACCAGTTCTGCCGCCGCCGCCCGGCCGCGGCCCGGCAGTTCTTCACGTCCCGGGCCGCACGGATGCTCGGCTCGGAGGAGCTCGTGGCCGAGCACTTCACCCCGTCCTACGACCCCTGGGACCAGCGGCTGTGCGCGGTGCCCGACGCGGACCTGTTCAAGGCCCTGCGGAAGGGGCGGGCGGAGGTCGTCACGGACACGATCGACACGTTCGTGCCGGAGGGCGTCCGGCTGAGCGGCGGCCGGGTGCTCGAGGCCGACCTCGTGGTCACCGCCACGGGTCTGCGGCTGCTTCCCTTCGGCGGGATCGTCCTGGCCGTGGACGGGACGCCGGTGGAGCTGTCCGAGCAGTTCGTGTGGAACGGGGCGATGCTCACCGGCGTGCCGAACTTCGCGCTGTGCATCGGCTACACCAACGCGTCCTGGACCCTGCGCGCCGACCTCACCCACCGCCTGGTGTGCAAGGTGCTGCGGCACCTGCGGCGCCACGACGCCGGGGCCGTGGTGCCCCGCGCGCGCCGGGAGATGGCCGAGCACCCGCTGCTCGACCTCAGCTCCGGCTACGTCCGGCGCGCGATCGACGCGTTCCCGCGCCAGGGCGACCGGCACCCGTGGCGGGTGCGGCAGAACTACCTGCTGGACTCCGCGACCACGCTGCGCACCCCGCTGTCCCGGACCCTCGACCTCGTCCCCCGCACCGCGGCCCGCCGCGGTGCCCGCCCCCAGGAGGCCCGCGCATGACCGGCCGGCACACCCCGCGCCCGGCGGCGGACGCCGCTCCCGCGGACGCCCCCGCCGGGGACGTCCCGGCCGGGGCGCCGCACACCACGACGACGACGGTGCAGGTCGCCGGACGCCCCGTGCGCCTCCGCCGCTCCGGCGCGGCGGAGGCCCCGCCGGTCGTGCTGCTGCACGGCATCGGCCGCAGCCTGGAGGACTGGGCGGCCGCCCACGAGCTGCTGGCGCGGGACCACCGCGTGCTCAGCATGGACCTGCCCGGCTTCGGGCTCACCCCCGCCGGCCCGGAGAAGCCGGGGCTCGGGACGTTCGCCCGCGCCGTGGTCGGCGTGCTCGACGCGCTCGGCGAGGACCGGCCGGTGCACCTCATGGGCAACTCCCTGGGCGGCGCCGTGGCCATGACCGTGGCCGCCGAGCACCCCGGGCGGGTCGCGGGGCTGCTGCTCGCCAACAGCGCCGGGTTCGGCCGGGAGGCCAACGTCTCCGCCCTGCCCATGGTGTGGGCCGCCCTGTCGCGGCTGCCGGTGGTGGGCCGCCGCTTCCGCCCGCTCGCGCGGGCCGCCGCGGTGCGCTCGAACCAGAGCTGCTTCTTCGACCCCGCCCTGGCCACCCCGGAGCTGCTCCGGCACGCGGCGCTGGTGGGCTCCCAGCCGGACTTCCGGGCCACGTTCCTGGGCACCTACCGCAGCATCGGCCTGCCGGTGGTCGGAGTGCTGCCGGGGTGGCGGCGGGCCCTCCTGGATCGGGTGCGGGCGTCGGGCCTGCCCGTGCTCGTGGTGTGGGGCGACTCGGACGCCGTGCTGCCCGCCCACCACGCCGAGGCTGCGGCCGCGGCCCTGCCGGAGGCCCGGCTGCACGTCTTCCCGGAGACCGGCCACATGCCCCAGATCGAGCGGACCGAGGAGCTGGTGGCGCTGGCCCGGGAGTTCGTGGCCTCGGTCGAGCAGGCTCGCGCCGCCCGCTGACCCCGCCGGGCGCCCCGGCCCCGGCTCATGCAGCCGTCAGATCTCGTAGTCGAGGGACTGGTCCATCGACTCGGCGGGCGGTTCACCGGCCCGGCACCGGACGACACGGGCGGGCACCCCCACCGCCGTGGTCCCCGCCGGGACGGGGGCGAGCACCACGCTGCCCGCGCCGACCTTCGCCCCGTCGCCGACGGCCACGTTGCCGAGCACCTTGGCCCCGGCGGACAGGAGCACCCCCGAGCCGATCTTGGGGTGGCGGTCCCCGGTCTGCTTGCCCGTGCCCCCGAGCGTCACGTTCTGCAGGATCGAGACGTCGTCGCCGACCACCGCGGTCTCGCCGATGACCACCCCGGTCGCGTGGTCGATGAAGACCCCCGACCCGATGGCGGCGCCGGGGTGGATGTCCATCGAGAAGACCTCCGAGACCCTGCTCTGCAGGAACATGGCCGCCAGCGGGCGCTGCCGGTGCCAGAGGTGGTGCGCCACCCGGTGCACCTGCAGCCCGAGGAACCCCTTGGCGAAGAGGTAGGGGACCAGCACGCTGGGGTACGCGGGATTGCGGGCCACGCTGGCCAGCAGGTCCACGGCCGCGCTCTCCGCGATGGCCGGCTCCGCGGCGAGCGCCTCCGTGAACAGCACCACGAGGTCCTCGCGGGTCACGTGCTCGTCGGCGATCCGGTGGGCCATGAGCCCGGACAGGCTCTGCTCGAACGAGTCGCACTCCGCGACGACGGCCCGCATCAGGCCCTCGAGGCTGGGCTCCTGCGGTGACGCCGCGCTCTCCCGGAGCATCTCCCACACCGCGGACACGCCGAGTCGTTCCTTCATCTGCTGCATCGTTGCTTCCTTTCCGTGCTCGCTCACGCTGGCTTCCTCTCCGTCCTCGTTCCGGCCCCGATCCGGCGCGGGGTCCCGGGGTCGTGGGCCCGGGTCGGTGTCCGCGGGCCTGCTCCGTGCGTGGGCCCGATCGGACTGTGGGCCCGATCTCAGTACCCGTTGGCGGAGAGCCACTCCTCGGCCGCCTCGGCCGGGTTGACCTGGTCCTGGCCGCTGACCTTGCGGTTGAGCTCGATGAGGTCCTCCGTGCTGAGCTTGCCGGACAGCTCGTTGAGGGCGTCCACCGCCTCCTGGGGCAGCCGGTCCTCGGCCGTCAGGGGCACCACCTGCTGGGCGATGAAGTTGTTCTCCGGGTCCTCCAGCACCACGAGGTCGTTCTCCACGATCGAGGGGGTGGTGCTGAAGATGTCGGCGACGTCCGCGTTGCCGTCGAGCAGCGCCTGGAGGGTCAGGGGGCCGCCGCCGTCGTTGATCGGCTCGAAGGACTTCGGCACGCACCCGTAGTTCTGCTCGAGGCCGTCGAGGCCGTAGGCCCGCTCGGCGAACTCGGGGGTGGCCGCGAGCACCAGCTGGTCGCAGACCGCCGCCAGGTCGGCGATGCTCGTCAGCCCGTACTGCTCGGCGGTCTCCGGGGTGACCACCAGGGTGTCCTTGTTCTGCGCCTCGGCCGGCTCCAGCACGGTGAGCCCCTCGGGAAGAGCGTCCGGCAGGGCGTCCATGATCTCCTCGGCGGAGCTCGCGGTGGCCTCCGGGTCCGCGAAGAGCAGCAGGTTGCCGGAGTAGTCGGGGATCACGTCCACGGCCCCGTCCCGGACCGCGCCGACGTAGGCCTCGCGGGAGCCGATGCCGAGGTTCGTCTCGGTGTCGACCCCGGCGGACTCCAGCGCCCCGGCGTAGAGGTGGGCCAGGATCTCGTTCTCCGGGAAGTCCGCCGAGCCCACGGTCACGGTCCCGGTGGCGCCGTCCTCGGAGCCCTCGCCCCCGGCGAGGGGGTCGCCGCCGCCTCCGCAGGCGGTGAGGCCCAGGAGCAGGGCGGCGCCCAGCACGGGTCCGGCGGCACGGCGGGCGCGGGAGGGGGAAGCTGCGGTCATGGTCGTTCTCCTGGCGGTCGGTGGTCGGGTGGCGAGCCGGCCGTGGGGATCCTCCCTCTGCCGCGCGGCCAGTATATGGGCGCTCCCGGGACCGGGGCCGGTCCCGCCCGGCCGTCCGCTCCCCCGGCTTTCCCACCGGCCTTCCCCACAGCCTTCCCGCGACCTTCCCCTCCGCCTTCCCCTGGACCTCCGCGGGGGAAGGTGCACACTGGGGTCGGGCCTGCCGGCACGGCGCTCCCACGGCGCGCATCCCTCGGGCCCCAGGAGTTCGATCCAGGAATCCCAGCGCGGAGCCCGGGCAGGGATCCGGGCAGGAAGCAGAGGTACAGACATGAGCGAGCACTTCGACGTGGCCGTGCTGGGCATGGGCCCCGGCGGTGAGGTCGCGGCCGGCCGGCTCATCGCGGCCGGGCAGAAGGTCGCGGTCCTCGAGCGGGAGCTCATCGGCGGGGAGTGCGCCTACTGGGCGTGCATCCCGTCCAAGACGGTCCTGCGGCCCGTGGAGACCCGCACCGAGGTGCGGCGGACCCCCGGGATGTCCGGTCCGGAGCCGGACTGGGCCGGGGCCCGCGAGTACCGCGACGTCATGGCCCGGCACCTGGACGACTCCGCCCAGGCCGAGAGCTACGCCGAGCAGGGCGCCACCGTGATCCGCGGAGCAGCACGGATCACCGGTCCGGGCCGGATCCGGGTGGGCGAGCGGGAGATCACCGCCGAGCACATCGTCGTCGCCACCGGCTCCCAGGCCGTCGTCCCCCCGATCGAGGGCATCGAGGAGATCACCGCGTGGACGAACCGGGAGGCCTACACCGTCCGCGAGCTGCCGGGGCGCGCGGTGATCGTCGGCGGCGGGGCGGTCGGGGTGGAGACCGCCACGTTCCTGGCCGGCTACGGGGTCGAGGTCACCCTCGTCCACCGCGGCCCCCGGCTGCTGGACCGGGAGGAACCCCGGGTGGGAGAGCTCCTGCACAGCTGCCTGGCCGAGGCCGGCGTGGACGTCCGGCTGCGGGCCTCGGCCACCGGCGCCCGGCGCGTGGGCGAGGACAGCGTCCTGACCCTCGACGACGGGACCGAGGCCGCCGCCGACGTCGTCGTCTTCGGGACCGGCCGCAGGCCCCGCACCCGGGACCTCGGCTGCGAGGACGCCGAGGCGCAGCTGGGCGAGCACGGCGAGGTGCTCGTCGACGAGCACTGCCGCGCGGCGGAGAACCTGTGGGCGATCGGTGACGTCACCGGCGTCATGCCCTTCACCCACGTGGCCAAGTACCAGGGGCGGATCGCCGCCGACGCCGTCCTCGGCCGGCCCCGCCCCGCGACCTACGAGGGGATCCCGCGGGTGGTGTTCGCCGACCCGGAGATCGCCGCCGCCGGGCTGACCGCCGAGCAGGCGGAGCGGCGCGGGATCCGCACCGCGGCCGTCGAGCTGGACCTGGCCCGGTCCCTCGCCCGCCCCTGGACCTACGAGCGGGACCCCCGCGGACACCTCGGCCTGCTGGCCGACGCCGACCGGGGCGTGCTGATCGGGGCGTGGGCGGTCGGGCCGATGGCCGGCGAGTGGATCCACCAGGCCGCACTGGCCGTCCGCACGCAGCTGCCGCTGGACGTGCTGCGGGACCAGGTCGCCCAGTTCCCCACCTACCACGAGGCCTACCAGGCCGCCCTGGACGAGCTCGACGCCTAGCGGGAGGATCGGAGGAGGACGCCCGTCCCCGGCCCGACGACGAGAGGAACCCCCGTGGAGCACCCCCTGGAGCGCCGACAGGTCGACGTCGACGGCACCGAGCTGTCGTACCTGACGGCGGGAGACGACCGGGCCCGTCCCCTCGTGCTGCTGCACGGCACCTTCTGGAGCCGGGTCTGGCAACCGGTGCTGCCGGACCTGGGGCGGATCCGCCGGTGCATCGCCCTGGACCTGCCGGGGTTCGGTGCCAGCGCCGGTGAGCTCGATCCCGAGCACGCGACCGTCCCGGCGCTGGCCCGGACGGTGCTGGACGCCGCGGACGCGCTGGGCGTGGACGGCTTCGACCTGGCCGGTCACGACATCGGCGGCGGCATCGCCCAGCACCTGGCCGCCACGACCGACCGCGTGCAGCGGATGGTGCTGATGAACTCGGTGATGTTCGACTCCTGGCCGGTCCCGGCGGTCGAACGCTTCCGCGATCCCGAGGTCAGGGCCGCCACCACCGTCGAGGACCTGCTCGAGGCCCGCGCCGCCTCCACCCGCCGCAGCACCGTGCGGGAGCTGAGCGACGACGAGCTGGCCGACTACCTCTCCCCCTGGCACGAACCGGCCAGGGCCCGGTCGTGGACGGCGATGGCGGCCGCCGCCGACCCCCGCTGGACCCTCGACATCGTGCCCGCGCTCCAGCGGAAGGCCCTGCCCACGCGCCTGGTGTGGGGCCGCGACGACGAGTTCCAGAAGCTCGGCTTCGCCCGGCGCTACGTCGAGGAGATCCCCGGCGCCGACCTCGTGGAGGTCGCGGGCAAGCACCTCCCCACGGAGGACTCGCCCCGGCAGGTCGCCGACGCCATCGCCGAGCATCTCACCGGCTGACACCGGGCGCCGGCCCGGTGCCCCGCCGACGAGCGGCCGGCGCGCCGGCCCGGCACCGGAGACCTGCTGGACGACACCCCCGAGGACGAGGAGCACGCCGCATGAACCACACCGATCCGCGCACGGACGCCGCAGGGACCCCCGCGGCGCTGAAGGAGCGCATCGCCGGCGAACTGGAGCGGTCGCGCCGCCGTGTGCACGCGCTCACCGCGTGCGACGACGCCGAGCTGCTCGCCCAGCACTCCCCGCTGATGTCGCCGCTGGTGTGGGACCTGGCGCACGTCGGCAGCCAGGAGGAGCTGTGGCTGGTCCGGGACGTGGGCGGTCTGGAGCCCCTGCGCCCGGAGATCGACTCCCTCTACGACGCCTTCGAGCACTCCCGCAGCTCCCGCCCGTCGTTGCCGCTGCTCGACCCGGCGGAGTCCCGCGCCTACATCGGAGAGGTCCGGGCCAAGGCCCTCGACATCCTCGACCGCGTGCCGCTGGCGGGCTCGCCCCTGCTGGAGTCCGGCTTCGCCTTCACGATGATCGTCCAGCACGAGCAGCAGCACGCCGAGACCATGCTCGCGACCCACCAGCTGCGCACCGGGGAGCCGGTGCTGCACGCGGAGCCGCTGGATCCCGCCGTGCGCGCCCCCCGGGGCACGGGCCTGCCGCGGGAGGTGCACGTGCCCGCGGGCTCCTTCACCATGGGGACCTCCGTGGACCCGTGGGCCCTCGACAACGAACGCCCCGCCCACGAGGTCCACGTGCCCGGCTTCTGGATCGACACGCAGCTCGTCAGCAACGCGGACCTCGCGGGCTTCGTGGCGGACGGCGGCTACGACCGGGAGGACCTGTGGAGCCCCGCGGGCTGGGCGCACCGGCAGCGGACGGGGATCAGCGCCCCGGGGTTCTGGCGGCGCGAGGCCGGGCAGTGGTGGCGGCGGCGCTTCGGCGTCGTCGAACCCGTGCCCGGCGACGAACCGGTGCAGCACGTGTCCTACTGGGAGGCCGAGGCGTACGCCCGGTGGGCCGGACGCCGGCTGCCCACGGAGGCGGAGTGGGAGAAGGCCGCCCGCTGGGACCCGGCCACCGGCCGGTCCCGGCGCTACCCGTGGGGGGACGAGGAGCCGACGTCCCGCCACGCCAACCTCGGCGGGACGGCCCTGCGCCCGGCGCCGGTGGGCTCCTGCCCCGCCGGCGCCTCGCCGCTGGGCGTGCACCAGCTCATCGGGGACGTGTGGGAGTGGACCTCGAGCGACTTCCTGCCGTACCCGGGGTTCCGCGCGTTCCCGTACCGGGAGTACAGCGCGGTGTTCTTCGGGCCCGAGCAGAAGGTGCTGCGCGGCGGGTCCTGGGCCACGGACCCGGCGGCCTGCCGCGGCACGTTCCGGAACTGGGACTACCCCGTCCGGCGGCAGATCTTCACCGGCTTCCGCACCGTGCGCGACGCCGCGGCCGAGGGGCGGTAGCCGGGTGTGCCGCCACCTGGCCTTCCTCGGCCCGCCGACGTCCCTGGCGGATCTCCTCCTGGCCCCCGAGCACGGGCTGCTCACCCAGTCCTGGGCGCCGCGGCACCAGCGCAACGGCCTCATGAACGCCGACGGGTTCGGCGCCGGGTGGTACGCCCCCGGTCATGCCGTGCCGGCCCGGTACCGCAGGGCGGTGCCGATGTGGGCGGACTCCTCCTTCGCCGACGTGGCCCGGGTGACCACCAGCACGGCGGTGCTGGCCGCCGTGCGCTCGGCCACGCCGGGCACCACCCCCGACGAGGCCGCGGCCGCCCCCTACACGGACGGCCGGTGGCTGTTCAGCCACAACGGGCGGGTCGACGGCTGGCCGCGGTCCGTGGAGACGCTGGCCGCCTCCCTGCCCCCGGTCCGCCTGCTGGGCCTCGAGGCGCGCGTCGACTCCGCCCTGCTCTGGGCCCTGGTCCAGGAGCGGCTCGCCGCCGGGTCCTCGGCACCGGAGGCACTGGCCGCCGTGGTCCAGGACGTCTCGGCGCGGACCACGGGCCGGTTCAACCTCCTGCTCACCGACGGCACCACGATCGCCGCCACGGCGGCCGGGGACACCCTGTGCTGGCGCCGGGACGGCTCCGGGACCGTGGTGGCCAGCGAGCCCTCCGACGACGGGCCCGGGTGGCACTGCGTCCCGGACGGGTCCGTGCTCACGGCCACCCGGGAGCACGTGCACGTGGGCCCCATCGCCTCCGCCCGGACCGGGCACGCCTCCGCCCAGGACGGTGCCGCTCAGGACAGTGCGGCAGCCAGCCGGTCGAGCTCCTCCTCGGTGTTGTAGTAGTGCACGGAGGCCCGCACCGCCACGGTCTGCTGCTCGGGGCCCGGGTCCAGGACGTGCTCCGCCGCCGACGGTGGGAGCGGGGCGGTGGAGACGGTGATCCGCTGCCCGGCCAGGTGGGCCTGCACCCGGTCGGGCGGCCGGTCCCGCACGGAGAACGTCACGATCCCGCACCGGACGAGGCCCCGGTCGTGCACCTGCACCGTCGGGACCGCGGCCAGCCGGGCGCGCAGGAACTCCGCCAGCGCGCGGACGCGGTCCCGGATCGGCTCCGGCCCGACCTCCAGGGCGTGGTCCACGGCCCGGCCCAGTCCCAGCCGGGCGGCCACGCCGGTCTCCCAGCTCTCCAGCAGCCGGGCCCGGACCTCGCCGGCGCCGGGCACCGAGGACCGTCGGTCCAGCAGCTCGGGCTCCAGCCGGTCCAGCAGCTCCCGGCGGACGTGGACGAAGGCCGTGCCCCGCGGTCCCCGCAGGAACTTCCGGCCCGTGCCGACCAGGACGTCGCAGCCGAGCTCCTGCACGTCCAGCGGCAGCTGCCCGGCCGACTGGCAGGCGTCCAGGACGAACGGCACCCCGGCCGCGCGGCAGGCCCGGCCCACCTCGGCCGCCGGCTGGACCTGCGCCCCGCCCATGGGCACGTGGGTGAGGGCCACCATCCCGACGTCGCCCCGGTCCAGCTCGCGCCGCAGGTGCGCCACGTCCACCTGGCCGTGCGCGTCGTCGTCGAGCACCACCAGCTCCAGGCCGTCCCGGCGGGCCAGCCGCCGCAGGACCAGGACGTTGTGCCAGTACTCCGAGCGTCCGAGCAGGACGCGCGGGGCGGCCGGCCGGAGGCGGGACACGGCGGCGGCCCACGCGGTGGACCCGCTCTCCAGCACGGCGATCTCCCCGGGCGAGGACCCGATCAGCCGGGCCAGCGACGAGTAGACCGCCTCCAGGCGCTCCGCGGCCTCGGCGGCGGCCGCGTACCCGCCGACCAGCTCCTCGCGGCGCAGGTGGGCGACCACGGTGTCCGCCACGGACCGGGGCATCAGGGAACTGCCTGCGCTGTCCAGGTGGGTGACGTGCGCCGTCCCCCGGGTGTCCTGCCGCGCCGCGTCCACGTCGATCGCCATGGTCCCGTCCTCTCGAAGCGGTCGGCCTCCCCCGGGTTCAGCCGCGCGAGCGCGCGAGCTGCTCGGCCAGCGCCGGCAGATCGGGGGCCTCCAGGTCCGGGCGCGCGAAGTACCCGGGGTACTCGGCGCCCGTCCGGTTGATCCAGGCGGTGCGCAGCCCGGCCTCGTGGGCGCCGTGGATGTCCCAGGGGTGCACCGCGATCAGCAGCATGTCCTGCGGGTCCGTGCCGCGACGGGTGGCGGCGTAGTCGTAGGCGGACCGGGCCGGCTTCCACGCCGGGGCGTCCTCGACGCTGAGCAGCTCGGAGAAGTGCTCCCGGACCCCGGCACTGCTCAGCAGCGTCTCGGCGACCTGGGCGGCCCCGTTGGTGAGGGTGATCAGCTCGGCGACCTGGTGCAGGGCCTTGACCCCGGCCACCACGTCGGGGTGCACGTCCAGGCTCTTGAAGGTGCCCATGATCCGCTCCACGGACTCACCCGGTGCGGTGACCCCGTGCTCGCTCAGCAGCCGGTGCAGGCTGTCCTGGGCGATCTCGGTGAAGCCGGTGTTCCCGCCGGCGGCCGTCACGGCGAAGCCGTCGCGCAGGATGCCGGCGAACCACGTCCGTGACAGGCCCGCCGCCACTCCTTCCTGCTCGAAGGCCTGACCCAGCGGAGCCAGGTCGGAGAGGGTCTCGTTGACGTCGAACACGATCAGGTCCGGGGTGGTCGCCATGGTGCTGCCTCGCATCTCCTCGCTGCGGCCCCGGCCCGGAGCGGACCGGCGTGCCGCCGAGCCTACGCGGTGCCGGAACCCGGCGGCACCGGTCTTCCCTTCCCGCGCCCGGTCACTACGCTGAGGAGCGAGGTGCGCCGCACTGTGCGCGCCCCGATCGCACCAGCAGCCGAGGCCGAAGGAGTCGCCCTGTGACCCGTATCGCCGTCATCGCCGGAAGCACCCGCCCCAACCGCAACGCGAGGACCGTCGCCGACTGGGTGCACGAGCACGCCCAGGACCGCACCGACGCGCAGTTCGACCTGGTCGACATCGCCGACCAGCACCTGCCGCTGCTCGACGAACCGATGCCCCCGGCCACGGGGCAGTACTCGAAGGAGCACACCAGGGCCTGGGCGGAGAAGATCGCCTCCTACGACGGGTTCGTCTTCGTCACCCCGGAGTACAACCACTCCGTCCCGGCGGCGCTGAAGAACGCCGTGGACTACCTGTACGCGGAGTGGAACAACAAGTCGATCGGCTTCGTCAGCTACGGCAGCGCCGGCGGCACCCGCGCCGTGGAGGCCTGGCGGCTGATCGCGGCCGAGCTGCAGATGGCCGACGTCCGTGCCCAGGTCTTCCTGCCGTTCGGCTCCGAGTTCGACGACGACTTCGCCTTCACGCCCACCGAGGACGCCGCCGGCGCGCTGCAGACCGTCTTCGACCAGGTCGTCGCCTGGGCCGAGGCGCTCGCGCCCCTGCGCGGCCGGCCGTAGGGCCGGCGCCCCGCCGCGAGCGGGCAGCGGACGGGGCGCCCGCCCGCCGGCGCCGCCCCGGGAGCACGGGGCGCGCCGGACCGCGCGCAGGGTGCGCGCGGTGCTCAGGGGTCCCGGCGCGGCGGGGTGCCGCCCGTGAACGAGCGCACCCACGCCTGGTCCTTGTACTGGGCGGGCACCGCGCCGCCCAGCAGCTCCCGGCCCAGCGCGGCCGCTCCCGGCGAGCCCTCCAGCGGCAGCGGCGCGGCGGAGGCGGCGAGCACGATGTTGCCGTAGCGGCGGCCCTTGAGCATCGCCGGGTCCGCCACGGCGGCGACGTGCTCGAAGACCTCGGACAGCGCGGCGAGCTCGGCGCGGGCCCCGGCGAGGTCCCGGGTGTCGCCGCAGTTGAGCACGTACAGCCCGCCCGGGGCCAGGACGCGCCGGACGTGCCGGGCGAACTCGACCGTGGTCAGCGGCTCGGGGGTCACGGCGCCGGCGAAGACGTCGCGGACCACCACGTCCCGGGTGGCGGGGCTCAGCGACTCCGTGACGGCCCGCGCCTCCCCCACCCGGATCCGCAGCAGCGGGGCCCGCGGGAGGTCGAACCACTCCCGGACCAGCTCGGCGAGCCGGCCGTCGAGCTCGACCACCACCTGCCGCGCCGCGGGGTGGGCGTGGGCGAGGTACCGGGCCAGGGAGCAGGCACCGCCGCCGAGGTGCAGGACCCGCAGCCGCTCCGGGTCTAGGTGGACGTCCACGTGGGCGTGCACGAGCGCGGCGATCCAGCGCATGTACTCGAAGTCGAGCCGCTCGGGGTGCTCCGGGTCCACGTGGGAGGAGGGGACGCCGTTGACGTGCAGCACCCAGGAGCCGGGGGCGTACGCGTCCGGCACCAGTTCGGCGGTGCCGGTCGAGATCTCGTAGGACCCGGCCGCCGGGCCGGTGGGCCCCGCGGGCGCCGGCAGGGCCCGTGAGCGGCGGGACGCCCGGCTCACGCGGGTTCCCTCCGCAGCATCCGGTGCATGTGCTGCCCGGCCCAGGGCCCGCCGGCGGGGAAGGACTCGGCCAGGGCCCGGAAGCCGTGCTTGACGTAGAAGCGCTCGGCGCGGGCGTTGCCGTCCATGATCCACAGGTAGGCGTCCGCGGGGCCGAGCGCGGCCTCCAGCAGCGCGGCGCCGAGGCCCGTGCCGTGGGCGGCCCGGCGCACGTAGAGCTGGAACAGCTGTCGGGGGACGAGCGGGGCGGGCACCCCGGCGCGCCCCTCCCACGCGGCAGGGGCCGGGCCGGCCGAGACCAGCCCGAGCGCGGTGCCGTCGTCGTCGAAGGCGAGAAGGGTGCGCACGTGCGGGTCGGCGAGGAGGGCGCGGTCGTAGCCGGCGGTGCGCCCGGCGGCGGCCTGCTGCCGGTCGGCGAAGGCGTCGCCGAAGAGCGGCCGGTAGGTCTCGTCGAGGCAGTGCAGGTGCAGGGCGGTCCAGGCCTCGGCGTCGGACGGCCCGGCGGCCCGCAGGGGGACCGCCGCGGGGACAGTGCTCAGGACTCTATGGCCTGCCGCTGGATCGCGGCCTCGAGGCGCTCGACCTTGCCCTGCAGCTCACCGGTGTGCCCGGGGCGGATGTCGGCCTTGAGCACCAGGGAGACCCGGGGCCCGTAGTCGCCCACCACCTCGGTGGCGCGCTTGACGACGTCCATGACCTCGTCCCACTCGCCCTCGATCGTGGTGAACATGGCGTCGGTCTCGTGCGGCAGGCCGGACTCGCGGACCACGCGGACGGCGGCGGCAACGGCGTCGTGGACGGAACCGCTCGGGTTCTCGCCACCGGACGGGGAGACGGAGAAGGCAACCAGCATGCCCCCATCCTCCCACCCGGCGGCGTCCGGGTGAACCCCGGGGACGACGACGGCCCCGCCGCCACGCGGACGGCGTGGCGGCGGGGCCGGTCGCAGGGCCGGGCGGCCCGTGGCTCGGCGACGGATCGATCCCGGCGGCTCACTGGGCGGCGAGCTGCTCCAGCACGGCGTCCTTGGAGGGATCCTTGGCGCCCTGGTTCCAGGGCATCTTCGAGAGCACGTTGGCCATGGCGCAGGTGTTGGACAGCGCGGAGTACGCGAGGCCTCCGCCGACGCCCGCGGCGACGGCGCGCAGCTTCGGCGAGACGAGCTGCCCGCCCACGACGCTCGCCAGCACGAGCGAGCCGGCGACCATGCGGACCTGGCGGTCCATCGCCCAGGTCGAGGCGCCGCGGACGACCGCGCCGCCGGCCTTCTCGAAGTCGTCGACGGTGCCGTCGACGACGTAGGCGTTCTCGGTGCCGACCGAGGAGAGGATCTCCTGGGCGCGGGAGGCACGGGCGCCCGAGCGGCAGATCAGGGCGACCTTGCCGCCGAGGGCCTCGGCGATGTCCTTGGCGTGGTCGGCCACGAGGTCGACGGGGACGTTGTAGGCGCCGTCGATGTGCTCGGCGGCGAACTCGGCGGCGGAGCGCACGTCGAGGACGGCGACCTCCTCGCCGGAGTCGATCCAGGACTTCAGTTCGGCGGGGGCGACTTTCGAGGTCATGCGGCAGTTCCTTCCGGAGGTGGCGGTGGGTGTGACTCCATGATGCACCATACCCCCCTGGGTATGCAAGATCCCCCAGGGGGTATACAATGGTGGAAGCCCACCACCACACCCAGGAGCGCCCCGTGCAACTCGATCCCCAGGACCTCACCCCCACCATCAACCGCCTCAAGCGGGCCCAGGGCCAGCTCGGCGCCGTCATCCGCATGCTCGAGGAGAGCCGCGACTGCAAGGACGTGGTGACGCAGCTGTCCGCGGTCTCCCGCGCCCTCGACAAGGCCGGCTTCAGCATCATCGCCACGGGCCTGGACCAGTGCCTGCGCCAGGAGGACCCGAGCCTGGACAAGGCCGAGCTGGAGAAGATGTTCCTCTCCCTGGCCTGATCCCCGGCCTGAGCGGCCCCGGCCGGACGGACGGCCCCGGCCGGGGCAACGGTGCGACCACCGGCGCGATTCCCGCGCCGGGTTCTCCGGGGGGCGGGCCCTACACTGGGCACGGACCCAGCCCGACCGTCGGAGGACCCCGCCACCATGACCCAAGGCATCTACGTCAGCGCCATGACGCCGCAGTCCGGCAAGTCGCTCGTGGCCCTCGGCCTGGCCGACTCGCTGTTCCGCAAGACGGACCGCCTGGGCTACTTCCGGCCCGTCCACCTCGGGGAGACGCCGGCGGAGGACCCGATGGTGCAGCTGATGAAGCGCAACTTCGACCTCCCGGACGAGCGTTGCCGCGGCGGCATCTCCCTGGCCCGCACCCGCGAGCTGCTCGCCGCGGGGGACCACGACGAGCTGGACGCGATGGCCGTGACGGTCTACGGCGAGATGGCCCGGCACTGCGACGTGGTCGTGGTGGACGGCACCGACCTCCTGGCGCACAACGCGGCCACCGCCGAGTTCGACATGAACGCCCGGATGGCCAACAACCTGGGCGCCTCCGTCCTGGCGGTGATCGGCGCCGACGAGTCCGAGAGCCCCGAGGACGTGCTGAACGCCATCGAGGTCACCCGCGCCGAGCTGAACCAGGTGCGGTGCGACATCTTCGCGGTCATCGTCAACCGGGCCCGCCCCGACTGGGTGGAGCGGATCGAGCACAACGCCGCCCGCGGCGTGCGGGGCCTGCCCGTGTACGTCATCGCCGAGAACGAGGCGGTGGCCGCCCCCACCGTGGCCGAGCTGCGGGACCGGCACGGCTTCGGGGACGGCCCGTCCACGGTCTCCCTCGACCGCGACGTCAAGGGCGTGAAGATCGCCGCGATGACCGTGGGCCACTACCTCGAGCAGCTCGCCGACGGCGACTTCGTCATCACGCCGGGAGACCGCTCCGACATCGTCGTGGCGTCCCTGGCCTCCGCCCTCTCCCCCGCCCTGCCCGTCCCCTCGGGGATGCTGCTGACGGGCGGCTTCGACACCGAGGGTCGGATCCGGGAGCTCACCGCCGCGGCGCCGTTCCCCGTGCTGACCACCGGGCTGGACACCTACCGCGCCGCCCGCGAGGTGTCCCGGACCCGGGGCACCCTCTCGGGGGCGCACCCGCGCAAGGTCGCGGCCGCGCTCGGCGAGTGGGCCCGACGGGTGGACGGCGAGGAGCTGGTGAGCCGGCTCGACCTGCCCCGCCCCGCCAAGCGCACACCCCTGCGCTTCCTGCACGAGCTCGTCGAGACCGCCCGGGCGGAGCGGAAGAACATCGTGCTGCCCGAGGGCGAGGACCCCCGCATCCTGCGCGCCGCCGAGATGATCCACCGCCGCAACTTCTGCGACCTCACGATCCTGGGCGACCCCGGGCGGATCGCCCAACTGTGCCAGACGGAGGGCATCAACCTCGACTTCACCGAGGACGGGCTGACCCTCGTGGACTTCGAGCACGACGAGGAGCTGCGCGAGAAGTACGCCGGGGAGTACGTGCGGCTGCGCGCCCACAAGGGGATGCAGAAGGAGACCGCCCTGGAGCGGATGCTCGACGGCTCCTACTTCGGCACCATGATGGTGCAGCTGGGGGACGTGGACGGCATGGTCTCCGGCGCCGCGCACACCACCGCCAACACGATCCGGCCCGCCCTGGAGTTCGTGAAGACCTCCGAGGGCGTGAAGATCGTCTCCTCCGTGTTCTTCATGCTCCTCGAGGACCGCGTGCTGGTCTACGGCGACTGCGCCGTGAACCCCAATCCGGACGCGCAGCAGCTCGCGGACATCGCGCTCGCCTCCGCCCGCACCGCCCGCCGGTTCGGGGTGGAGCCGAAGGTCGCGATGCTGTCCTACTCGACCGGCGGCTCCGGCTCCGGCGAGGACGTGGACAAGGTCCGGACGGCCACCGACATCGTGCGCGGTGCCGACCCGGAGCTCGAGGTCGAGGGCCCCATCCAGTACGACGCCGCGGTGGACGCCTCGATCGCGGCCTCCAAGCTGCCCGGTTCCACGGTGGCCGGCCGGGCGACCGTGTTCGTCTTCCCGGACCTCAACACCGGGAACAACACCTACAAGGCCGTCCAGCAGTCGGCCGGCGCCGTGGCCGTGGGCCCGGTGCTGCAGGGGCTGCGCAAGCCCGTCAACGACCTCTCGCGCGGGTGCACCGTGGACGACGTCGTCAACACGGTGGCGATCACCGCGATCCAGGCGCAGGGCATGTGAGCCGGCCCGGCACCGCGTGCCCCACCGTCCCCGTCCGCACCGCCCCAGGGAGTCCTCCATGCTCGTGCTCGTCGTCAACTGCGGCTCGTCCTCGCTCAAGTACCAGGTCCGGGAGCTCGAGGCCGGTGCGGACGGCGGGACGGTGCTGGCCTCCGGGCTGATCGAGAACATCGGCAGCTCGCAGATCGAGGACCACACGCAGGCCCTCGAGCTGCTCGCCCAGCGCCTCGAGGTCGAGCTGGAGGGGCGCACGATCGACGCCGCTGGCCACCGCGTGGTCCACGGCGGCGAGCGCTTCTCCGCCCCGGTGCTCGCCACGAACGAGATCATCCGCGACATCGAGCGGCTGGTGCCGCTGGCGCCCCTGCACAACCCCGCCGCCGTCCTCGGCCTGCGGGCCGTGCAGCGGACGTGGCCGCACCTGCCGCAGATCTGCGTGTTCGACACCGCCTTCCACCGCACGATGCCCGAGCACGTGTGGCGCTACGCCGTGCCGGAGGAGTTCTACGAGCACTGGGGCATCCGCCGCTACGGGTTCCACGGCACCTCCCACGACTGGGTGACGGGGCGGGCCGCGCAGTTCCTGGGGGTCCCGCGCGAGCGCTTCAGCTGCGTGGTGGCGCACCTGGGCAACGGCGCGTCGGTGACGGCGGTCAAGGACGGCGCGTCCTACGACACGTCGATGGGCTACACCCCCCTGGCGGGGCTCGTCATGGGCACCCGCACCGGGGACCTGGACCCCTCCGTGGTCACCGCCGTCCTGCGC
This sequence comes from Kocuria sp. CH-021, assembly GCF_049716185.1. NCBI lineage: Bacteria > Bacillati > Actinomycetota > Actinomycetes > Micrococcales > Micrococcaceae > Kocuria > Kocuria sp. CH-021. The sequence continues at coordinate 119,153 of NZ_JBNAFK010000005.1, read as the reverse complement.
CGGGACCCGGGGATGACCGCCGAGCGGCTGGACGCCGTGCTCAATAAGGAGTCCGGCCTCCGGGCGATCGCCGGGGACCACGACATGCGCGCCGTCCAGGAGGCCGCGGACCGCGGCGACGAGCGCGCCGAGCTCGCCCTGGAGATGGCCGCCCACCGCCTGGCGAAGTACCTGGGCGGCTACCACGTGGCCGTGGACGGGGCGCAGGCGCTGGTCTTCACGGCCGGCATCGGCGAGAACGCCTCGGCCTTCCGGGCCCGCGTCTGCTCCCGGCTGGGTGCCCTCGGCGTCGTGCTCGACGACGACGCCAACGCCGCCCGCTCCCGGGAGGTCCGGCGGATCTCCGCGCCGGACTCCGCGCTCGAGGTGCTCGTGGTGCCCACCGACGAGGAGCAGGCCATCGCGGCCGCGACCGCGGCCCTCGTGGCGGGCGGCCGGTCCGGCAGCTGAGCGGCTCGGGGCGTCACGGTCCGCCGCACAGGCCGCAACCGGGCCGTCGGGTGTTCGCGAAAGCGATTTCGGCGGATAGGTTCGGTGCTGGGCCTGCCCGGGCCCCTTCCCCGTGACGGATCCTTGCGCCAGGAGGCACCGACGATGTCCCAGCAGCCCCACGAACCGCGGGCCCACGGCGGCCCGCCCCCGCCCGGAGCTCCGCCCTACGCGAAGGACCGCTCGCCCCGGCCACCGCTGACCGCCGACCTGCGGCTGCTCCTGCGGCTCACCGTGGCGTCCTTCGTGATGGCGCTCCTCGGCAGCGCGGTGGGGTTCCTCACGGCCCCGGAGCAGGCCGCGGCCACGGCGCTGGGCCCGGCGTTCGACACGGTCGTCCTCGTCGGCTCCGTGCTGCTCGGGCTCGGCGTCACCGCCGGGCTCTACGCCCTGGTGTACTTCCCGCTGCGCGAGCAGCGGCAGTGGGCGTGGATCCTCGGCATCGTCCTCGCGTCCATGGCGCTCCTGGGCACCCTGGCCAACGCCGCGCTGCTGCTCGTGGTCCCCGCCGGCGTCTCGGCCGGCCTCCTGACGAGCGCGCTCAAGGCGGTCGTGGACGTGACCTGGCTCGTGGTGGCCGTCCGCCCCGGTGTGCGGGCCGCCCTGCGCTGAGCCGGCGAGCGGCGGCGGGGCCCGGCCGTGGCCGCCCCCGCCTCCCGAGGTCGCCCCCTCACGCCCTCACGCCAGGTTGCGGGCCAGCCGGCCCATCACAGCGGCCAGCCGTTCGGCGTCGTCCCCCTCGAGTGCGCTGAGAAACAGCTTCTCGACGTCGCGGGCGTGGGCGGGACGCAGGCGGCGGAAGGCTCGCTGCCCCTCGTCGGTGAGCTCGGCCTCGAGCCCGCGCGCGTCCTGGGCGCAGCGCCGCCGCCGCACCCAGCCGCGCTTCTCGAGCACGCCGATCTGGTAGCTGAGCCGGCTCGGGGAGAACACCATCCGCTGGGCCAGCTCCCCCATCCGCAGCCGGTGCCCCTCCGCGTCGGTCAGCAGCAGCAGGACCTGGTAGTCCATCAGCGAGCACCCGTGCTCCTTGAGCCGGGCCTCGATCTCGGTGGTGAGCCGCGCCGTGGTCTCGAAGTACAGCTGCCAGACCTGCCACGGGCGGGAGCTCTCCTCCGGCGCGCCCTCCGCAGGAACGCCGGCGAAGGGGGAGCCCGCGGAGGGAAGGTCCGCGGAGGGAGCACCCGCGGACGCGGCGCCGCCCGGCAGGGCGGTCACCGTCCGGCCCGGGCGAGCAGGTCCGCGAAGTCCGGGACCTGCTCGTACCCGTCCTCCCGCTGCGGGCGCCGGGCCCCGGCCGGAACGGTGCCCGCCGTGCGCCCGGCAGGCTCGGCGCCCGGGGCGACCGCGCGCGCCAGCTGGGCCCCGGCCCGCCGGATCCGGGCGTCGAGCGTCTCCCCGGCCCAGTCCTCGGTGGCCGCGTACACCCCCATCGGCAGCACCAGGGCCTTGAGATGGGCGAACAGCGGGCGCATGGCCGAGTCGAGCATCAGGGAGTGCCGCGCGGTGCCGCCGGTGGCCGCCACCAGGACCGGCAGGTCCTCGAGGACCCCCTCCTCGAGGAGGTCGAAGAAGGACTTGAAGAGTCCCGAGTAGGAGGCCTTGTACGTCGGCGTGGCCGCGATCAGGGCGTCCGCCCCCGCGACCGCCTCCAGCGCGCTCCGCAGCTCCGGACCGGGGAACCCGGTGAGCAGGTGATCGGCGATCGCATGGGCCAGCGGGCGCAGGTCCACGCGCTCGATCCGCACCGGCGTCCCCTCCAGGGCGTCGCGGGCCGCCTCGGCGAGGTGGCCGGCCAGCAGCGAGGTGGCGGACGCGTCCGACATCCCGGCCGAGACCACCGTCAGGGTGAGCGGGCGCGCCGCGCCGGGCTCCGGCGTCGTCGTGGGGGCGCTCATCGGCGGGCCCCCTCCGCGGTCGTCCCCGCGCCCCGCTCCGCGGCCTGCGCGGCGCGGGCGCGCCCGGCGGGCGAGTCCTCGGCGCCGCCCGGCACCGGGTCCTGGCCGTCGCGGCGGCGGGCCACCAGCGAGGCGTGGGTCGGGGCCTCGGGCACGTGGGCGGGCTTGAGCGCGGCGAACTCCCGGCGCAGCACCGGCACGACCTCCTCGCCGAGCAGGTCGAGCTGCTCCAGGACGGTCTTCAGCGGCAGGCCCGCGTGGTCCATGAGGAACAGCTGGCGCTGGTAGTCGCCGGCGTAGTCGCGGAAGGCGAGGGTCTTCTCGATGACCTGCTGCGGGGAGCCCACGGTCAGCGGCGTCTGCGTGGTGAAGTCCTCCAGCGAGGGTCCGTGGCCGTAGACCGGGGCGTTGTCGAAGTAGGGGCGGAACTCCCGCACGGCGTCCTGGGAGTTCCGGCGCATGAACACCTGGCCGCCCAGGCCCACGATCGCCTGGTCGGCGGAGCCGTGGCCGTAGTGCTCGTAGCGGGCCCGGTAGAACTCCACCATCCGCCGGGTGTGCTCGGCGGGCCAGAAGATGTTGTTGTGGAAGAACCCGTCGCCGTAGTACGCGGCCTGCTCCGGGATCTCGGGGGAGCGGATGGACCCGTGCCACACGAAGGGAGGCACGTCGTCGAGCGGGCGCGGCGTCGAGGTGAAGCCCTGCAGGGCGCTGCGGAACCGGCCCTGCCAGTTCACCACGTCCTCCCGCCACAGCCGGTGGAGCAGACCGTAGTGCTCGACCGCCAGAGGGATGCCCTGGCGGATGTCCTGGCCGAACCACGGATAGACCGGGCCGGTGTTGCCCCGGCCCATGGTGAGGTCCACGCGCCCGCCGCTCAGGTGCTGCAGATAGGCGTAGTCCTCGGCGATGCGCACCGGATCGGTGGTGGTGATCAGCGTGGTGGCCGTGGACAGCTGGATCCGCTCGGTCTGCGCCGCGATGCTCGCCAGCAGGATCGGCGGGTTCGCCGGGGCCACGAACGGCGGGTTGTGGTGCTGGCCCGTGGCGAAGACGTCCAGGCCCACCTCCTCGGCCTTCCTCGCGATCTCGACCGTGGCCCTGATCCGCTCGTGCTCGGTGGGGGTGCGCCCCGTGGTGGGGTCCTCGGTGACGTCCCCGATGGTGAAGATGCCGAACTGCATGCCGTCCTCCTGCTCCGCGGAGGCGCCCGGTCGGACACCCCGCACAGTTGCTTCAAATTTGAACTACTCCGTACAAGGCATCCCCGGGGCGGGTTATTCCCGCCCCGGTCCGCCTAGGGTGGACGCATGCCCCTCCCCCACTTCCGCCCCACCGGCACCGGAGCCGTTGACCCGGACGCCGTGGTCGCCGGCGAGCACTACCGCATCAGCGTGCTGAGCCCCGGCCTGCTACGCCTGGAGCACAGCCCCAGCGGACGCTTCGAGGACCGCCCGTCCGCGTTCGCCCTCGACCGCCGCTTCCCGGTGCCGGAGTTCCGGGTGCGGCGCACGGCGGCCGGGATCGAGCTGGTCACCGAGCGGATCCACCTCAGCTACGACGAGCGGGCCTTCAGCCCGACCGGGCTGTCCGCGCAGATCCGCGGCGGCGTGACCAGCTACCACAGCGTGTGGCGCTACGGCACCCCGGTGCCCACCCTGGGCGGGACCGCGCGCACCCTGGACGAGGCGGACGGACCCATCCCGCTCGAGCCGGGCATCACCTCCCGCGAGGGCTTCGGGGTGGTCGACGACTCCGCCTCGGTGCTGCTCACGGAGGACGGCTGGTACGCGCCGCGCGCCGGCGAGGAGGGGGCCGTGGACCTCTACCTCTTCGGCTGGGGCCACGACCACCAGCAGGCGCTGCGGGACTTCTACGCCCTGTCCGGACCGCAGCCCGTCCTGCCCCGCTGGGCGCTCGGCAACTGGTGGAGCCGCTACCACGCCTACGACGACGCCGAGTACCGGCAGCTGGTCGCCGACTTCGACCGGCACCGGCTGCCGTTCTCCGTGCTGGTGGTGGACATGGACTGGCACCTCACCGACGAGCACGTGGAGCGCCGGCACGGTTCGGGCTGGACGGGCTACACCTGGAACCGGGAGCTGTTCCCGGACCCCCGGGACTTCCTCGCGTGGGCGCACGAGCGCGGCTACCGGGTCACGCTCAACCTGCACCCGGCCGACGGGGTGCGCTCCTTCGAGGACGCGCACCCGGCCATGCTCGAGGCCCTGGGCCGGGACCCGGGATCGGAGGAGCCGGTGGCCTTCGACGTCACCGACCGGGAGTTCGTGGCCGCGTACTTCGAGGTCCTGCACCGCGGCCTGGAGGCCGACGGCGTGGACTTCTGGTGGATCGACTGGCAGTCCGGGCCGCACTCCCGACTGCCGGGCGTGGACCCCCTGTGGGTGCTCAACCACTACCACTTCCTGGACTCGGGGGCGGACGGGTCCCGCCCGCTGACGCTCTCCCGCTACGCCGGTCCCGGCAGCCACCGGTATCCGGTGGGCTTCTCGGGCGACACCGTCATCTCCTGGGCGTCCCTGGCCTTCCAGCCGTACTTCACGGCGACGGCGGCGAACATCGGCTTCGGCTGGTGGAGCCACGACATCGGCGGGCACGTCTTCGGCGCCCGCGACGACGAGCTGGCCACCCGCTGGCTGCAGTTCGGCGTGTTCTCGCCGATCCTGCGCCTGCACTCGGGCGACAACGACTTCATCGCCAAGGAGCCCTGGCGCTACCGCTCCCCCTTCGCGGAGGTCATGGAGCGCGGTCTCCGGCTGCGGCACCGGCTGGTCCCCTACCTGCACACCGCGAACCGGGCCGCCGCCGTGGAGGGCGTCCCCCTGGTGCGGCCGCTGTACTACGAGCACCCGGAGGCGGAGCAGGCCTACCGCTACGGGCACCAGTACCTGTTCGGGTCCGAGCTGATGGTCGCCCCGGTCACCTCCCCCGCGGACCCCGTGGTCACGCGCGCGGCGGTGCCGGTGTGGCTGCCGGAGGGATCCTGGACGGACCTGTTCACGGGCGCCGTCTACGACGGCGGGCGGGAGCTGGTGCTGCACCGCCGCCTGGAGGACGTCCCCGTCCTCGCCCGGGCCGGCGCCGTGGTGCCCCTCGCCGGGTCCGACGACGACGCCGCGCCGGACGTCGGCAATCCCGACGAGCTGGAGGTCCTCGTGGTCGCCGGCGCCTCGCACACCTCCGCCCTGGACGAGGACGACGACAGCGGCGACGGCCGCGATCCGGGCCGCTGGGCGCGCACCCCGCTCGCCCTCGACGTCGCCGCCGGGGAGCTCACGGTCGGCCCGGCACGGGGCAACCTCGGCTGCCTGCCGGCGGCGCGGACCTGGACCCTCACCCTCATCGGCTTCGAGGAGCCGGCGGAGCTCGCCGTGACCGTGGACGGAGAAACGGTCCCGGCGCGGACCGTCCGGCACGGGGACGCCGTGCGCGGACACCGCACCTCCGTCGTCGTCGAGGGTGTGGCCCCCGGGGCGCGGATCGTCGTGCGGTCGGCCGCGCTGCGCACCGTGGCCGCCCCGGACCTCGCCGCCCGCGTGTTCGACCTGCTCAACGACGCGCAGATCGGCTACGACGTCAAGGAGCGGGTGCACGAGGCCGTGCGGCGGGATCCCGTGGGGGCGCTCGGGCAGGCGAGCGCCCTGGGCGTCGAGGGACCGCTGCTGAGCGCGCTCACGGAGCTGGTGCTGGCCAGGCGGTGACGGTCCGGGCACGGTCCCCGGCCCTCGGGACCGGAGCCCGGCGGCTCCCCACGAGGATCAGCACCCCGCCGCGGAGCCGTCCGCGTCCGGGCCGAGCTCGACGACGAGGATCGGCAGCCGCAGCCGTTCGGGGGTGAAGGACACGACCCTGGCGTGCGGGATGCCCTGCTCGCGGACGAAGCGGCAGGCGACCAGCCCGTGGTCCCGGTTCTGGCCGATCATCAGCAGCCAGTGCCGGCCCGCGGCGTCCAGCGCGTGGGCCTGGCGGTCCAGGTCCCGTCCGGCCGGGTCCTGCCGCGTGCTGCGCTGGGCGAACCGGGCCGCGTAGGCCCGCATGTCCGCCTCGGTGCGCAGCAGCCCGGCGGCGACCCGCCGGAGGTCCTGGGTCCTCAGCTCGGGGACGATCTGCTCCTCCCGGACCGCCCCGGCACGCTCCCCGGGCTCCTCGTCGGCGGTCCGGTGCCCGGGGTGGACGATGCGCTCGATCCGGCGCAGGCGCTCGTCGTCCTTGTGCAGCTCCTGGTAGTCGCTGATCAGCGCCTCGAGCTCGACGTCCAGAGGGTGGGGATCGGGCTCCTGGTGGTCGTCGCCGTCGCGCGCCGGTCGTGGTGGGGGCAAGCCGGCCTCCTCGTCGCTGGGCACTGAGTCCCATCATCAACGGTGCCGCTGCGCGGCGTATTCCGCCCCGGACGCCCACCGGGCCGGCGCGGGCGCGCCTACAGCGCGGGGTCGATCATCGTCATGCCGGCCACCGGCGTCGTGTCGAACACCGGCAGCAGCGCCGCGGCCTCCTCGAGCCCGATGGTCCGTTCGACGAGTCTCTGCGGCTCCAGGGCGCCCTGCTCGATGAGCCTCATCATGTCCGGATAGTCGGCGGCCGCCATGCCGTGGCTGCCGAGCAGGTCGAGCTCCCAGCCGATGACCCGCGCCATCGGCACCCGCGGGTGGCCCTCGACCGGCGGCAGCAGCCCGATCTGGACGTGCCGCCCGCGCCGGCGCAGGCTGAGCACCGCATCGGCGCAGGTCTGCTCGCTGCCCACCGCGTCGACGGCGACGTGGCTGCCCCCGCCGGTGAGGTCGGCGACGGCCGCGGGCACGTCGGCCCCGGCCGCGCGCAGCGTGTGCTCCGCGCCGAGCCCGCGCGCCACGGCGAGCGCTTCCGGATTGCGGTCGACCGCGATGACCCGGGCGCCCAGGGCCCGCGCGATCATCACCGCGCTGAGTCCCACTCCGCCGGCGCCGACCACGGTCACCCACTCCCCGGCGGCGACCTGCGCCCGCCCGGCCAGGGCCCGGTAGGCCGTGGCGAACCGGCATCCCAGCCCGGCCGCGGTCGCGAAGTCCACGTGCTCGGGAACGGCCACGAGGTTCGTGTCGGCCGCGCGCAGGGCGACGTGCTCGGCGAACGACCCCCAGTGGGTGAACCCGGGCTGCTCCTGCTGGGGACAGACCTGTGCGTCACCGGACCGGCACCACTCGCACCGGCCGCAGCCGCAGACGAACGGGACGGTCACCCGGTCCCCGGTCCGCCACCGCCGCACGCCCGCGCCCACCGCGGCGACCACGCCGGCGAGCTCGTGCCCGGGGACGTGGGGCAGCGCGATCTCGTCGTGCCCGGCCCAGGCGTGCCAGTCGCTGCGGCACAGGCCCGTGGCCATCACCCGCACGACCACCCCGCCGGGCGGGGCCGTGGGCTCGGCCACCTCACGGACCTCGGGCCGGCTCCTGAACGCATCGATGACCACGGCACGCATGCCCCCACTCTCCCACGGCCGCGCGGCCCCCGCAGGCGGCATGCCGGTGATGCGTCCCCGCGTGCCGGTGATGCGTCCCCGGGCGCGGTGAGGTTGGCATCATGGACCCATGAGTGAAACTCCGGACCCCACCCCGCGCTCCGTCGAGCTGACCCGCACCGCCACCGGCCGCTACACCGCCCGCAACCCGGCGGGGGCCGAGATCGCCTTCGGCCGCGGCGAGGACCTGCTGTCCCCCGTGGAACTGCTGCTGGCCGCCATCGCCGGGTGCTCCGCCATCGACGTGGACGTCGCGACCGCCCGCAGCGCGGAGCCCTCGGAGTTCCGGATCGAGGCCACGGGGCGGAAGATCGTCGAGGAGAGCGGCGCGAACCGCCTGGAGGACCTGAACCTCTCGTTCCACCTGTCGTTCCCCGACGACGCGGCCGGCCGCAAGGCGGCCGGCCTGGTCGAGCGCCTCGTCGGCCTCTCCCACGACAAGTACTGCACGGTCTCGCGGACGGTGGAGCACGGGACCGCCGTCGGCCACGACCTCAGCGTGGGCCTCGACGGCGCCGACGGCCGGTAGGCGTCCGCACCTTCGGGGGACCGTGCTCCGGCCGGTCCCCCGGGAGTCATGTGCCCACCGTCCGCACCGGTCAGGACGGCCGGGCCTACACTGCGCTGAAGAGACCCGACCGGAGAGGAACGGCCGATGCCCGACGGAAAACGGCAGTGGATGCCCGCCGACCAGTGGGCGGTGCGGGAGAACCTGCGGGAGTTCATCGACCACCTCACGCAGATGGGCTACACCGTGCCCCACGGGCACGAGGAGGACCCGGACCTGATCGACCCGGGGGGCTCGGCGGTGGAGACCTGGCGGGAGGAACATCCCTACGACGAGCTGATGAGCCGGGAGGAGTACGAGCTCGAGAAGTACCAGCTGCAGATCGAGCTGCTGAAGTTCCAGTACTGGGGCCAGGACCACGACCTCCAGCACGTCATCGTGTTCGAGGGCCGCGACGCCGCCGGCAAGGGCGGGACGATCAAGCGCTTCACCGAGTACCTGAACCCGCGCGCGGCCCGCGTCGTCGCGCTCACCAAGCCCTCGGACCGCGAGGCCGGGCAGTGGTACTTCCAGCGCTACATCCGCCACCTGCCCACCGCCGGGGAGATGGTGCTCTTCGACCGCTCCTGGTACAACCGCGCGGTCGTGGAGCCCGTGATGGGCTTCTGCACCCCGCAGGACTACGCCAGGTTCATGAGCCAGGCCCCGGTCTTCGAGAAGATGCTCGTGGACTCGGGCATCCACCTGACGAAGTTCTGGTTCTCCGTCACCCAGCAGGAGCAGCGCACCCGGTTCGCGATCCGCCAGATCGATCCCGTGCGGCGCTGGAAGCTCTCCCCGCAGGACCTCGCCTCCCTCGACCGGTGGGAGGACTACACGGAGGCCAAGGAGGAGATGTTCCTGCGCACCGACACCGACCACGCCCCGTGGACCACTGTGAAGTCCAACGACAAGAAGCGGGCGAGGATCAATGCGCTGCGCTTCTTCCTCGACCAGTTCGACTACGAGGACAAGGACCCGTCCGTGGTCCACCCCGCCGACCCGCTGATCGTCCGCCGCGGCCGCGACGCCGTCGGCGACTGAGCCCGGCACCGTGGAGACCTGGCCGACGGGTCCTCGCCGGCGTTCCCGCCCGTGACGGCGCCGGCCGAGGAGGGGCAGGCGCCGCGGGGTCGCCTGCGCGACCTGGCGGGCTACCTCGCCGAGCACCGCGGCGTCCTGGGCGTGGTGCTGGTCCTGTCCGTGCTGGGCGCGGGGCTGTCCCTCGGGCAGCCGGTGGTCGTCAACCGGGTCATCGGCTCCATCGGCACCGGCCGGCCCCTGGCGCCGCTGGTGGCCGCGCTCGTGCTGCTGGTGCTCGGGGCCGCCCTGGTGGGCGCGGTGCAGCGGTACCTGCTCGAGCGCACGGCCGAGGGCGTGGTGCTCTCCGCCCGCCGGCGGCTCGTGGGGCACCTGCTGCACCTGCCGGTGCGGGAGCACGACGCCCGCCGGGCCGGGGACCTGGTCTCCCGGGTCGGGTCGGACACCACCATGGTGCGGGCCGCGCTGACCGGCGGGCTCGTGGACGCCCTGGGCGGGGCGCTGGTGTTCGCCGGCGCGCTGGTCGGCATGGCGCTGCTGGACCCGCTCCTGCTCGGCATCACGCTCGGCGTCGTGGCGGTGGCCGTGCTGGCCGTGGTGGTCGCGTCGGCCCGGATCCAGTCCCTCACCCGCTCGGCCCAGGAGGCGGTGGGCCGGCTCGCCGCCGGCGTCGAGCGCGCGGTGTCGGCGGTGCGCACCATCCGCGCCGGCGGGGCCACCGACCGCGAGGTGGCCCGGCTGGAGGCCGAGGCGGTGTCCGCCTACGGCTTCGGGGTGCGCGTCGCCGGCGTCGGCGCCGTGCTCTGGCCGATCAGCGGGCTGGCCGTCCAGGGCTCCTTCCTCGCCGTCCTCGGCGTGGGCGGCTACCGGGTGGCCTCGGGCGCCCTCGCGATCGCCGACCTGGTGACCTTCATCCTGTTCCTCTTCATGATGGTCATGCCCCTGGGCCAGTTCTTCTCGGCCATCACCACGGTCCGCACCGCCCTGGGCGCCCTGGGCCGCATCCAGGAGATCCTGGGCCTGCCCCGCGAGGACGCGGACGACGACGTCCCCGACCGGGCGGGCCCGGCGTCCGTCGCCCGGGCCGGTGCCGCGGCAGACGTCCGGCGTCCCCTCGAGCTGGTCTTCGACCGGGTCACCTTCGCGTACGGGACGGACCGTCCCGTGCTCGACCGGCTCAGCTTCACGGTCCCCGCCGGGTCGACCACCGCGATCGTCGGGCCGTCGGGGGCGGGCAAGTCCACCCTGCTCGCCCTGGTCGAGCGCTTCTACGACCCCGTGGCCGGGTCGATCCGGCTCGGCGGCACCGACGTGCGCGCCGTGTCCCGCGCCGAGCTGCGGGCCCGGATCGGCTTCGTGGAGCAGAACGCACCGGTGCTGGCCGGGTCCCTCCGGGAGAACCTCGTGCTCGCCGCCCCCGAGGCCGACGAGGAGTCCTGCTGGGCGGTGCTGGACGCCGTCAACCTCCGGGAGCGCGTCCGGTCGCACCCCGAGGGCCTGGACGCCACCGTCGGGGACGACGGCGCGGGCCTGTCCGGCGGCGAGCGCCAGCGCCTGGCCATCGCCCGGGCCCTGCTCGCGGACACCCCGCTGCTGCTGCTCGACGAGCCCACCGCCAGCCTGGACTCCCGCAACGAGAAGGCCCTGCAGACCGCGATCCGCTCCGCCGCGGCCGGGCGCACGGTGCTCATCGTCGCCCACCGGCTGTCCACCGTCGCCGGGGCCGACCGGATCGTGGTGCTCGACCGGGGCCGGGTGACGGCCGTGGGCACCCACGACGAGCTCCTGGGCTCTTCGGAGCTCTACCGCGAGCTGGCCCGCCACCAGCTGCTCGCCTGACGGCGGACCGCCGCTGCGCCCTCCGGCGCGGAGCACCGCCCGGGGAGGCGCGGCAGGCCCCGCACTCCGGCCGCCGCCGCCCCGGTCGGCCGGTCAGCCGGTGTTGCGCAGGCCGGCGGCCACCCCGTTGATGGTGATGAGCAGGGCCCGCTGCAGTCCTTCGTCGACCTCCTGGCCCTCGGCGTCCTGCTCCCGGATCCGGCGCAGCAGCTCGACCTGCAGGTAGGAGATGGGGTCCAGGTACTGGTCCCGTACCTCGAGCGTCTGCTGCAGGGTGGGGTTGCCGTCCAGCAGCTCCTGCTGCCCGGTGAGCCGGGCGAGCTCGTCGAGGGTGAGCTCGTACTCGCGGCGGATCGCCTCGAACACGTGCTGGAGCCGCTCGGGCACGAGCGCCCTGACGTAGTGGGCGGCGATCTCCAGATCGGTCTTGGCCACGGTCATCTCCACGTTCGAGATCACGGAGCCGAAGAAGTGCCAGCGCTCCAGCATGGTGCGCAGGTCCTCCTCCATCCCCGCCTCGTGCGCGGCCCGCAGTCCCGAGCCCACCCCGAACCAGCCCGGCACGATCTGGCGGGACTGCGTCCAGCCGAAGACCCACGGGATGGCCCGCAGCCCGGACAGCCCCTTGTCCGAGGACGGGCGCTTGGCCGGGCGGGAGCCGATGTTCAGCGCACCGAGCTGCTCCACCGGGGTCGCGGACAGGAAGTACTCCGGCAGGTCCGGGTCCTCGACCAGGGCCTGGTAGGCGGCGAAGGCGGCGTCGCTGACCACGTCCATGACCTCGCCCCACCGGGTGAGCTCCTCCTCGGTGGAGCGCGGGTCCTGGTGCAGCGCCGTGGCCCGGAGCACAGCGGCCAGGGACAGCTCCAGGTTCTCCCGGGCCAGCGTGGGCAGGGAGAACTTGTCGCTGATCACCTCGCCCTGCTCCGTGAACTTGATCTCCCCGGCCAGGACGCCGCTGGGCTGGGCCAGGATGGCGTCGTGGGTGGGCCCGCCGCCGCGGCCCACGGAGCCGCCGCGGCCGTGGAAGAGCCGCAGCCGCACCCCGTGCCGGGCGGCGACGTCGCGCAGCCGGCGCTCCGTGCGGTGGATCTCCCACCGGCTGGTCATCACCCCTGCCTCCTTGTTGGAGTCGGAGTAGCCGAGCATGACCTCCTGGATGTCCCCGCGCGCGGCGACCACCCGCCGGTAGGCCGGGTCGGAGAGCAGCTCGTCGATGACCTCCGCGGAGCGGCGCAGCTCCTGGACGGTCTCCAGCAGCGGCGCAAAGCCGAGGGTGGCGCGGTCCTGCTCGCCCGTGAGGTCCACCAGCCCGGCCTCGCGGGCCAGGATCACGGGGGCGAGGATGTCGTCCGCGTCTCGGGTCATGGACACGATGTACGTCTCGACGACCTCCTCGCCGTAGGTCTCCTGGGCCCGGGCGATCTCCCGGAAGACGGCGAACGTCCGGTCCGCGTCCCCGTCGAGGTGCACGGACCCCGTGGCGAGCCCTGGCGGGGCGAGGGGCCGGCGGCCGGCGAGCTCCCCGGAGAGCACCGCGGCGCGCGCGGCGCGGTCCAGGTCCGCGTAGGGCTGCTCGAGCTCCCCCAGCCGGTCGAGCAGCTGCCCCACGGCCTCGTGGTGGGCGTCGGCGTGCTCCCGGACGTCGAGGGTGGCCAGGCCCAGGCCGAAGCCGGCGATGGTGCGGGTCGCCGCGGCCAGGGAGCCGTCGGCCGCGAGCGCGCCCGCGTGGTGGCGCAGCGAGCGGGCCACCACGTCGAGGTCGGCCACGAGCTCGGCCGTGGTCCGGTAGTCCCGGCCCGGCTCGTGCGCGGTCTCCTCCGCGAACCGGCGGCGCGTGTTGATCAGCTTGGCCTTGATGCAGGTGAGCTTCAGCCGGTAGGGCTCCTGCGCGTTGAGCTCCAGCACCCGCGGGTCCAGGCCGGGCAGGTGCGCCACGTCCCGCTCCACGGACTCCCGCAGCTCGGGATCGACCTCGACGATGGCGGTGGAGGGGGACAGCCGGGAGACGAGCACGTCCAGGAAGCTCAGGGCGATGTCCACGGCCGCCTGGCCCTGGAGCTGGAGGACGCGGCGGGTCATCTCGGGGGTGACGTTGGGGTTCCCGTCCCGGTCCCCGCCGATCCAGGACCCGAACCGCAGCGGCGGGGGGCCGGCCGGCAGGTGCACGTCGTGCTGCGACAGCTGGTCCTCGAGGTCCGCGAGCAGCACGGGCATGGTCTCGGTGAGGACCTCCCGGAGGTAGTACAGGGCGTTGCGGGCCTCGTCGAGCGGGGTGGGGCGGTTCTGGCGCAGCTCGTCGGTCTGCCACAGGAGCTCGATCAGCTCGGCCAGGCGCCGGTCCTGGCTGCGGCGCGCGGCGGAGCCCTCGGGGGTCTCGAGGGCCAGGATGTCGGAGAGGTGCCGGATCTTGGTCAGCACGGACCGCCGGGAGGCCTCGGTCGGGTGCGCGGTGAACACCGGCCGGACGTCGAGGCTGCCCACCGCCTCCCGCAGGGCGTCGGAACCGGCCTCGGCGGCGACGTCGGTGACGGCCGCGGCGAGCCACCCCTCGTCCTCGGGACGGCGGCCGAGCACGCGCACGCGGTGCACCTGCTCGGCGGCGTTGGCGAGGTGGAAGTAGTGGGCGAAGGCCCGCACCAGGTCCGTCGCCCGGTCCAGGGGCAGGGAGCCGAGCAGGTCGCGGACCCGGGCCGCGGCGTCGTCGCCCCCGGAGGTCTTGGCGTCCTTCGCGTCCTTGGTGAGCCGGCGGACCTGCTCGACCAGCTCCAGCAGCTCCGGGCCGCGCTGGCGCGCCAGGGTCTCCCCCAGCAGGGTCGTGATGCGGCGGACGTCCGCACGCAGCGGGGCGTCGATCACCCCGGACGGGCGGCGGTCGGGGGCTGCGGGGCGGTCGTGCTGGGTCGTCATGTCGCGGCTGCTCCTGGCTGGTCGGTCGTCGCGGCGGCGCGCGCGACCGACGAGCGGTCGCGCCGTCGGTGCCTGTCGTGCCAGCCTACCCCGCGTGATCCACGTCGCACGGAGGTGTTCCCGCCGGAGCCCCCGGGGACCCCCGTGCCGGACGGGCCCGGGGGCGGTAGGTTCGGCGGTGAGCGCACCCCGCACCCGCCAGGAGGCACCGTCCATGAGCCAGCACCCGCACGGTCCCGGTGGTCCGCGCCGCCCGGGCGGCGGGCAGCCCCCGCACCTCCCCGGCGGGCCGGGTCCAGGGCTCGTCCCGCCCCGGCCCCCGATGACCCCCCAGCTGCGGCTGCTGCTGCGGCTCACCCTGCTCTCGCTCGGGGTGAGCGTGGCGAACGGCCTGGTGGAGGCGGCCGCGGGGCCCAGCACGCTGCCCGGGATGGAGGACGTGGTCCGGGTCCCGGGCCTGCCCGGGGGCGGGCTGGCCGCGGCCGTGACGCTGTTCGGCGTGGTGCTGACGGCGGCGCTCTACGCGCTCGTCTGGTTCCCGCTGCGCGATCAGCTGCAGTGGGGCTGGGTGCTGGGCCTCGTCTTCTGCTCCCTGGCCGTGCTGGGCGACGTCTTCGACCTCGCCGTGTACCTCCTGGGCGGGCACCTGCTGCCCGGGCTGAGCACCGTGGTCCTGGTGGCGGTCAACGTCGTGTGGCTCGTGGCGGCGAGCCGTCCCGGGGTGCGCGCGGCGCTGCGCTGACCGGCAGGGCGGCCCGGCACCGGGTGGAGCCGGCCCGCCCGGTGGCAGTAAGCTTGCTGATCGGATCAGCCGACCACGGGAGTCCCCCGGGGACTCCTCCACCGGAGAGGACGCCATGAGCCAGCACCCCCCGACGGGCCGCACCGCCCTGCTCGTCATCGACATGCAGAACTCGTACTTCGACTTCCCCGAGCTCGAGGAGCAGCGGGAACCGGTGACGGAGAAGGTCAACGAGCTGATCCGGGCGGCCCGCGAGGGCGGTTGCCCGATCCTGCTGATCCGCACCCAGCACGAGCGGGACCGCTCCACGTGGACCGTCAACATGCACGACGACGACCAGGGCTTCGCGTTCCCGGGCACGGAGCAGTCCGCGTACGTGGCCGGCCTCGACACCGAGGGCGGGACGGGTCTGATCAAGACCCGGGACAGCGCGTTCTTCGACACCGACCTCGCGGCCCGGCTGCGGAACCTGGACGCCACCCACGTGGTGCTGTGCGGGCTCTCCACGCACAGCTGCGTGGCACAGACCGCGATGGACGCGTTCGCCCACAACTTCCGGGGGGCCGTGGCCCGGGACGCCGTGGCCTCCGAGAACGGGGACCTCTCCCGCGCGCTGCTGGCCTTCCTCGAGGACGAGCTGCGCCAGGACCTCCTCGGCCAGCAGGACGCCGTGGCCCGGCTGCGGGGCTGAGCGGCCGCGGGGCCCCGGTCCCCGCGTGACGTCCCGCGTCGGCGCCGCCCGCGCCCGGTTCCGCCCCGGACCGCGGCCGGGACGGCCGCCACAGGGTTTTCTCAAGTGTGACTTTGCATATTCGCGCTATCAGCACCGTCACTACTCGAGGAGACACCATGAACACCTCATCCGGGCCCCGGGAACTGCTGCGGGACCCGCCACAGCGTCCGCGGGGACGCCGCACGGTCGCCGCGGCGGCCGCCTTCGTGCTGGGGGCCACGGGCATCAGCGCCTCGGTCGCTGCGACCGAGGTGATCCAGCGCAATCCCGGCGGGCTGACCGCCGTGGGGCCGGTGAACACCGAGCACGGCTTCCCCGCCTGGTACGAGGACAGCAGCAAGGTCCGCACGGAACTGTGCCTGGAGGCCGACAACCCGCTCTGCGCCTTTCCGCCCGGGGACGTCCCGGACCCGCTGAAGCCCATCTCCTTCCCGGACAACTTCCCCGGCGAGGCCTTCTACATGCTCGCCGGCTCCGAGGTCGCCCTGCCCGGCGGCGGGGACGCGGTGCTGACCCTCGCCCTGGAAGCCGCCTTCGCCAACGAGAACCCGGTGCCCGGCGACCAGGTGGTCTTCGCCCGCCAGCGCATCGACGTAGACGCCGCCGCACCCAACACCACCCTGACCTTCACGCACCCCTACGGCACCGTCACGGTCGACACCGACGAGCGCGGCCGCGGCCGCCTGGTCGAGGACGTCTCCCCGGCCGTCGGCAACTTCCAGACCCCGCTCAAGGGGGACATCGGCCCGTTCCTGCAGTGGGACAGCGGGGCGCCCGAAGGGTACCTGGGCAATCCCGACGTGGAGCACGCGGTGACGGGCAGCCCGCTCGGCACGAACTACTTCGAGGTGACCACCGCGGACGGCGCCACCGCCCGCAACGACCAGTTCTCCGTGATGGGCAAGCTCTCCACCAACACGGGTGTGCAGGCCGACCGGGCCGTGGCGGGCGAGGGCCACATCGACGTCTTCGCGACCAGCCGCGGGGACCAGCTCGAGGTGGTCGGCCAGGACGGCGTGTTCAGCACCACGCCCATGGAGAAGGACGAGGGCGACTCGGAGCGGGCCTACGCCCGGATCGCGTACACGGGCACCGCACCGGCCGCCGTGACGGTCCGGAACCTCGGGGACAAGCCCGTCAGCAGCGCCGAGGTCGCCGTCATCGACGTCTCGGTGGCGACGGCCGCGACGTACGACGGAACCGCCCTGACCGTCGAGGCGACGTCCTCGTCCGGGGCCGTCCCGGAGGTCGCCGGCTTCGGAGCGCTCGAGGCCACCGGCACGGCGAACCTGTTCACGGGCTCGTTCACCACGGCCGCTCCCCCGGTCGAGGCCACGGTCTCCACCTCCGGGACGAGCAGCACCACCGTGCCCGTGGTGGTCACCGGCGGGGAGGCCTCCCCGGTCGGGGAGGACCCGGTCGAGCCCCAGCCGGATCCCGGTCCCGTCACGGACGGCACCACCCCGGACAACCCCGACGTCGAGCAGCCCGCGGCCACCGCGGCCGTCGCCGCCCTGCCGGGCTCGGTCGCCCGCGGGATGGCCACGGAGCTGGACGGCAGCGGGTCGACGAACGCGGTGAGCTACGCGTGGACGCAGCTCAGCGGGCCCGAGGTGACGTTCAGCGACACGACCGTGGCCAGGCCCAAGGTCGTGGTGCCGTTCTTCACCACCGTCGCCGCCACGGCGCCATCCGCCGCGGACGAGGACCCGGTCCTGCAACTCGTGGTCACCAACGCCGCCGGGGTCGCGAGCGAGCCCGCCACGATCACCCTGCAGAGCGACGACGAGGTGACCGTCGCGGCGGCCTCCCGGCACCGGACCGGCAAGGAGCTGCGGATCATGGGGACGGCACTCGTCCCGGGCGCACCGACCCTGCTGAACCCGGCCACGTCGGTGAACATCTACGACACGACCTCGGGCACGCCCGTCAAGATCGGCTCCGCCCCGGTGGACTCGCTGGGCAACTGGGAGTACCGGGCCAAGCCCGGCCCGGGCCGGCGCATCTCGAGCGTGCTCGTGCAGTCCACGCGCGGCGGAGAGGCGAGGGGGGTGGTGGGCACCGGATGAGCATCTGAAACAGCATTCCTCCCAGCCGGCCCGCGCCCCGACCCCCTCGGAGCGCGGGCCGGCCCCTGTGCACGCAGCGGCGCCCGGCGCACGGGCCCGCGCCTGTGCGCGCGGCGGCGCGCGGTCACCGCGACGGAGGAGAGGTCAGGGCCCGCAGCAGGAGCAGCCCGGACCGCACCCGTCGGCGCAGTCGTCGGCGCCCTCGCCCAGCATCGCGCCCACGGGGGTGCAGCAGGCGTCCCCGCGCCAGGCCTCCATTCCCTCCTTGATGGCGAACCCGGCGATGACGAGCGCGGCCAGCGGATCGGCCCAGGTCCAGCCCAGCGTGCTGTTGAGCACCAGGCCCACCAGCAGCACGGCCGAGAGATAGCTGCAGATCAGGGTCTGCTTGGAGTCGGCCACGGCCGAGGCCGAGCCCAGTTCACGGCCGGTGCGGCGCTCGAACCAGGACAGCAGCGGCATCACGACCAGGCTCACCGCGGCCAGGCCGATGCCGACCGGGGAGTGCTCGGGCTCGGCGGCCCCGAGCAGCGTGCGGATCGCGTCGACGGTGACGAAGGCGGCCAGGCCGAAGAAGGAGAACGCGATCACCCGCAGCGCCACCTTTTCCCGGCGGTGAGGGTCCGGGGCGGCGAACTGCCAGGCGACCGCCGCGGCCGAGAGGACCTCCACGATGGAGTCCAGGCCGAAGCCGATCAGTGCCGCGGAGGAGGCGATGGTGCCGGCGACCAGGGCGACGACCGCCTCGAGGACGTTGTAGGTGATGGTCCCGGCCACGATCAGGCGCACCCGCCGGTGCAGGACCGCCCGCCGGTCGGCGGTGAGGGGCCGGGCCCCGAGAGATGCCGAGGTCATGCCTCCACGGTACCCGCCTCGGCGCACCCCGGTGCGGGGCCGGCAGGAGGCCCGGACCGGTCAGGCCCCGGAGCGTGCCGAGAGCGGGACGGTCAGAGCTCCTCGGGCATGTCGTCCTCGGGCGCCTCGTCCTCCGGCAGCTCGTCCTCGGGCAGCTCGTCCTCCGGCGGCTCGTCCTCCGGGACCTCCGCCGCGGGGAAGCCGCCCGGGGCGACCCCGGCCAGGCGCAGGAAGTCGCCGCACGCGAAGGGCGTCGCCGCCGGCGACCAGGGGGTGTCCGCGTTGAGGAACGAGGTCCGGTCGAGGGCGAGGATCCCGAGGACGACCTCGGCGACGATCCGCCCGCCCACCGGTCCCAGGGTGCGGCCGCCCAGCAGCTCGGCCTCCTTCAGCACGTAGAACCACAGCGGGGCCCTGCCGTTCCAGCCGCGCTCCGCGAGCCCCAGCCGGTCGTTGGGGATCGGGGTGACCCCCATCGCCCTGGCGACGTCCTGGCCGGCCGGCAGCCCGAGCCGCTTGCCGCGGAGCAGGTTGCGCCGGGCCAGGTTGAGGATGGCCCCGTCGACGTGCTTGACCACGGTGGGCGGGAGCTCGGACAGCGGCAGCGCGAGCTTCGTGTCGATGAGCCGGGTCATGTTGCGGTCGTCCGGGGCGCTCATGCCGGGGATCTCGAAGAAGTAGTTCCAGTCCGCCCGGGCCGTCGAGGGGATCGGGCGGGAGCCGCGGAGGTCGTGGCCCGGGGAGCCGAAGAACGGGATGGTGACCTCGTCGTGCATCTCGTACTCGGCCCGCACCATGGAGTGGCCGAACCGGTAGGCGCCCACGGAGTACTCGATGGGCATCATGGGGCGGGCGGAGTTGCCCGGCTTGTAGAAGCGGCGGTCCACGGCCACGGAGCCCGCCCTGCCCGCCGACAACATGCTCTGCACCAGCGGCCGGCCGACCACGTGGGGCAGGAAGTCGTGCACGATCAGCCACTGGAAGTGCCAGCGCAGCAGCCGCTGCGCCTCCTCGAAGGACGCCCCGGAGTCCACGAACCGGTTGTGCGCCTGCAGGAAGGCCAGGTGGAACTGGGCGATGATCAGGTTCTCGTCGTTGCGGTGGTCGCCGATCACCGCCGTCCCGTCCGCGTGGCGCGGCAGGTCGGGGCGGCCGTCGGGCGTGACCCCGATGCGCATCCGCCGCGGATCCGCCGGGTCGTAGAGCTGCGGATCGGCCCCGGGACCCCTGCCGTACACGGAGCCGAGGTCGAAGAAGGGGGTGTCGAAGTTGGTCAGCGCCCTCGGATCGCGCTCCTGCTCCGACAGCGGGGTCAGGTCGAGGGTCATGTCGTGGTCGATGAACTGGCCCAGGTAGGCGAAGCCCGCGGGCATCTCGGGGTTGTCGAAGCCGTCGTTGCTCAGGGACACGTCGGACAGCGGCGGCGTCCGGTCGATCATCCGTTCCGCGAGGGCGTCGAGCAGCGCGTCGTCGGGCGCGAAGGCCGGCAGCTTCGGGAACATCACGCCGAACCGTCCCTCGGCCTTCCGGCCGGCCGTGACCGCGATCTGGGAGCCTCGCAGCTCACCCGTCCCGTGCCCCGTGCCGCGGGACAGGACGCCGGCCGCGGGGGTCGGCGCCGGCCGGCGCGGGGCGGCATGGGCCGCCGTGGCCTCCACGGCGGGCAGTGCTGCGAGCCCCGCCGCCAGCCCGGTGAGGACGCCGCGGCGCGAGACGCCGGGGCCGCCCGTCGTCGGAGCCGCGGGGCAGGCGGTGGGGTGCTGGGCTTCCATGGTGCGTCCTTCCGGGACGGTCCGCCGCGGCGGGCAGGTATTCGCTCCAGTGAATCGACAGGGTCTTGGAAAAGTCTTGGACCGCGTCCGGGGCGCCGCTCAGGGGGTGCGGGGCAGCAGCACCGTCGCCTCGACGGAGGAGGCGGGCACGGCCCCGTAGTCGCGCGAGTCCACGGACGGGTACCGGTTGTCGCCGAGCACGAACAGGTGTCCCGGCGGGACCGTGACCGGCCCGAACCAGGTGGCGTCGATCCTGCTGTGGTCCACGAAGGGCTCGGGGACCGCCTCTCCGTCGACCACCAGCACGGCGTCCTCGATCGCCACGGTCTGGCCCCCGGCGGCCACGACCCGCTTGACCGTGGTGCGGCCGTCCTGCGGGTCCGCGAAGACCACCAGGGCGCCCGGGACGGCCCGCCGCTCCGGGGCCCCGGCCTTGAGCAGCAGGACCACCCCGCCCTCCGGCAGCGTCGGCTCCATGCTGTCGGAGCCGACGAGGAGGGGTTCGACCAGCCACAGCCGGCAGGCGAGGACCGCCGCGGCGCCCAGCAGCACCGCGGCGGTCCTCCGCCGCCGGACCCGGGGAACGGTCACCGGCGTTCCGGCTTCCCGCCGCCGCTCCTGCCCTTGCTCCGCTTGGTCGGCGTCGGCGTCGGCGTCGGGGTCGGGCTCGTGGTCGGCACCGGGCTCGCCGTGGGCGTCGGGCTCGAGGTGGGCGAGGGTGAGGGCGTGGCGCTCTCGGACGGGCTCGGCGAGGGGCTCGCGGAGGGAGCGGGTGCGGAGCCGTCGTCCCACTGCGCCGGCGCGGCCGTCATCGGGTCACAGGGGTCCGGCTCGTCCTCCGCGAGACCCACCCGGAACTGGACCATCATGTCGTGGTCCTCGTGGGAGAGGTTGTGGCAGTGGATCATGTACCGGCCCTTGTGGGGGCCGAACTTCATGAGCAGCCGGACGGTCTCGCCCTCGCCCACGTAGACGACGTCCTTGGGTCCGCGCTCGTAGTTGAACGCGGCCCTGCCGTTGCGGCTGAGCACCTGGAAGTCGACGAGGTGGATGTGCAGCGGGTGGTACCACCCGCCGGAGTTGTTCTCGAACTCCCAGATCTCCACGGCGTCCACGTCCACCTGGGCGGCGACCTTCTGGAAACCGCTGGCCACGACCTCCTGCCAGGTGACGTCGTTGATCGTCCACATGCTGTCGGTGCGGTCCAGCTCGAAGCGCCGGGTCCGCGTCGACTGCGCGGCGGTCAGCGCCATCACCTCGTTGTGCCCGTCCAGCTGCGCGGGGATCCGGTTCCAGGTCGGGTCCGAGGTGTCCACGGGCTCGTCGACGACGTCGAAGGCCATGATCTGGTGGGTGTAGTCGTAGTCCACGTTGTTGTCGTTGGAGAGGTTGCGCAGTTCGACGCGCTGGCCGGTCCGGTACTGACGGAAGTCGATGAGCAGCTCGTAGCGCTCCGCCCCGGCGTGCCGGTAGTTGTTCACGAACTGGGTGCTCGGCATCAGGCCGCCGTCCGTGGCGACGATCGCGATCGGGTCGCCCGTGCTCAGGGTGGGACGCAGCGACCGGGAGATGCACGCGTTGAGCACCCGGAAGCGGTAGACGCGCTTCTGCACCTGCATGACGGGCCAGGGCCGCCCGTTCACCAGGATGACGTCCCCCCACAGCCCGGAGTGGCTGTTGTCGTCGTAGCCGAGCGAGCCGTCCTCCGCGAACATCGCGTCCGAGATCGTGACGGCGACGTCGTAGCGCCCCTGGGGCAGGAGCTCCCGCTCCAGGGGATCGTGCAGGTGGTAGTGCGCGGCGAGCCCGGAGTAGGCGTTGAGCGCCGTGTAGTGCACGCCGTGGTCGTGGTACCAGAGGGTCCGGGCCGGCTGGAAGTTCGGGTAGTAGTAGTCCTTGTAGAAGCCCGGGTTCGTGACGTCGTTGGCGTAGCCGTCGTACTGCGGCAGGGACGCCGATCCGTGCAGGTGCGTGGAGGTCGACAGGATGTGCCCGTCCAGGGGGTGCACGGCGGGCAGCTGGTTGCGCACCCGCAGGACGGCCTTGGTCCCCCGGTCGAGGCTGATCGTGGGCCCGGGGAAGATCCCGTTGTAGCCCAGGATGGGCGTGGTGAGGCCGGCCCGGGGCAGGATCTGTGCCTGGGCCGCGCGCTCGGTCACCACGTAGTGGTGCACGGGCCGCCCGTCGGCCGGGTCCACGGACGTGGTGTGCGGCCGCAGCACCGGCGCCTGGACGAAAGGCGTGCTGAACGGCCGGGGCATGTCGGAGTCGCGGAGCTCGCTGGCGGACTTGGCCTCCACGGAGCGGGTGGGCACCGCGAGCGCGCCGGCCCCCAG
Source organism: Kocuria sp. CH-021 (assembly GCF_049716185.1). NCBI lineage: Bacteria > Bacillati > Actinomycetota > Actinomycetes > Micrococcales > Micrococcaceae > Kocuria > Kocuria sp. CH-021. The sequence goes on along the minus strand of NZ_JBNAFK010000005.1, from coordinate 96,410 downwards.
CGCACCCAGTCCGCCGAGCAGCAGGACGTTTCTTCTCGAGACGGTCATCGGAGTTCTCCTTCGAGCTGGCAGGACGACGACGGGCCGGCTCCGCGCCACGCGCTGCGGAGCCGCGCAGCGGGAGCGGCCGGCCGTGCCGAGGCGGTCGTCGCGGCGGTCGCCGCAGGGGTCGCCGCAGGGGTCGCCGCAGGGGTCGACGCGGGGGTCGACGCGGGGGGTACCGGGGACGTCGCCACGGGCGTCACCGCGGACCACCACCGCGGTGGTGGTCCGTCCCGAGGGACAGCCGCGCGCCGCGGGGCCCCTCGAGGGTCAGCTCGAGGGCCCGGTCGGGGACCTCGAAGAGGAGCTCGGTCCGCAGGGCCTCGCCCTGGACGAGGGCCCGCTCCGGGACCGAGGCGTGCACGGCGCGGGAGGAGCCGCCGCCGAGGCGCTCCACCTCCCAGTCCGCGGCGTCGAAGTCGACGCCGTCGGGCTCGAGCGCGGTGAGCTCGAGCAGGACGCGGACGCGGTGGGTGCCGTCCTCGGCGGCCCCGTCCCCGGTGATGCCGTCCCCGATGGCCGGCGCGCCGGTCTCCGGCTCCTCCGGCAGGACACCGTTGACGCGGGCGAGACCCCCGGGCACGGTGGCGACCGCACCCAGCGGCGCCCCCGGTTCCTCGTCCTGGCCCAGCACCGCGGCGCCCAGCACCCCGAGCAGGCCGAGGAGGAAGACGGCGGGCACCACCCAGCGCCGGGAGCCGCTGCCCGCGGTGCGGGCAAGGGCGGGGGCGCCGGAGGTCGGAAGCGTGGCGGATGAGGTCATGCCAGCACGATGAGGAGCCGACCTTGGAGAAAAGTTGCCGGCCGGTAGCCACGCCCCAAGGGCCGCCGCCCGGGGAGGACACACGGCGTCATGCGTGGCGTTCCCGGGTCCGGCCCGTTCCTCCTCGGGATCCGGGCGCCGGCACCCGACCCCCATTTTTGGGGGGTGGCGCACCCCCCATACGGGACTGATCCGGACGCGGGGAGACACCCCACACTGGAGTTCACTTTCGGGAAGGGGGACCCGTGGAAACGACAGGTGCTGGTGGAGGACCGAACGGCCCGGGCGTGCGGCTCTCCGTCCGGGTCCTGGGACCGCTGGAGGTGCGCCGGGGGGACCGCGTGCTGACGGCGCGGGAGCTGGGCGGTCCGAAGCAGCGGCAGATCCTGGAGATCCTGCTGCTGCAGCTGGGCACGCCGGTGTCCAAGGACCGGCTGGTCGAGCTCCTGTGGGGGGACCGGCCGCCGGCCGCCGCCCTGCAGAACCTCGAGAGCTACGTCAGCGTGCTGCGCCGCGGGCTGCAGCCCGGGGCGGGCCGCAGAGGACCGTTGCGGACCGCCAACGGCGGGTACGTCATGGACGCCGCGGCCGTGGACCTGGACCTCCGCCGGTTCGAGCTGGCGGTGGAGCGCGCCGGCCACCGCCGCCCGCACGAGGCCTACGCCCTGTGGTGCGAGGCGCTCGAGCGGGCGTCGGCGCCGCTGCTCGAGAACGAGCTGCGCTGCGAGTGGGCGGAGCTCCAGCGCGAGCTGCACGCCGCCCGCGTGCTCGAGGCCCGCGTCTCGGCCGCCGAGTGCGCCCTCGAGCTGGGGCTCCACACCGAGGCCGTGCGGCACGCGCGGGCGGCGCTCGTCGAGGACCTGCTGCAGGAGCGGGCGTGGACGGTGCTGGTCCTGGGGCTCGAGGGCGCCGGCCGCCCGGTCGAGGGCCTGCAGGCCTACGAGCAGTGCCGGCAGGCCCTCGACCGGGAGCTGGGCTGCGCTCCGTCCGCGGCGCTGCAGGGCGCCTACGCCCGCATGCTGCGCACCACGGCCGCGACCGGCAACGAGCTGGGTCAGGCCCTGACGGCCCTGCTGGTGCTGCACGGCCAGCTCGGCGACCCGGACTGGATGCCCGGCACCCGCGACCCCCTCGCCCGGCAGGAGGCGGCCTCGGTGCTGCAGGCCTTCCTGGGCCGCTCCCTGAGCGCAGCCGCGTGAAAGAGCGGGCCCCGCGACCGCGCGCACCGCGGTGCCGCACGGCGTTCCTCCTGGTCAACCCCCGAAATGGGTACATCCCCCGACTTGCCTCCCGGGATTTGCGATCGCCATACTACGGCTACGCAGTCGGGGGAATGCCGGGGGGCTGGTCCGGGATGGGCACTGAGAACGAGGAGGGGCGCGCCGCGCGCACCTCGATCCTCGTGGTCGACGACCACACCACGTTCGCGGAGCTGCTGACCGGCGCCCTGAGCCAGGAACCGGACCTGGACAGCGTCGGCGTGGCCTCCGACGTCGACTCGAGCGTGCGCCTGTGCGCGGCTCTGCGGCCGGACGTGGTGGTCATGGACTACCACCTCACCGGCGGCAACGGCGTGACGGCCTCCGCCCGGATCCTCCGCGACCGGCCGGGGACACGGATCGTCATGCTGACGGGCGACCCCGCGCAGCACGTGCTCGAGGCCGCGGCGGCCACCGGGATCTGCGCGTTCCTGCCGAAGGACGGCTCGCTCGCGACCCTGCTCGGGACGATCCGCAGCGCCCGCTGCGGCACGATGGCGGTCCACCCCTCGCTGCTCGCGGCCGCGGACCCGGGCCGTCGGCCGGGCGCCGAGGTGCCGGTGCTCACCCGGCGCGAGCTGCAGGTCCTGCAGCTCATGGCCCAGGGGCACAGCGTGTGCGCGAACGCCCGGCTGCTGCACATCACGCCGAACACCTGCCGCGGCTACGTGAAGGCGATCCTGGCCAAGCTGGGGGCCCACTCCCAGCTCGAGGCGGTCGCCGTCGCCTCGAGGCTCGGCCTGCTGACGGCGCAGCCATGAGGCGTCTGCTCCCCCGCACGGACCGGGCCGCCCCCGACATCGAGGGCCTGCTCGCCGACTGGCCGGCGCCCCCGCCGCCGGCCGACCGCTCGGAGGTGCGGGCCGCCGTGCGCCGCTTCCTCCTCACGGGGCTCGTGGTGCTGCTGGTCGTGGCCGTGCCGGCGACGTGGTGGATCCGGGCCGTCGCCGAGGAGCACGCCGTGGAGCACGTCCTGCGCGTCACCCAGCGGCTGGCCAACTACGCCGTGGCGCCCCTGATCACCGACGAGCTGCTGGCCGGCGGCCCGGCCGCCACGGCCCAGCTGGACGTGCGGCTGCAGCCCTGGCTGAACGACGGGACCATCCGCCGGATCAAGATCTGGGACGCGGAGGGGACGATCGTCTACTCGGACGAGCACGAGCTCATCGGGCAGAACTACGGCCCGCCCGCGTGGGACGGCGACCTCGTCGCGCGGGGCGAGGGGGTCGCCACCGTCGAGCACCAGCAGGACCCGGAGAACTCCCACGAGTCCGGCGCCGGGCAGCTCGTGGAGGTCTACGTGGGGTTCGTCCCGGCCGGCGGCGAGCAGCTCGTCTTCGAGGCGTACTACGACGACTCGATCGTGCGGGACGAGCAGCGCTCCGTGCTCATGGGCATGGCCCCTGCGTTCCTGCTGACCCTGCTGCTGTTCCAGCTCGCGCAGCTCGCCCCGGCCGTGGGCCTCGCCCGGCGGATCCAGGACCACCGGACGGCGCGCGCCCAGCTGCTCCAGCACGCCGTGGACGCCGCCGAGCTGGAGCGCGTCCGGGTCGCCCGGGACCTGCACGACGACGTGATCCAGGAGCTGGCGGGGCTGTCCTACTCCCTCGAGGCCCAGGAGATGACGGCGGCCGTGCCGGAGCAGCGCAGCGCGCTGGGCCGGTCGCGGTCCGTCCTGCAGGGCAGCCTGCGCACCCTGCGCGGGATCACCACCGCCCTGTACTCCCCCGACCTGCTGACCCTCGGGCTGCCGCGGGCCCTGGCCCGCCTCGCGGACCCGCTGGCCCAGCGCGGGATCGACACGTCCGTGCAGATCAGCCCCGCAGTGCTCCTCACGCCCGAGCAGGAGGGCATGTTCCTGAAGGTGGCGCGGGAGGCGTTCGCCAACATCTCGAAGCACGCCCACGCGTCCACGGTCCGGCTGCGGCTCGACGCGGAGCCCGGCGCCACGGTCATGTCGATCACCGACGACGGCACCGGCTTCGACGACTCCCGCGGGTCCCCGGAGGGCCATTTGGGCCTGCGCATCATGCGGGACATCGCCGACGCCGCCGGTGCCGCCCTCGAGCTCAGCTCGCGGCCCGGAGTGGGGACCACGGTGCTGGTCACCCTCCCCCACGACGCGGTCACACGCCGCTTCTGAGGGCCCGGCCCCGCACGGCGCCGGCGGCCACGGCCCGGACGCCCGCGGCGCGGGTGCCCACGGGACCGGGTCTACGCGGTGGCGGTCTCGGGCAGGTCGGCGGCCATGTCCTCGACGTAGCGGCGCACCTCGGTGCCGAACAGCTCGATGCTGCGGCTCATCCGGGCGTGGTCCAGGGTGCCCACCGCGTACTTGAGGTCGAAGCGGGAGGCGCCCAGCGCCGCCGAGGACCGCACGATCTTGCGGGCGACCGTCTCCGGCGAGCCCACGAAGTAGGCGCCCTCCGGCCCGCACATCGAGTCGAACTCCGCGCGGGTCAGCGGGCCCCAGCCGCGCTCCCTGCCGATCCGGGCGTGCGTGTAGGCCTGGTGCGGGAAGAACTCCTCGCGGGCCTGCGCGTCGGTCTCCGCCACGTAGCCCGGGGAGTGGAAGGCCACCGGCTGCGGCTCCTTGCCGAAGTGCTCGAGGGCCTGGCGGTAGTAGTCGGCGAAGGGCGCGAAGGCCGCCGGGCTGCCGCCGATGATGGCGAAGATGACGGGCAGCCCGTAGTGGGCGGCGCGCACCACCGAGGTGGGCGAGCCGCCCACGGCGATCCAGGTGCGCAGCGCCCCGGCCTCGGTCTTGGGGTACACCTCCAGGCCCTGGATCGGCGCGCGCAGCCGGCCCTGCCAGTCGATCCGGCCCTCGGTGCGGAGCCGGTCGAACAGCTGCAGCTTCTCCTCGAACAGCGCCTCGTACTCGTCCAGCGGGTAGCCGAACAGCGGGAAGGACTCGGTGAAGGAACCACGGCCCAGGATGACGTCGGCGCGGCCGGAGGAGAGGGCGTCCACGGTGGCGAAGCGCTGGTAGACCCGCACCGGGTCGTCGGAGCTGAGCACCGTCACCGCGGAGCCCAGGCGGATCCGCTCCGTGACCGTGGCGATGCCGGCGAGCACCGTCTCGGGCGAGGAGACCGCGAAGTCCTCCCGGTGGTGCTCCCCGATACCGAAGAAGTCCAGGCCCACCTGGTCGGCCAGCACCGCCTCCGCCACGACGTTGCGGATCACCTGCGCACCGCTGAGCAGCTCCCCGTCCGGCCCGGGGTAGAGGTCGCCGAAGGTGTTGAGGCCGAGCTGGACGGTCATGCGGAGCTCCTCGTTGCCGATTTTGTGGATACATCCATAAAAGTCGCCGTCGGACGTCCTTATTCCGGGGGACCGCGGGATCGCCGTGGCCGGCGGGGTCGCGGGCGGTCGGATCAACGGGTCAGCCACTCCCACGCGGTGTGCTTCTCGGGGCCGGGGACCCCGCTGACGATCCACGCGATGTCGTCGGTGGACAGCGGGAACGGCGGCGCCCCCTCCTGCTCGGCGGGCTCGAGCTCGTCCACGTGCTCGAGGCTCCACAGCTCGGCGAACACCTGGGTGGGACCGCGCCGGTCCACCAGCCGCTCGCGGACCTCCTCCGCGAGCTCGTCCAGGTGGTCCTGCAGGAAACCGGTGAGCTCCGCCGCGAACCCGCCCGCGCCCCGCTCCGCGGGGTCGATCTCCCACGTCTGCCGCACGACCGCCAGGACCTCGTCCTCGCCCAGGGGAGCGCCGTCCCGGCGGGGGTCGGGGACCTCGGCCGGGACCGGCTCGCCGGCGGCGACGGCCAGGAAGCGCTCCTGGAGGGCGAACAGCGCGGCGACGGTCAGGACGTCGCGCACCCGCCGGCCGATCCCGTCGTCGTCCTCCGGTCCGGCGGACGGACCGTCGAGGCCCTCCCAGGCGTGGCGCACCCACGCCCGGGTCCGGTCGGGCTCGCCCGAGCGGACGGTCGAGGGGCGGATCGAGGACGGGCGCCAGCCGGCCGTCGCCGCCCGCCACCGGTCGTCCAGTGCGGGGTCCCCAGGGACCACGGGCTCGGTGGGGCCGGGGCGGTCGGCGGGCGGGTGGCTGAACACGGTGCGGCTCCTGGGTCGGACGGGACTGGTGCGGGACGCGCGGTCCGGACCCAGCGTAGGGCGTTCCCGGCACGGGGCCGGGCCCCGTCCGGAGCGGACGGGGCCCGGGGCGTCACCGGCGGGGCGTCACCGGCGGGGCGTCACCGGCGGGACGGTGTCACGGCTCGGGATGCACCACCATCGCGGAGCCGCCGTAGCCGCGCTCGGTCTCGGCCGCCGCCTCGAAGCGGTCGCCGCCGAGGATCCGCAGCGCCGAGGCGTTGCCGATCCAGCGGCGCGGGGGCGGGACCAGGTCGTGGCCCAGCCCGCTCAGCTGCCGGCCGACCTCGGACTCGGCCAGGCCGAGGTCGGCCTCCTCCGCCCCGTTGCGCGAGCTCAGCCGCGGCGCGGCCACGGCGTCGACGAGGGCGAGGTCCCGGTCGACGTGCCCGGTGAGGATCTGCGCCACCGTGGTGATGATCGTGGCGCCGCCGGGCGTGCCCACCGACATCCACGGCTCCCCGTCCTTCAGCACGATCGTGGGGCTCATCGACGAGCGGGGCCGCTTGCCCGGACCCGGCAGGTTCGGGTCGGACACGCCCTCGGTGACGGGCGCGAAGCTGAAGTCGGTCAGCTCGTTGTTGAGCAGGAACCCGTGGTCCGGGACCGTGATCCCGGAGCCGCCGGTCTGCTCGATGGTGAGGGTGTAGGAGACCACGTCGCCCCACCGGTCGGCCACGTTCAGGTGGGTCGTCGAGACGCCCCCGGCGGACGCCTGCTGGCGGGCCCCGGGTGCCCCGCACCCGGCGTACTCCCCGTCGGGCTCCCCGAACGGGACCGGGCGCTCCTGGGCCGCCCCCGGGTCGAAGAGGCAGGCGCGCTCGTCGGCGAACTCCTGGCTCGTGAGCTCCGCCACGGGAACGCCCTCGACGTCCCCGATCCACCGGTTGCGGTCCGCGAAGGCCGTGGCGGTCGCCTCCGAGAAGCGGTGCAGGTACTGGGCCTCGGAGACCTCGCCGAGGCCGGTCCCGGTGCGCTCGTCGTAGGCCTCGAGCAGGTTGAGGGTCTCGGCCACCGTGATGCCGCCGGAGCTGGGCAGGCCCATGCCGTAGACGTCCAGGCCGCGGTACTCGGTGTGCGTCGGCTCCTTGAGCAGGGCCTCGTAGGACGCCAGGTCCGCGGCGGTCAGCTCTCCGGCGAGCACCTCCACGCCCTCGGCGGTGGCCGGTGCACGGCTCGCGTCGACCACCGCCCGCCCGATCTCCCCCTCGTAGAAGACGCCGGTGCCCTCGTGCCGGATCGTGTGGTAGGTGCGGGCGAGATCGGGATTGCGGAACACGGTCCCGACCGCGGGCGCCTCGCCGTCGGGCAGGAACAGCTCCGCGGTCTCGGGGAACATGCCGAAGCGCTCGGCGTTCTGCGCCGTCTGCTCGTGGAAGTTCTCGTCCACCACGAACCCGCGGGAGGCGATCCGCTCCGCGGGCCGCAGCAGCTCGTGCAGGTCCATCGTGCCGAACTCCTCGGCCGCGAGCTCCCACGTGGCCAGGGTGCCGGGCACGCCCACGGACCTCCCGGAGCTGACCACCGTGGCGAAGTCGAGGGGCTCGCCGTCCGCGCCCAGGAACTCGTCCTCCGTGAAGGTGGCCGGCGCGGTCTCGCGCCCGTCGATCGTGCGGACCTCCCCGGTCCGCCCGCTGTGGTGGACGAAGAACCCGCCGCCGCCGATGCCCGCGGAGTACGGCTCGGTGACGCCCAGGGCCGCGGCCGCGGCCACGGCGGCGTCCGCGGCGGTGCCGCCGCGCTCGAGCACGTCGATGCCCACCTGGCTGGCGAGGGGGTCCACCGAGGAGACCGCGCCGCCCCCGCCGGTCATGGTGGGGACCTGTGGCAGCTCGGCGGTGACGGGCGCGTCCCGGCCCCCGTGCCCCCCGGCGTCGTGCGCGACGGCCGGGGAGCCGCCGAGAACGGTGCCGGAGACGCCGAGCGCTCCGGCCAGGCCCAGCGCGAGGTACCTCAGGGATGCGCGCATGGGCTCATGCTGGCACCGCCGCACCGTTCCGACCAGGGGCTACGCCGACATTTCGGTGGGTGTCGCCGGCGTGCCCAGGCCCTGCGAGGCGGCGATGAGCCGGTGCACCACCGTCTCGGCGTCCGTCGAGGGGTTGCCGAAGCGGTGCATCGTGATCGAGACGGCCTGCTCCGCGAGCAGCGGGAGCATCTCCACGCGGGACGCGCCGACCACCGGGTCCGCGAGCAGCGCGATCTCGGGCCGCTCCGCGAGCGCCTCGGCGAGGCCGGGCGCCGTGCCCACGACCCGGATCCGCCCGGCGCCGCTCGGGTCGGTCCAGTCCGCGGCCACCCGGGCGAAGGCCTCGTCCCCGCAGGGGTCCAGCACGGAGCGGAACAGCTCCCGCACCTCGGCGGGGAGCTCGCCCGCGGGGACGAGGACCGCGCGCGCGCCGGAGCGCACCGCGGCGAGCCCGACCCGGATGACGTCCGTCAGGGGGGCGTCCTCGGCCGCGCGCACGACGACGTCGCGCGGGCGGTAGCGGAACAGGTTGGCCTCGCTCTCCAGGCCGGTGGGGTCGTGGGCGCGGCCGAACTCCCGGTCCCACCACGCCTGGTCCTGCTCGGCGCAGGCGGTCAGCCAGGCGGCGTCCGCCTCGGGCACGAGCGGCCGGAGCGCGGCGAGGTGGTGGGCGACGGCCTCCGAGGGCTCCGCGCCGGCCTCCTCGGGCGGGGTCTCCCCGGCGGGGACCTCCCGGAAGGGCGCCTTCTGCCACGAGCCGAGCTGGGCCAGGTAGTTCGGTCCGCCGGCCTTGGCGCCCAGGCCCACCGAGGACTTCTTCCAGCCGCCGAAGGGCTGGCGCTGGACGATCGCCCCGGTGATGCCGCGGTTGACGTAGAGGTTGCCCGCCTCGACGAGCTCCACCCAGGTGCTGATCTCCTCCGGGTCCAGGGAGTGCAGCCCGGCGGTCAGCCCGTACTCGACCGCGTTCTGCAGCTCGAGCGCCTCCTGCAGGTCGGCGGCCTCCATCAGCCCGAGGACGGGGCCGAAGCACTCGGTGCGGTGGAAGAAGGAGCCCGGGGCCACCCCCGTCTTGATCCCGGGCCGCCACAGCCGCCCGGTGTCGTCGAGCGGGCGCGGCTCCAGCAGCCACCGCTCCCCCGGGTCGAGGCGGGTCAGGGCGCGGTGCAGCTTGTCGCCGGGCTCGGCGATCACCGGGCCCACCGACGCCTGCAGGTTCTGCGGCCAGTCCACGACCATCGAGGACGCGGCGTCCAGCAGCTGCCGCCGGAACCGCTCGGAGTCCGCCACGCTGCCCACCAGGATGCCCAGGGAGGCCGCCGAGCACTTCTGCCCGGCGTGGCCGAACGCGCTGGTCACGAGGTCCCACACGGCCCGGTCCCGGTCCGCGCTGGGGGTGATGACCAGGGCGTTCTTGCCCGAGGTCTCCGCGGTCATCGCCCGTCCCGCCCGCCAGGACTGGAACAGCCGGGCCGTCTCGTAGGCGCCGGTGAGGACGATGCGGTCCACCCCCGGGTGGGAGACCAGGGCCTGCCCCACGTCCCCCTCGACGGAGTCGACGAGCTGGAGCACGTCCCGCGGCACCCCGGCCTCCCACAGCGCCTCGACCACGGCCGTCGAGCAGCGCCGGACCTCGGGGGCGGGCTTGTGCAGCACGGCGGCGCCGGCGGCCAGGGCCGCGACCGTGGAGCCGGTGGGGATCGCCAGCGGGAAGTTCCACGGCGGGGTGATCAGCACGAGCCGGTCCGGGACGAAGCGGGCGCCGTCCACGTCCTCGAGCTCGAGGGCCCGGCGGGCGTACCAGCGGCAGAAGTCGACGGCCTCCGAGACCTCCGGATCCGACTGGCCCAGGGTCTTGCCCGCCTCCGCGCCGGCCACGGCCAGGAGGTGCCCCCGGCGCTCGGCCAGGACGTCGGCCGCCCGGTTGAGGATCTCCGCGCGCTCGCGGGCGCCGCGGGCGTGCCAGCCCTCGGCGGCGGTCCGGCCCGTGCGCACCAGCCGCTCGACGTCCTCCGCCTCGACTGGATCGGGCACGGGCAGGGCCTCGTACCACTGCCGGTCCTCGATCCGGGCGGCGATCTCCTCCGCCCACGCCTGGTTCGCGGGCACGGCGACGTCGGTGTCCGGCTCGTTGCGGAAGGGCTGCTCCAGCGGCAGGTGCGCGGATCCGGCACCGGGCGCGGTGCGGTCCTGGGCGCGGGCGGGGGCCGGGGCGGCCTCCTCCTGCGGGTCCAGCCCCTCGAGGGCGGCCCGGAAGCGCTGCTCCTCCCGCGCGAAGATCTCGTTGTCGGGGGCCAGCTCGAAGATCCCCGACATGAAGTTCTCGTGCGAGGCGTTCTCCTCGAGCCGGCGCACGAGGTAGGACACGGCCACGTCGAACTCGGCCGGGCGCACGGCGGGCACGTAGAGCAGCAGCTGCCCGACGTCGGCGCTCACGGCCCGTGCCTGCTCCACCGCCATGCCCTGGAGCATCTCGAACTCGATCCGGTCCGTCACGCCGCGGCGCTCGGCGAGCAGGTGGGCGAAGGCGATGTCGAAGAGGTTGTGCCCGGCCACCCCCAGCCGCAGCCCCGTCATCCGCCCGGGCACGAACAGCCAGTCGAGGACCCGCTTGTAGTTGGTGTCGGTCTCCTGCTTGCTGCTCCACGTGGCCAGGGGCCAGCCGTGCAGCTCGGCGTCCACGCGCTCCATGGGGAGGTTCGCGCCCTTCACGAGCCGGACCTTGATCCCCGCGCCCCCGGCCTCGACCCGCTCGGCGGACCACGCCGAGAGCCGCCGGACCACCGCGAGGGCGTCCGGCAGGTAGGCCTGGACCACGATCCCTGCCTCGAGCCCCCGCAGCTCCGGGTGCTCCAGGAGGCGGGTGAACACCTCGGTGGTCAGGTGCAGGTCGGAGTAGACCTCCATGTCGAGGTTGATGAACTTGCTCCCGGCCGGGGCCTCGGCGGCGGCGCGGTAGACGGGCAGCAGCCGTTCCACGACCTTCGCCACGGTCCCCTCGAACCCCCAGTGGGACAGCTGCGGGACCACGGAGGAGACCTTCACGGAGACGTAGTCGACGTCGTCCCGGTCCAGCAGCGCGGCGGCGTCGGCGAGGTGCTTGTCCGCCTCCTCCGCGCCGAGGACCTCCTCGCCGAGCAGGTTGATGTTGAGGCGGTGGCCCTGGGCCGTCAGCTTCTTCACGGCCTGCCCGAAGGCCTTGGGGCGGGCGTCGACGATCATGTGCCCCACGAGCTGCCGGAGCCTGGCGCGGGCGGCGGGCACGACCACCTGGGGCGCCCGGCCGGAGAGAGCGGCCCCGACCAGGATCTGGGCGCGGTCCGCCGCGGGCATGGTGCGGGGCACGATCCCGGCGAGCGCGTGCAGGGCCCGCGCCGCGGCCCGCACGTCCTCGGTGCGCACCACCCGGTCCACGAAGCCGACCGTGAACTCCAGGCCGTGGGGGTCCTGGAGGACGGTGGCGAGCCGGTCGGCCGCGCCGTCGCGGTGCCGGCGGCCCTCGGCGGCGCGGCCGAGCCACTCGCGGACCAGGGCGACGGCCTCGTCGGCCAGCGCGCGGGAGTCGGGGACGGACGGGGCGTCGGCGGTCATGGCGGCACTCTCCTGAGGACTCCGCCCGGCAGCGGTGCCGAGGCACACCCTCGGCCACCGGCCGTGTCCACCGGGCGTCACGGTGGCCGGTGAGTCCACGCTACGGCCGGAGCGGCCGGGGCGGAAGGGCCCTATCCGCCCGCCTGCCGCAGGATGTCGGTGGCGAGCCGGCCCAGGACCGCCTTGTGCGGGGCGAGCATCGCGTACCAGTAGGCGCGGCCGGCCGAGCCCGCCGGGCGGAAGACCGTGGTCTGGCGGTAGACGAGGGTCCCGTCCGGTCCCGGTTCCAGGCAGATGTCCAGCCAGGCGTCCCCCGGCATCCGCACCAGGGACCGCAGCCGCAGCCGTCGCGGCGGCTCGAGGGCCTCGACCGTCCACCAGTCCAGGCGCTCCCCGGCCGCGAGGCGGTCCGGGTCCTCGCGGTGCCGCAGCCGCCCGGGCGGCAGACCCAGGCGGTTGGCCGCGGCGCGGGCGGCCCACACCCGGTCGGTGCTGTACCAGCCGCGCTCGCCGCCGATGCCCTCGACGACCGCCCACACCGCGTCCCGGTCCGCCGTGGTGGTCCGCTCCACGGTGTCGACGTAGAAGCCCCGCGTCTGTGCCATGCCCCTATCCAAGCACGCGCTCCCGGCCCGGACGAGAGGCCGGGCCCGGGCGGCTTTGGCAGTCCGGGCCCGGGCAGGGCGCAGCCGGGCAGGGCGCAGCCGGGCAGGGCGCAGCCGGGCAGGGCGCAGCCGGGCAGGGTACGGCCGGGCAGGGCGCGGCCGGCCGCGGCGCGCGACGATCCCGCCCGGACGGGGGATCCCGCCCGGACCGGGCCCCCGGGGCTCAGCCCCGGGGGATCCCGAAGCGGGCGAGGTGCTTCAGCAGGCCGTCGGTGGTCTCCAGCCCCGGCAGCTCCGCGGGGGCGACCCAGCGCACGGCGTCGGCGTCGTCGCCGGGGCGCAGCACACCGCCGAGGTAGGTGGCGGCGACGTCGTGCACCTCGTAGACGAGGCCCGGTCCCCCGGGGACGCGGACCGTCCCGAGCTCGCGCTCCGCGCGCACCCGGGCCCCGGTCTCCTCGAACGTCTCGCGGACCGCCGCCTGCGCCACCGTCTCACCGGGCTCCAGCTTCCCGCCCGGCACGCTCCAGCGTCCGCGCTGGGGCTCCCGGCCCCGGCGGACCAGCAGGAGCCGGCCGTCCTCCCGGACGACCACCGCCGCGGCGGCCTGGACGATGCGCATGCCCCGACCCTACCGAGGGCCCGCGCCGGGCCCGGGGGCGCGAGTAGAGTGCGAGTGCCGCCCAGCACACCGCCGACCCACCGGAAGGGCCACCCGTGAGCGACTCCGTCCTGTCCCGCCTGCACGACCCCGCCCGGAAGGGCTTCGCCAGCGACAACCACGCGGGGGTCCACCCCGAGGTGCTCCAGGCCCTCGCGACCGCCAACGGCGGTCACGTGGGGGCCTACGGCGCCGACCCCTACACCGAGGCGCTGCAGGACGTGGTCCGCCGGCACTTCGGGGAGCAGGCGGCCTGCTATCCGCTGTTCAACGGCACCGGCGCGAACGTCGTGGCGCTCGCGGCGATGACCGACCGCTGGGACGCGGCGATCTGCACGGCCACCGCCCACGCGCACGTGGACGAGTGCGGGGCCCCCGAGAAGGTCGCGGGCGTGAAGATGCTGGCCGTGCCCACGCCGGACGGCAAGCTCACCCCGGAGCTGATCGACCGGGAGGCGCACGGCTTCGGCTTCGAGCACCACGCCCAGCCGCGCGTCGTGACCGTCACCCAGTCCACGGAGCTCGGCACCGTCTACACGCCCGGGGAGCTGCGCGCGGTCTGCGAGCACGCCCACGGACTGGGCCTGACGGTCCACCTGGACGGCGCCCGGCTCGCCAACGCCGCCGCGGCCCTGGACGTCCCGCTGCGGGCCCTGACCACCGACGCCGGCGTGGACGTCGTCTCCTGGGGCGGGACCAAGAACGGGCTGATGGGTGCGGAGGCGGTCGTGGTGCTCACCCCGGACGCCGTGCGGCAGCCCCGGTTCGTGCGCAAGCTCTCGACCCAGCTGGCCTCGAAGATGCGCTTCGTGTCCGCGCAGCTGCTGGCCCTGCACACGGGGGACCTGTGGCTCGAGGCGGCCCGCCGGGCCAACGCCGCGGCCCGGCGCCTGGCCGCCGGGATCGCGGAGGTCCCCGGTGCCCGGGTGACGCAGGTCCCCGAGGCCAACGCGGTCTTCGCGGTGCTCCCGCCCGGGGTCACGGCCCGGCTGCAGGAGCGCTGGCCGTTCTACGTGTGGGATCCGGCCGCCGGCGAGGTCCGGCTGATGTGCTCGTGGGACACCACCGAGGAGGACGTGGACGGGTTCGTGGCGGCGCTGCGGGAGCAGATGGCCGCCGCCGCCCCCTGACCCCGGGGGCCGCCCGGCGCCGGCGGGGCCGCCCGGCGCCGGAGGGCCGCACGGCGGTGCCGGGAACGGTCCGCGGCCGCGCGCTCACACCGGGGTGACGTAGGCCCCGGAGATCCCCCCGTCCACCAGGAACGTGGCGGCGTTGACGAACGAGGCGTCGTCGCTGGCCAGGAACGCGACCGCCGCGGCGATCTCCTCCGGCTCCGCGAACCGCCCGGCCGGCACGTGCACGAGCCGGCGCTGGGCCTGCTCGGGGTCCGCGGCGAACAGCTCCTGCAGCAGCGGCGTGTTGACAGGGCCGGGGCACAGCGCGTTGACCCGGATCCCCTCCCGGGCGAACTGCACGCCCAGCTCCCGGCTCATCGAGAGCACACCGCCCTTCGAGGCGCTGTAGGAGATCTGCGAGGTGGCCGCGCCCAGCACGGCCACGAAGGACGCGGTGTTGATGATCGACCCCTTCCCCTGCTCGCGCATGTACGGGAGGGCGTGCTTGCAGCAGTGGAAGACGCTCGTGAGGTTGACCTCCTGCACCCTCCGCCACGCGTCGAGGCCGGTGTCCAGGATCGAGCCGTCGTCGGTGGGGTTGATGCCGGCGTTGTTGAAGGCGATGTCCACCGATCCATAGGCCTCGTGCGCGGCCGCGTAGAGCGCGACCACGTCGGCCTCGTCCGCCACGTCGGTGCGCACGAACAGCCCCCCGACCTCCTCGGCGGCCGCCTCCCCGGCCGCGGGGTTCAGGTCGGCGACGACGACGTGCGCGCCCTCGGCGGCGAGCCGGCGGGCCGCGGCGAGTCCGATGCCGCTGGCGCCTCCGGTGATGACGGCACTGCGGCCGACCAGACGGCGGGCGTTGACCTCCATGGGTCCTCCTTCGGTGGTGGGGGGTGCCCCGGGACGGGGCAGTGCTGGGCCGGGGCGTCAGTCGTCGGCGAGGAACACGTTCTTGGTCTCGGTGAACGCCTGCGGGGCGTCCGGGCCGAGCTCCCGGCCGAAGCCGGACTGCTTGAAGCCGCCGAACGGCGTCCAGTAGCGCACGGAGGCGTGCGAGTTGACGGAGAGGTTCCCGGCGTCCACGGCGCGGGACACCCGCAGCGCCCGCCCGACGTCCCGGGTCCAGATCGACCCGGAGAGCCCGTAGTCGGTGTCGTTGGCGATCCGGACGGCGTCCGCCTCGTCCTCGAAGGGCACCACGGCGAGCACGGGGCCGAAGATCTCCTCCCGGAACACCCGGGAGTCCGGGGCGGGGGTGAGCACGGTCGGCGGGAACCACCAGCCGGGGCCCTCGGGGGCCGTGCCGCGGAAGGCGACCGGGGCGTCGTCGTCGAGGAAGGACGCCACGGAGTCCCGGTGCGCGGCGGAGACCAGGGGGCCCATCTGCGTGCGCTCGTCCCACGGGTCCCCGCAGGCGAAGTCCCGCACGGCCGGTTCCAGCAGCTCCAGGAACGTCTCGAGCACGGAGCGCTGGACCAGCACGCGGGAGCGGGCGCAGCAGTCCTGGCCGGCGTTGTCCAGGGCGCCGGCGGGGGCGGACGCGGCGGCCCGCTCCAGGTCGGCGTCCGCGAAGACGATGTTCGAGTTCTTCCCGCCCAGCTCGAGGGTCAGGCGCTTGACCTGCTCCGCGCACCCGGCCATGATCCGCCGGCCCACCTCGGTGGAGCCGGTGAACACGACCTTGCGGACGTCCGGGTGGGTCACGAAGCGCTCCCCCACCACCGAGCCCTTGCCGGGCAGCACCGTGAGCACGCCCTCGGGCAGGCCCGCCTCGAGCGCGAGCTCCCCGAGCCGGATCGCGGTCAGCGGGGTGAGCTCGGCCGGTTTGAGCACCACCGTGTTCCCGGCGGCCAGCGCCGGGGCGAGGCCCCACGCGGCGATCGGCATGGGGAAGTTCCACGGCACGATCACGCCCACCACGCCCAGGGGCTCGTGGAAGGTGAGGTTGACCCCGCCCGGGGCGGGGATCTGCCGGCCGGAGAGCCGCTCGGGCGCCCCGGAGTAGTAGGTCAGCACGTCCCGGACGTTGCCCGCCTCCCAGCGGGCGTTGCCGATGGTGTGCCCCGCGTTGCGCACCTCCAGGGCCGCGAGGTGCTCCAGGTCGGCGTCCACCGCGTCGGCGAACCGGCGCAGCAGCCGGGCCCGGTCGGCCGGGGCGACGGCGCGCCAGGTCCCGAAGGCGCGCCGGGCCCGCTCCACCGCCGCGTCCGTCTGCTCCAGGGACGTCAGCTCGACGGCGCCGACGACCTCCTCCGTGGCGGGGTCGATGATCTGCGTGGTGGTCATGGGATGCGGGTGTCCTCTCGCTGTGGGGCGGTCTGTGCCCGGCCGGTCCTCCCGGGGCGGTCCTGCCGGGCGCGGTGCTGCGCCCAGCCGTGGGCCACGCGGACGAAGCCCTCGAAGAGCCGGGCGTCCTTCCGGTTCTCCTCGGGGTGGAACTGCACGCCGAGCGTCCAGCCGCCCTCGAGGGTCTCGACGGCCTCGATGGTCCCGTCCTCGGCGCGGGCGGTGACGACCAGTCCCTCGGCCACGGTCTCCAGGGCCTGGTGGTGGTAGCACGGAGACCAGGCCGTCTCGCCCAGCAGCTCGCGGCAGCGGCTGCCCGGCGCGGTGCTGAACTCGACCTCCCCGTAGCGGCCCGGCTCCGGCTGGTAGCGCACGGCGTTCTCGTTGACGTCCGGCAGGTGCTGGATCAGGGTGCCGCCGAGGGCCACGTTGAGGATCTGGGCGCCGCGGCAGATCGCGAACAGGGGCATCCCGCGCTCCAGCGCCGCCCGGGTCAGGGCGAGGTCGTGCTCGTCGCGGGAGGGCTGGGACGAGGTCAGCTCGTGCCGGTCGGCGCCGTAGAACTGCGGGTCCACGTCCACGCCCCCGATGACGATCAGCCCGTCCACGAGCTCCAGCACGTCCGGGTCCGTGCCCACCGGGGGCAGCAGCAGGGGCGTGCCCCCGGCCGCGGCGACCGCCTCCACGTAGGCGCCGGGGACGATCGCGGCGACGGAGTTCCAGACCCCCCAGGAGCCCTCCTGGTAGTAGGTGGTCAGACCGATCCGGGGCCGGTACCCGGGCCCGCCCGGCTCAGAGGCGCTCGAAGCCACGGCGCAGCTCCCAGTCGGTGACGGCGGCCTCGAAGGCCGCCAGCTCCACGTCGGCGTAGTGCACGTAGTGCTCCACGACGTCCTCGCCGAACAGCTCCCGTGCGAGCTCCGAACCGGCCAGCAGGTCCCGGGCCTCGCGCATGGTCGAGGGCACCACGGGGGCGTCGGACTCGTAGGCGTTGCCCTCGGTCATCGGCTCGAGCTCGAGCTCCTGCTCGATGCCGTGCAGCCCGGAGGCCAGCATCGCGGCGAGCGCCAGGTACGGGTTCACGTCGCCGCCGGGGAGCCGGTTCTCCATCCGGGCGGACTGCCCGCTGCCCACGAGGCGCACGGCGCAGGACCGGTTGTCCACGCCCCAGGCCACCGAGGTGGGGGCGAAGCTGCCCTCGACGAAGCGCTTGTAGGAGTTGATGGTGGGGGCGTAGAACAGCGTGAACTCGCGCATGGTCCGCAGCACCCCGGCGATGAACCGGTCGTAGGTCCGGGACCGGGCGTCCCGCTCGCGGTCCCAGAAGACCAGCTCGCCGTCGGGCCCGCGCAGGGACATGTGGATGTGGCAGGAGCTGCCCTCGCGCTCGTTGGGCTTGGCCATGAAGGTGATGGACTTCCCCTGCTGGTGGGCGATCTGCTTCGAGGCCAGCTTGTAGACCACGTGGTTGTCCGCGGTGACCATGCCCTCGTCGTAGCGGAACGCGATCTCGTGCTGGCCGAGGTTGCACTCGCCCTTCGCGGACTCGACGGTCAGCCCGGCCGCGTACATCGCGTTGCGGATCTCCCGCAGCAGCGGCTCGACCCGCTGGGAGCCCAGCACGGAGTAGTCCACGTTGTACTGGTTGGCGGGGACCAGGTTGCGGTAGCCGCCGTCCCAGGCGTCCTCGTAGCTGGTGTTGTACACGCAGAACTCCAGCTCGGTGCCGGTGACCATGGTGAAGCCCAGGTCCCGGGCGCGGTCCAGCTGGCGGCGCAGCATGGACCGCGGCGACATCGGGATGGGCCGCCCGCCGTGGCCGGTGAGGTCGCACTGGATCAGGACCTGGCCGGGGTTGTGCGGCATCAGCCGGATCGTGTCCAGGTCCATGGCGAACTCCATGTCCCCGTAGCCGGAGGACCAGCTGCTGATCGAGTAGCCGCCCACGGTGTTCATCTCCGTGTCCACGGCCAGCAGGTAGTTGCAGCCCTCGGCGCCCTCGTCGAGCACCGAGTCCAGGAAGAACTGCGCGTGGTTGAGCTTGCCCTGCAGCCGGCCCTGCATGTCGGTGAAGGCGAGCACGACGGTGTCCACGAGCCCGTCGGCGACGTGCCGGCGCAGCTGCTCGACGGTGAGCATCCGGTCGTTGCGCGGGTGCTGGGGAGTCTGGGTCATGGGTCCGGTCCTTCGTCGCTGAGATCGGTGGTGCCGCGGGGGTGGCCACGGTGGGGGGGGGGGAACGGCTGGTCAGTGCAGGTCCGCCTCGGCGGTGCGGATCTGCGCGAACTCCTCCTCGGGGGCGTGGCCCACCAGCCGGTGCCGGCTGTAGAACCAGTAGTAGGCGAGGAAGACCACGAACACGAGGGCGGTGATGGACGCGGCGAGCACGTCGACCAGGAACGTCGCGACCACCGCCACGAGGGCCAGCACCAGGGCGATGCCGGTGGTGACCACGCCGCCCGGGGTGCGGTAGCCGCGCGGGAGGTCGGGCTCGCGCAGCCGCAGCACGATGTGGGAGAGGTTCAGCAGCACGTAGGAGACGGTGGCGCCGAACACCGCGATGTTGATGAGCAGCCCGCCGTCGCCGGTCACGGCCGCCAGCACGAAGCCGACGGTGCCCGGCACGATGAGGGCGACCCACGGGGTCCTGCGCTTGCCGGTCAGCGAGAGCCACCGGGGCAGGTACCCGGCCCGGGAGAGGGCGAAGAGCTGACGCGAGTAGGCGAACATGATGGAGAAGAAGCTCGCGACCAGCCCGGCCAGGCCCGCGTAGTTCACGATGTTCGCCATGACGCTGTCCGCCCCGGCGACCGCGCGGATGGCCTCCGGCAGCGGGTTGTCCGAGGTGCTCATCGCCTCCGAGCCCGCGGCCCCGGGGACGAGGACGAGCATCAGCGCCCCGGAGACCAGCAGGAAGGCCATGGCCACGATGATCCCGCGCGGCATGTCGCGGCGGGGGTCGGCGGTCTCCTCGGCGGCCAGCGGCACGCCCTCGATCGCCAGGAAGAACCAGATCCCGTACACCAGGGCCGCCATCGCCCCCGCGTATCCCATGGGCAGGAACGTGCTCGCCCCCACGGCGTCGTCCGGGACGATGTCGAAGAGGTTGGCGGCGTCGAAGTGCGGCACGAGCGCGACGACGGTCACCCCCAGCGCGAGCACCGCGATCACGGTGATCCCGAACATCAGCTTGAGGGCCTCGCCCACCCCGTACATGTGGATGCCCATGAACACGAGGTAGGTCACGAGGTACACCGGCCAGGAGTTGGTGATCCCGAACAGGCCCAGCGCCTCGATGTAGCCGCCGATGAACGTGGCGATCGCCGCCGGGGCCACGGCGTACTCGATCAGCACGGCCATCCCGGTGGCGAAGCCGCCCAGCGGGCCCAGCGCGCGGCGGGCGAAGCCGTAGCCGGCCCCTGCCGTGGGCAGGGTCGAGGAGAGCTCGGCGAGGCCGAAGACCATGCAGGTGTACATGAGGCCCATGAGCACGAAGGCGATGAGCAGCCCGCCCCACCCGCCCTCGGAGAGCCCGATGTTCCAGCCGGAGAAGTCCCCGGAGATGACGTAGGCGATGCCCAGGCCCGCGAGCAGCACCCAGCCGGCGGCGCCGGAGCGGAGCTGGCGGTGCTGGAAGTACTCGTCGGTGCGGTCGGGCTGGGCTGGGGAGTCGGGCATGGGACGATCCCTCCGGGTTCCACAAAGGTCTGAAAACAGACATATGGCGCGAGTGGTCACAGTCTGTGGGCTGCCCCCCGCCCCGTCAAGACCCCGGGGCCCGGCCCGCCGTGCTGACGGCCGCGGGCGGATGACGCACAATGGGGAGCATGAACCAGACCGACGCCTCCGACCGCTCCCGCTCGCAGAACTCCGGCCAGGGCCCCTCCTGGGCGTTCATCGCCGTGACGGCGGGCTTCCTCGTCTCCGTCGCGCTGATCATCGCCGTGGGCGTGGTCGCCCTCGACCTCAGCTAGGCGGAACCCCGCCGGGCGGCCCGCCGGCACCGTGGTGCGGCGGGCGCCCGCCGCACCGCAGGGAGGAGCGCCACCGTGAGCGACCCGGTCCAGCACCCCCTCATCCGGCCCGTGCGGCAGGGCAACGCCTTCGAGGAGGCCGTGGAGCGGATCCTCGACTCGATCCGTCTCGGCCTGTTCCGCAGGGGCGAGCGGCTCCCGCCCGAGCGGGAGACCGCGGCGATGCTCGGCATCTCCCGCGCCACGCTGCGGGAGGCCCTGCACGAGCTCCAGGCCGCCGGCGTCCTGGAGGTGGTGCGCGGCCGCTACGGCGGGACCTTCGTGACCGGCCGCACCGCCCTGCCGGACGGGACCCTCCCCCCGGTGGACCCCGCGGACGTCGAGGACGTGCTCGTGTTCCGCGCCGTCGTCGAGCCCGCCGCGGCGGAGCTGGCCGCGGCGGCGGCCCTCAGCGCGGCCGCCCGGGAGCACCTGCTCGCGTGCCTGCGGCAGGTCGAGGAGAGCTCGCCGGAGGACTACCGTCCCGCGGACGCCCGCTTCCACATCGCCGTCGCGGAGCTGGGAGGCTGCCCCAGCCTGGTCCGCGCCGTCGCGGAGGTCCGCTCGCGGGCCAGCGACCTGCTGGACCGGATCCCCCTGCTGCCGGTCAACCTCGAGCACTCCGACCGCCAGCACCGCGAGCTCGCCGACGCCGTCCTGGCCGGGGACGCCCCGGCCGCCCGGGCCGCCTCCCTCGCGCACCTCGAGGGCACGGCCGCGCTGCTGCGCGGCTTCCTGGGCCACGGCACGCACTCCCCCGGCGACGGCGCCCCCGGTGGCCGCCGTCCCGGCTGAGCTGCCGCCCGCGGGCAACGGGCGGATCCCGGCGCCCCCCGGCGGGTCCGTCAGCACGTCCTCGACGGGACGGCCGAGAGGTCCTGGTGCTCGGGCAGGATCCGGTCGGTGTTGCGCATCCGGCAGCCGATGAGGTTCTCGAGCCGCTCGAAGCTGTAGAGCCCGCCGCGGCCCTGGCCGAGCTGGGCCAGCCAGGGCCAGATCCGCTCCGGCGGGGCGTCCACGGTCACGGCGTGGGTCGCGGTCCAGGCAGGGACGGGGAGCAGCTCGTCGCCGAGCCAGGTCGCGGAGACCTCCTCGGGCGTGGCGCCCCAGGACGTCCGGCGCCGCCGCAGGAGCGGCCACGGGTCTTCCCGCGTCCGGGCGCACCGGCTCGCACCCCGCGGTGCCGTGGGCCTCAGCTGACCTCCGGCGCACGGGGCAGGGGCGGACCGGAATGGTCCGCCCCTGCCCCGTGCGCCCGTCAGTAGAACAGCGCGGTCACCCGCATGAGGGTCGCCGTCACTCCGTAGGCGAGCGGGACCCCGACGAGGACCCATCCGAGTGCCAGTCGTGCCTTGGTCATGTCAGGACTCCTTCGCGTGGACCTTGGTGCCGGACGGTGCGGGTTCGTGGTACTTGGCGTCCACCGGCTTCACGAGGAGGTTGGCGACGAAGCCGACGACCAGCAGGCCGACCATGGTCAGCAGCGCCGGCTGGTACGCCTGCGAGGTGAGCTCGCCGGGAGTGCCCTGGGCGTCGAGGAACGCGTTGACGATGAGGGGTCCGGCGATGCCCGCCGCGGACCAGGCCGTGAGCAGGCGGCCGTGGATGGCGCCCACCTGGAAGGTCCCGAAGAGGTCCCGCAGATAGGCCGGCACCGTGGCGAAGCCGCCGCCGTAGAACGAGATGATCACGAAGGCCAGCAGCACGAACAGCAGGGTGGAGGTCGAGCCGAACAGCGCCAGCACGGTGTAGAGGACCGCCCCGACCCCGAGGTAGATCAGGTAGATGCGCTTGCGGCCCAGGATGTCCGAGGTGGTGGACCACACGAAGCGTCCGCCCATGTTGCCGATGGACAGCAGGCCCACGAAGCCGCCGGCCACGGCCACCGTCACGAGGGAGCTGCCGTCCGCCTGGCGGAAGAAGTCCTGGATCATCGGGGCCGCCTGCTCGAGGATGCCGATGCCGGCGGTCACGTTGCAGAACAGCACGATCCACACGAGCCAGAACTGCCGGGTGCGGATCGCGTTGCGGGCCGAGACGTGGTTCTTGGTGACGAGGGCCTTGGACTTGACCTTCGACGGGTCGAACCCCTCGGGCTTCCAGTCCGCGGCGGGGACCCTGATGGTGAACGCCCCGAAGAGCATGTAGGCGAGGTAGACGACCGCCAGCGTCAGGAACAGCTTGCCGACGGCGTCACCGCTCGCCACCCAGCCCGGCGTGCCGGAGTCGGGGTCGTAGAAGTTGAGCAGGGCCGCCGAGAGGGGGCTGGCGATCAGCGCGCCGCCGCCGAAGCCCATGATCGCCATGCCCGTGGCGAGGCCGGGACGGTCCGGGAACCACTTGATCAGCGTGGAGACGGGCGAGATGTAGCCGATGCCCAGCCCGATGCCGCCGATGACCCCGTAGCCCAGGTAGACGAGCCAGAGCTGTTCGGTGAAGATCCCGAGCGCCCCGACCAGGAACCCGCCGGACCACAGCAGCGCGGCGGTGAACATCGCCTTGCGCGGCCCGCCGGTGTCCACCCACGTGCCGAAGACGGCGGCGGACAGCCCCAGCATGACGATCGCGATGGAGAAGATGATGCCGATCTGGGTGAGGCTCGCGTCGAAGTGCGCCACCAGCGCGTTCTTGTACACGCTGGTGGCGTAGGCCTGTCCGATGCACAGGTGGACCGCGAGGGCTGCCGGCGGTATGAGCCAGCGGTTGAATCCCGGTGGCGCCACCGAGTGCTGTCGATCAAGCCATCCCATGCCCCGACTCCTCATCTGCTGCGAACACTGCGCGAACGGTGCGTCCCGGGCGGACCGCACGCACCCGGGCCCGGGCACCTGATGGTGAAGCATGTCACACGGTGCAGAAATTTGGGAAGCAACCTGCTGACCGGCGCGCCGGTCCGGGGCGCTCAGCGGCCGCGCAGGGACCGCCACGCACGCCGCCAGAAGGCGACGAAGCCCCGCTCCGCCACGGCCCGTTCCAGCCGGTCGATCTGCCGGGACTGGTCCCGGACCACGCCGAGGAGCTCGTGCGCGAGCTCCTCGGCGGCGTCCAGCCGCCGGTGCAGGGCGGCGGCCTCCTCGGCTGCCGCGCGGCGCAGGTAGAGCGGCAGGCCGATCCCGTGCTCCGCGCTCCACTGCCGCAGGCGGCGCTCGCGCACCACCAGCTCGTCCTGCGCGGCGGAGGCGCCTGCCATCCGTTCGCTGTGCCCGGGCGGGCGCGCGGGGAGCAGGCCCACGGTGAACGTCTCGAGGAAGCGGAGCACGAACTCCCAGTCCGCCGCGGCCCCCAGGGTCTCGTCGTGGTCGCCGAGCACGCCGTGCACCGCCCGCCGGTACACGAACGGCGAGTCGACCGCAGTGCGGTCGCCGTCCAGCACGTCCGTGAGGGTGAGCACTCCCCGGTCCGGCCGGCCCGGTCCCCGTTCCGGCCGGCCGGACGGCGCCTCCTCGGCGGAGCCGGGCGCGTCCTCGGTCCGCACCACGACCCCGTCGTCGCTCACGAGCGGGTCCTCGAGGTGGGCCACGGCGCGCTGCAGCAGCGTGGGAGGCCAGTGCCCGGTCCCGTCGTGCCGGACGACGAGCTCGGACTCCCCGGCCCGCAGCCCGCGGTTGGCGGACGCCGCGGGGCCGAGGGCCCTGCGGTGGTGCAGGACCGCCACCCGCCCCGCGAGCTCGTCCCGCAGCGGCGCCAGGACGTCGTCCACCTCGGCAGGGTCGCCGCCGTCGTCCACCACGACCAGCCGCCAGTCGGTGAACGTCTGCGCCAGGAGGTCCTCGACGGCCCGGCGCAGACGTGCGGGACCGCCGCGGTGCCGCAGCACGACCGCGACGGTGGGGCGCTCGGGCGGCACCGCGGGGACGGTGTACCGGCGGCGCAGCGCCCGCACCACCGGGGCGCCGACTCCGCGCGCCGCGACCGCCGTCTCCGGAGCGGGCGGAGCCGGCCGGCCGTGCAGCGCCCCGGCCACTTCGTCCCACCAGCGGGCCGCCGCGTCCCGGACCGCCGGCTCGGCGTCCGCCAGGGCGGCACGCACGGCCCCGCGGTGCTCGACGGCCTCCGAGGCCCACTGCTGGACGGCGGCACGGGTGTCCCACGCGACGTCCCCCGGGGTGAGCAGCGCCGCGAGGGGCACGGCGCCGCCGCCGAGCCCCCAGCGGCCCAGGACGACGTCCATGCCGTTCAGAGAATGTTTCTCCGGCGCCACGGGGAGCACGACGGCCCGCGCCGCGGAGCCGAGGACCGCGCCGCGGGGGCACGTGGTCAGGACCCAGTCCGCCCGGAGCGCGGCCGGCCCCGTGCCGTCCCCCGCCGGCGCGACCCGGCGGACGTCGTCCCGCAGCCGCGCCGCGACGTCCGCCGCGAACTCCTCGTCGGCGGACGTGCCGCCGCAGGCCAGGACCGCCACCGTCCCGCCGGTCCGGTGCACCAGGGCGTCCAGCAGGGCGGCCAGCACCGGAGCGGCCACCTCGGGGGGCCAAGGGCCGCCCGGGCGCCCCACCACCGCGGCGATCCGCGGCGGCGCCGCCCCGTCCGCCTCCTGCCGCTGTGCGGCCGGCCCGCCCGGCGCCCCCTGCGGGCCGGCGGGCCCCGGCAGGAGGAGGTCGTCCTGCCGGCCGACGCGCAGGCCGGGGTGCTCGGGGCACAGCCGGCAGGCCACCGCCAGGGACGCCTCGTCCTGCAGGCCCACGAGGGAGGCGGTCGAGAGCAGCCGGCGCACGGGCTCCTCCGGAACCGCCCCGGCGCGGAGGACGAGACCGCTGATGACGACGGGCCGCCCGGCCGCCGCCGCGGCCCGTGCGCGGTCGAGCCAGTGGCCGAGCCGGGCGTCGTCCGCGGGCGCGTCGGCCCCGGGCCCGAACAGCAGGAGCGCGTCCGCCTCGGGAGGCGTCCCGAGAGCTTCGTCCCCGGGCTCGGGGTGGTCCGGGGAGGGCGCCGCGGGCCCGGGCTCGCCGGCCGGGTCGACGAGCCGTGCGTCGACCCCGCGCAGGGAGAGCTCCCCGAGGAGCCGGCCGATCTCGTGCGCCCCGCCGGGGAGGCGGACCGGGCCGACCGGTCCGAGAAGTACGTCGATGGGCATGACGGAACGGACCTTTCCTCGACCGATGCGTGCTCCCCCATTCTTCCAGCCGGGCCCTCCTCCGCCCGTCCCCGGCACGGGCGGCCCCGCCCGGACCGGAAAGGGCCGCCCCGGCCGGGTCCCGCCCGGTCGGGATCCGGTGTGCGAGGTTCCGGGTCCGCACGGAATCCCCTTGCCCGCGCGCGGGCGGGTCCGCCACTGTGGAGGAACACAGTGCACCATCTCCCCCGGCGGCGACCGCCCGGAGGACCACGAGCCCTGGGACCCCCCTGACGCACCACCGCATATTCCTCCGAAGGCATGTGCCGGGCGGACGCCGGGTCCGCCCGGGCACTCGGTCCTCCCGCCGCCGGAACGGGCCGTCGATCCCCGGCCCCGGAGATCCCGCGCACCGCACCGCGGGAGACGTCGAGGAGTCCCACCATGTTGAATGCAGCCGTCATCAGCCCCCAGCCCATGACGCGCATCGCGCTCCAGCGCGAGTCCGTCGAGCACCCCGAGCACGGCGTGCGGGTGAGCGCGGTGGCCGCGAGCGTCCCGGAGTTCCTCGCGCAGAGCCCCGCGGAGGAGATGGTGGTGCTGCTGAGCCTGAACACCCTGGACGGCCGCAGCCTCGTGCAGAACGTCACGGACCTCATCGGACGGGAGCACACCGTGGTCGTGCTGGTGCCGCCGGACGACCTCGCCCGGGTCCGCTCCGCGTTCGCCTGCGGGGCGTCCGGTGCCGTGGGCAAGTGCGAGCCCATCAGGACCGTCTTCCGGACCATGCGCCTCTCCCGCCAGCTGGGCCACTTCGTGAGCGACCTGCTCCAGTCGGCCCTGGTCGAGCTGCCCAGCAGGGCCCCGGCGAAGCTCTCCGCCCGGGAGCGCGAGGTGCTCGCCCTCTACGTGGACGGTCTCCAGGAGCAGGAGGTGGCCGGGCGGCTGCAGATCGCGGAGTCCACGGTGGAGGAGCACC
Source organism: Kocuria sp. CH-021 (assembly GCF_049716185.1). Lineage (NCBI taxonomy): Bacteria > Bacillati > Actinomycetota > Actinomycetes > Micrococcales > Micrococcaceae > Kocuria > Kocuria sp. CH-021. The sequence continues at coordinate 69,962 of NZ_JBNAFK010000005.1, read as the reverse complement.
TCAAGCGGATCCGCCGCAAGTACGCGCTGGTGGAGCGCCCGGCCCGCACCAAGCTCGAGCTCTACAAGCGGGCCGTGGAGGACGGGATCATTCCGCCGGTGCTGCCGCTGGCCTGAGCACCGGACCGGCCGCGCCCGGGGACGCTCCTCCGCTGGGCTCCTGACCGGCGGAACGCTGCCCGGACCGTTGTGGCCGCCCCGTTGTGCCGCGCCGCGGACGCTCCTACGCTGGGGGAACAGCACCCTGTGCCGTTCCGCCTCCCCCACCGGAACCCCAGCCCCGGCGGGGCCGAACGCCCGGACCGCTCCGAGTCCGCCCGTGACCCTTCCGGCACCGCCGGCGACGGTCCGCGCACCGCCGCCGGGCACGAGCAGCAGCCCGGGGGACGCGCCCCGCCCACAGGAAGCCGATCCCATGAACGCCGTGGACCGCGGGGACCAAGACCACGAGACCGCCCGCGAGCTCGAGAAGCTGCGCAACCACCTGACGGGGACGCTCGTCGAGCCCGACGACCCGCTCTACGACGAGGCGAGACGGGTCTGGAACGGCATGGTGGACGTGCGGCCGCGCGCGATCGTGCGGGCCGGCGCCGTGTCCGACATCGACCCGGTGCTGGCCGCCGCCCAGCACACGGGCCTGCCGCTGGCCGTCCGCGGCGGCGGGCACGGCGTGACCGGCCACGGCACCGTGGAGGGCGGACTGGTCCTGGACCTCGGCGCGCTGCGCGGGGTCCATGTGGATCCCGGGACCCGTCTCGTGACGGTCGAGCCCGGTGCCACCCTCGCGGACGTCGACCGCGCCACCGTGCCGCACGGGCTGGCGGTGCCCCTCGGCGTGGTGAGCGCCACCGGCGTCGCGGGGCTGACCCTCGGCGGCGGTGTGGGCTGGCTGACCCGCAGCGACGGCCTGAGCCTCGACAACCTCGTGCACGCCGAGGTGATCACCGGGACCCGGGAGCACCTGCACGCCGATGCGGAGCACAACCCGGACCTGTTCTGGGGCATCCGCGGCGGCGGCGGCAACTTCGGGGTGGTGTCCTCCTTCACCTTCCGCGCCCGGGAGCTGCCCCCGTCCGTGCTGGGCGGGAACCTGTTCTACCGGCCCGAGAAGTGGCGCACGGCCCTGCAGGCCTTCGCGCGCTGGACGGCCGACCTGCCGGACGAGATGAACGGCATCGTCTCGATCCTCCGGCTGCCGCCCAGCTTCGGGATGGGCGACGAGCCCTGGCTGATCATCGCCTTCGCGTGGATGTCACCCGACCACGCCGAGGGCCTGCGGCTGGCCGAGCGGCTGCGGGCCGACGCCCCGCCGGACGAGGAGGAGGTCGGCCCGGTGCAGTGGACCGAGTGGCAGGCGGCCATGGACGAGCTCTTCCCGAAGGGCGCGCGCGCGTACTGGAAGAACGCCTCCTTCTCCCGCCTGGACGACGAAGTGGTCGACGCCCTGCTCGGCGTGGCCTCGGAGATCACCTGGTTCGGCACGGGCATCGACATCCACCACATGGAGGGGTTCTTCGGGCGGGTCCCCGCCGGGGCCACCGCCTTTCCCAACCGGTCCGCGCGGTACTGGCTCAACGTCTACGGCTACTGGCCGGACGCCGCCGAGGACGCCCGCCTCACGGCGTTCGCCCGCCGCGTGCACGCCGCCGTGGCGCCGTTCGCCGACGCCGGGCAGTACGTGAACTTCCTCGGCGCCGAGCACGGCCCGGTCACCCCCGAGGCGGCACGGGAGGCCTACGGGGAGCGGACGCACCGGCGGCTCGTGGAGCTGAAGGACCGCTACGACCCCGCCAACCTGTTCCGGCTCAACCACAACGTCCTGCCGAGCACCGCCTGACCGCGCCCGTGGCCCCGGCCGCCGCGCACTTGGGAACTACGCAGTACGACGGGGCGGCGGGGTGCGCCGGCCGGTCGGGCCGCCCTGCCGCGGCGCGGGCTCAGGGGGCGCCGAGCAGCCGGAGCACGGCGGCCGCGACCGCCCCCAGCACGACGACCACGAGGAACGGCGCCCGCAGCACGAGCGCGAGCCCCGCCACGAGCAGCGCGCCCAGCCGGGCGTCGAGGGCCAGGGCCTGGCCGGAGCCGAACGCGTTCATGACCACGAGCGCGGCGAGCAGGCCCACCGTGACGGTGCCCGCCATGCGCCCCACGCGCGGGTCGTCCAGCACCCGGTCCGGCACGAGGTAGCCGACGAGCTTCAGGGCGTAGGCGAGCGCGCACGCCCCGAGCACCCAGAACCACATGCTCATGCCCCCGCCTCCTGCCCGCCGGGGCCGGAGGCGGCCCCGGCCGGGCCGGCGCCGCGCGAGCGGCCCAGGAACGCCGCGACCACGGCGGCCACGAGGATCGGCAGCCCCGCCGGCAGCACCGGGATGGTCAGGGCCGTGACGAGACCGCAGACCACCGCGACCGCCACGGGCTCCCGGGCGCTCAGCCGCGGCCACAGCAGGCCCAGGAACGCGGCGACCGCGGCCCCGTCCAGACCCCAGCGGGCGGGATCGCCCAGGGCGTTGCCGAGCAGGGCGCCCAGCACGGTGAACAGGTTCCAGAGCACGAACACGCCGAGGCCCGCGGTCCAGAACCCCCGCCGCTCCTCGACCGGATGGACCTGGGAGGAGGCGGCCGCGTTGGACTCGTCGATGGTCACGTGCGCGGCGAGAAGCCGGCGCCAGCCGCGCGGGCGGACCAGGGCGTTCATGTTCATCCCGTAGACGGCGTTGCGGACCCCCAGCAGGGTCGCCGCCCCCAGCGCCGAGGCCCCGGCGCCACCGCCCGAGACCACGCCGATGAAGGCGAACTGGGAGCCGCCCGTGAACATGAGCGCGGACAGGGCTACGGTCTGCCAGAAGCTCAGCCCGGCCGCCACGGACAGGGCCCCGAAGGAGATGCCGTACAGCCCGGTGGCCACGGCCACGGACAGCCCGATCCGGACCGCCGGCGAGGACCGCCAGTCGACGGGAGCCGCGTGGCTCACGACGCCCCGGCCGCGGACGCCCCGCTCAGGTCCGGCGCGGGCTCCCCCGTGCTCCCGTGCTGCTCGGCCGGCGTCCGGCGCCCCTGGGCGGCGTCGAGCGCGTCCAGGGCCTGGACGAGGGCGAGGTGGGTGAAGGTCTGGGGGAAGTTGCCGGTCATCCGGCGCTGCTCGGGCGACCACTCGGTGGAGAGCAGCCCGAGGTCGTTGGCGCGGGACAGCACGAGGTCCACGAGCTTGCGGGCGCTGTCCGTGCGGCCCGAGCGCGCGTACTGGGCGGCCAGCCACAGGGACGCGCCGAGGTGCGGGTTGTCCTGGCCGGGGAAGCCGTCCACCCCGATGACCCCGGAGTACGCGTCGGGGTCGTCCGGGTCCACCGGCCCCAGGACGTTGCGGTAGCGGTGGATCAGTCCGCCGGGGTGGCGCAGCTCCTCCTCGATCCGCCGCACGGTCCCGAGCATCCGCTCGTCGTCGTAGGCCACGAACCCGACCTGCGGCAGCTGGAGCAGGGAGGCGTCCACGGTCTTCGACCCGTAGTACTGCACGAAGGAGCCGACCTCGGGGTCGTAGCCGCTGGTCCAGATCTCCTCGGCGAGCGCGTCCCGCAGCTGCTCCCAGAGCTGCGCGTCGCCGGGCAGGCCGTGCACGCGCACCGCGTCCACGCCGCACTGGAGGGCCGCCCACATCAGCACGCGCGAGTGCGTGTAGTACTGCCGCTCGCCGCGCATCTCCCAGAGGCCCTGGTCCGTGACCTCGTAGTTGTCCACGACCGAGCGCAGCATCGCCTGCTGCAGGGGCCAGGAGAGGTGGTCCTCCACGGCGCCGCGGCGGCGGAGCCGCTCGAAGACCACCATGACGTGGCCCACGGCGTCGGACTGGTGCTGGCCCGCGGCGCCGTTGCCCTCGCGGACCGGCCGGGAGCGCTCGTAGCCGGGCAGGTCGAGCTGGTGCTCCCGCCCGCGGCGCTCCCCGGCGACCCCGTAGATGTTCTGCAGGTCGTGCGGATCCCCCGCCACGGCGCGCAGCAGCCAGTTGCGCAGCTGCGCGGCCTCGCGGTCGTGGTCGTGGTCGAGCATGACCTCGAGGGCCATCGCGGCGTCCCGCAGCCAGGCGAAGCGGTGGTCCCAGTTGCGCTCCCCGCCCACCACGTCCGGCAGGGACGTGGTGGGGGCGGCCACGAGCCCGCCCGTCTCCTGGTGCATCAGGGCCCGCACCACGAGCAGCGAGCGCCGGACCACGTCCGAGCGCCGGGCCACCGCGTGGCCGCGGACCGGGACGATGTGCACCGGCTCCTCCCCCTCCACGGCCGGCGGGGAGTACAGCCCGGACCACTCCTGCCACAGCTCCACGGTGCGGGTGAGCTGCTCGTTGACGTCGATGGGCGCCGGGGGCGTGCGGTGGGACGGGAAGTGGGTGAGGACGAAGTCCCGTGCCTGACCGGCGGAGACGGTGAAGGTGCCGCGGTGGCGGCGCTGGTCGTCGTCGTCCGTGGACTCGGGCAGGGGCTCCCCGCGCAGCACGAGGGCGTCCGGGCCGGCCATGGCCACGAGCATGGGCGGGGCGGCGTCGCCGCCGCCGGGGTCCGCCTCCCCCTCGAAGCGGCTGACCCAGGGGACCACGGCGCCGTAGCCGAAGCGCACCCGCAGCTCGTGGTACATCTCGACCTCCCCCGTGAGGCCCTCGACACGGCGGACCACGTCCGTGCGGGAGGTCAGCGGGAGGAAGTCGGTCACGCGCACGGAGCCGGAGTCGGTGACCCACACGGTCTGCAGCACGAACGTGTTCTCCACGTAGAACCGTTCGGCGACCTGGGCGCCGCCCTCGTCCTCGTCGAGGACCTCCCCGTCCTCCCCCTCCACGACCGTGCACGCGGGGGCGAGCAGCCACCGTCCGTGGTCGGCCTCCCCGAGCAGGGCGCCGAAGACCGAGGGGGAGTCGAACCGGGGAGCGCACAGCCAGTCGATGGACCCGGTGCGGGAGACCAGCGGACCCGTGCGCATGTTCGAGAGCAGGGCGTAGTCCTCGATCAGTGAAGCCATGCCTCAAGATTCGCACACCTGCGGCGACGCGCCGGCACCGGGGTGGATCTATACCCCCAAGGGGTATACAGTGGGGGCGGGACGACCGAGGAGGAGCTCATGACGCAGACCCTGCCGCCGCACGGGTACAGCCACGACAAGGATGCCTGGCTCAAGCGGCTGCGCCGCATCGAGGGACAGGTCCGCGGCATCCACCGGATGGTCGAGGAGGACAAGTACTGCATCGACATCCTCACCCAGGTCTCCGCGATCCAGTCCGCCCTCAAGGCCGTGAGCCTGGGCCTGCTGGACGAGCACCTGAACCACTGCGTGGTCGGCGCCGTCGAGGCCGCCCAGGAGTCCGGGGACGCCGCCAGCATCGACGACAAGCTCCAGGAGGCGTCCGCGGCCATCGCCCGCCTGCTCAAGAGCTGACCCGGACCGGCGCACCGGACCGACCGAACCACTCCACCGAACCGACCTGCCCACCGAGGAGAACATCGTGCAGACCACCGTCAACGTTTCCGGCATGACCTGCGGCCACTGCGTCATGTCCGTCACCGAGGAGCTCACCGAGCTGGAGGGCGTCGAGTCCGTCGACGTCGACCTCGTGGCCGGCGGGGTCTCCCCCGTCGTCCTGACCACTTCCCGCGAGCTGTCGGAGGACGAGATCAGGGAGGCCGTCGAGGAAGCGGGGTACACCGTTGCCTGAGACCCGCACACCCGTCCCCACCGAGGTCGCCGGGCCCCTGCGCACCCTCGAGCTCGAGATCACCGGCATGACGTGCTCCTCGTGCGTCAGCCGGGTCGAGAAGAAGCTGGGCAAGCTCGAGGGCGTCGACGCGTCCGTCAACCTCGCCCTCGAGACCGCCACCGTCCACGTTCCCGCGGGCGTGAGCGACGAGCAGGTCGTCGAGACGGTCGAGAAGGCCGGCTACGGCGCCACCCTCAGGAACGCGCCCGGGGACGACGACGAGGCGGCCGCGGACGGCCCCGACGCCATGACGAGGGTCGCGGGGCGGGAGGCGTCGTCGCTGCGCTCGCCCGAGTCCCTGCGCCGGCGCCTGCTCGTGGCGGCCGCGTTCTCGGTCCCGGTGTTCGTGATCTCGATGCTGCCCGGCTTCCAGTTCCCGCACTGGGGCTGGGTGGTCGCGGTGCTGAGCCTGCCGGTCGTCACGTGGGCGGCGTGGCCGTTCCACCGCTCGGCGGCGATCAACGCCCGGCACCTGACCTCCACCATGGACACCCTCGTGTCCCTGGGCGTGTCCGCCGCGTACCTGTTCTCGCTGTGGAACCTGCTGCGGGAGCCCGGCATGACGGCCGGCGCGATGCTCGGCCACGCGATGGACATGAGCGGGCACCAGCTCTACTTCGAGACCGGGGCCCTCGTCACCGCGTTCCTGCTGCTGGGCCGCTATCTGGAGGCCCGGGCGAAGGCGCGCTCCGGCGAGGCGCTGCGCGCGCTGCTGGAGCTCGGCGCGAAGGACGCGGTGGTCCTGCGGGACGGTGTCGAGACCGACCTGCCCGCGGAGCAGCTGCGCCCGGGGGACCTGATCGTGGTGCGTCCCGGCGAGAAGATCGCCGCCGACGGCGTGGTCGTGGACGGCCGCTCGGCCGTGGACACCTCCCTGCTCACCGGCGAGTCCCTGCCCGTGGAGGTCGAGGTCGGCGACACCGTCACCGGCGCCACGATCAACACCAACGGCCGCCTGCTGGTCGAGGCGACCCGCGTGGGCTCCGACACCACCCTGGCCCAGATGGGCCGGATGGTGGCCCGGGCCCAGTCGAGCAAGGCCCCTGTGGCCCGTCTGGCCGACCGGATCTCCGGGGTCTTCGTCCCGATCGTCCTGGTGCTCGCCCTGGCCACGCTGATCGGCTGGCTGCTGCTGACCGGGGACGTCAACGCGGCCTTCGTGGCCGCGGTCTCCGTGCTCGTGATCGCCTGCCCCTGCGCCCTGGGCCTGGCCACTCCCACGGCCCTGCTCACCGGCACGGGCCGGGGCGCGCAGCTGGGCATCCTGATCAAGGGCGCCGAGGTGCTCGAGGACACCCGCACGGTGGACACCGTGGTGCTCGACAAGACGGGCACCGTCACGAGCGGCCAGCTCTCCGTCGCGGCGGTGACGCCCGTGTCCGGGTACTCCCGGGACCAGGTGCTGGACCTCGCGGCCACCGTGGAGCAGCACTCCGAGCACCCCATCGCCCGAGCCGTGGCCGCGGCCACCCCGCACCGGTTCCCGGTCTCCGGGTTCGTCTCGGCCCCCGGCGGCGGCGTGCGCGCGCACGTGACGGACGGGATGCACTCCCGCTCGGTGGTGGTCGGGCGCACCACCTGGCTGGCCGAGAACGGCGTGCGCCTGGACGGCGCGCAGCTCGACGCGCTGCGCCGGGCCCAGGAGGGCGGGTTCACCACGATCCTCGTGGCCGTCGACGGGGCCCTGGTCGGTTTCGTGGACCTGCGCGACACCGTCAAGGACGACGCCCGGGCGGCGATCGCGCGGCTCAAGGAGCTGGGGCTGCGGCCCATGCTGCTGACCGGCGACAACGAGCCCGTGGCGCGGGCCGTCGCCGCCGAGGCCGGCATCGCCGCCGAGGACGCCGTCGCGGACGTCAGCCCGGAGGGCAAGGTCGCGGTGGTCCGCGACCTCCAGGACGACGGCCGCGTGGTCGCCATGGTGGGCGACGGCGTCAACGACGCCGCGGCCCTGGCACAGGCCGACCTCGGGATCGCGATGGGCGCCGGCACGGACGCGGCGATCGAGGCCGCGGACATCACCGTGGTGCGCAGCGACGTCGGCTCGGTCCCCACGGCCATCGCCCTGTCCCGCCGGACCCTGTCGATCATCAAGTCGAACCTGTTCTGGGCCTTCGCCTACAACACGGTGGCCGTCCCCGTGGCGGCCGCGGGCCTGCTCAACCCCGTGATCGCGGGCGCCGCCATGGCCTTCAGCTCCGTGTTCGTGGTGCTGAACTCCCTGCGGCTGCGCGGCTTCGGCCGCTGAGCCGGGGCCTCCCGACGCGACGACGCCCCGGGGCGGACCTCCTGGTCCGCCCCGGGGCGTCGTCGTCCGTGCGAGGTGCTGCTCAGGCGCCGGCCTGGCCGGGGTCGACCGGGCTCTCCTCGTTCTCCGGGAGCTCCGGCACCTCGGACTTGTAGTCCTCCTGCGCCACGTCCACGGGGTCCTGGTCGGGACCGTCCTCCTGCTGGTCGGCCATCCGCTGCTGGACCTTCTGCTCGAACTCCGCGTCGCCCTCGGTGGGCGGTTCCGGTTGCTGGCTCATGCTGGTTCCCGTCGTCCGGTCTCGAGCAGGGCACGGGGGCCGGCCCTGCTGCTCAGGTGCCGTCCAATCTATCGAGCGGACGCCCGGCGGCAACAGGCCCGCCCGGCGGCAACAGGCTTCGCCGGGGCCCCGGGCGGGCGGAGCGGCGCGAGCGTGGCCTCAGGCGCGCGGGGCGGGGCCGTCGTCGCCGTCCGGCCCGTGCGCCGGGCCGCGGCCGCCCGCGGGGCCGCCGTCGTCCGCCCGCGCGGGTCCGTCGTCCGGTGCGGCGCCATCGGCGGAGCGCCGGCCGAGGAGGTCCTCGCCCTCGGTGTCGGGCCGGACGCGCTGGCCGAACTCGGCCTCGCCGGCGGGCCGTGCGGCCGCCTGCCGGCGGGCCCGGGCCTCGGCGTAGAGCTTGGCCGAGGAGCGGTTGACGCCCGTGCCCTCGCCGAGGTGGGGGTCGTTGGGCTTCTCGACGATCATCAGCGTGGCGCTGATCACGAGCGTCACGATGAACACGATGCCGGCGGCGATGAAGGCGAGGTCCAGGCGCAGGGCGTTGTCCGTGCCGCCGCTGGCGAAGATCCCCACGGCGACGAACGCGATCGCCGCGAGCACGGCGGACAGGATCAGGGGGCCCTTGACGTCGGCCCGGGAGCCGCCTCTCGAGCCCTTGCGCTGTGCCACTGGTCCTCCTCGTGAGCTGGTGTCCTCGGCAGGACGGGGCCTGCCGTGCGGTAGCCCAGTCTACGCGGTCCCGGCGGGAGCCCGTCCCCGGCGGTCCTCGTGCCGGAGGGTCAGGGCGGCCAGCAGGTGGGTGACGCCGATGACCACCGCGGCGGCCCCCACCACCCCGAAGAGGGCCTTGGCGCCGAGGTCCACCACGAGCACGAGGCCGGTGGCGGCGAGGACCGTGACGAGCCCGGCGATGGTCCAGTCGCGGCCCAGGGGGAAGCTCGTGCGGAACCGCAGCCCGAGGGCCAGCTCCGTGAGCCCGGCCAGGCCCATGACGGACGCCGCGTAGACCACGAGCCACGCGGGGCTGTCGGCGCCGAGGACCGTGAAGATCCCGCCCAGCAGGTACAGCACGCCGTAGGACTGCGGGACCTGCCGGGCGGGGCCCAGGTCCACGGCGTCGTTGCCGTTGAGCCGCAGCTGCAGGAACACGCTCGCGGCCCCCGTGAGCACGAGGTAGAGCCCCACGCCCCAGGTCACCACGGCCAGCGTCGGCTCCTGCCAGAACACGGTCACGGCGCCGAGGACCAGGGCCACGAGCGCGCGCAGCAGCGTGGGCGCGAACAGGTCGCGGTGGATGCCGGTGCTCGGGTCGGGGTTCACGGTGCGCCTTTCGGGAGGACGTGCGGGCGGGAAGGCCCGGGCGGAACGGCCCGCAGGGCCCGGGTCAGTCTAGCGACCGGAGCCGCGGCCGGGCGCCGAGAGCACCCGGGCCAGCACGGCGAGGGCGTCCGGCAGGGCTTCCCCCTGCGGGGCGGCGCCGGTGGCGCCGAAGCCGACGACGACGCCGCGGCGGGCGCCCCGCGCGCCGTGCGCCCAGTACGAGCCCAGCGCCGCCACCCGCACGCCCGCGGCCGCGGCCCGGTCCACGACGTCCTGCTCCTCGAACGGCACCTCCCCCGTGAACTCGAGGACGGCGTGCAGCCCGCCGTCCATGGGCACGGCCCGCACCCCGCGGACGCCCGCGAGGGCCGCGGTGAGCAGGTCCCGCCGGCGCCGGTACTCCCGCCGCATCCGGGCGGTGTGCCGGCGCAGCCCGCCCTCGGCCAGGAACCGGGCCATGGCGTCCTGGGCGACCGCGGAGGCGGGGTTGCCCAGGTCCGTGCGCAGCCGCAGCAGCTCCTCCCGGAGGGCCGGCGGGGCCAGCAGGTAGCCGACCCCCAGCCCGGGCGCGAGGACCTTGGTGAAGGAGCCCAGCGTGGCCACGTGGCCGCCGGCGCCGAGCAGCCGCCCCGGGGCGGGCGGCTCCGGGGCGGCGCCCGGGGCGTGGTCGAGGGAGGACAGCGCCGGGAGCGGCTCGCCCACGTAGCGCAGCTCGGAGTCGTAGTCGTCCTCCACGATCAGCGCGTCGTGGGCGCGCGCCCAGCCGAGCAGCTCGAGCCGGCGGGCGGCGGGCATCGACGCGCCGAGGGGGTACTGGTGGCTGGGGGTCACGATCACGGCGTCCGGGGGGCGCTCGATCTCCCACTCCCCCGGGCCGGCCCAGGCGCCGGACGGCAGCCGGGCGGGGTCGAGCCCCTGGTCGTCGATCGGCACGGGCAGCACCTCGTGGCCGAGCCGCTGCGGCACCCGGCGCAGCGAGGGGTAGCCGGGGTCCTCGACGGCGACCCGCAGCCCGCGGCCCGCGTGGCCGCCGAGCACCGCGAGCAGCAGCTGGAGCCCGTCCCGCGCGCCCGCCGTGACGAAGAGGTCCCCGGGGTCCCGGACCACGCCGCGCATCAGCCGCAGGTGCTCGGCGATCTGCTCGCGCAGCGGCTCCGAGCCCTGGGGCGGGGGCGCGCCCGTCCCGGCGGCGGCCGCGGCGTCCCGCCACGCGGCGCGCCACTGCGGGGTGGCCAGCCGCCCGGTGTCGGGCCGCCCGGGCGTGAGGTCGATCATGGGCCGCTCGCGGGCCCGGCGCGGCCGCGCCACGGGCGGGCGGGGGCCGGTGCGGGCGGCCGGGGGCTCCGCCCGGGAGCGCGCCAGGTCGGGGTGGACCACCGTGGCCCCGTTGGTCGCGTGCAGGTAGCCCTCGCCGTGGAGCTGGTCGTAGGCGGTGACCACGGAGCCGCGCGAGATCCCCAGCCGGGCGGCGAGCCCGCGCGTGGAGGGCAGCGGGTCCCCGGGGCGCAGGGCCCCGGAGACCACCAGCTCCCGCAGCTGCTGGACGAGCTGCGCGGGCAGGGGCGCGGGGTCGGCCCGGTCCACGCGCACGGGCAGCTCCACGTCGTGGGGGTGCCGCACGGGCCGGCTCCTCTCTCCCGCAGGTCTCCGCAGGATGTTCGGTGGTCCAACAGATTCTATCGATGGTGGACCTGTCGATGGACCACTCCGGAACGGAGGATGGACTCCATGACCGATCTGCAGACCACCCCTGCCCAGACCCCCGCCCACGACACCGCCCGCGGCGCCGCCTCGGACGCGACCCCGCTGACCGGCTCCCCGCTCGTCAAGCGCGGACTCGCCGACATGCTCAAGGGCGGCGTCATCATGGACGTCGTCACCGCCGAGCAGGCCCGCATCGCCGAGGACGCCGGCGCCGTGGCCGTCATGGCCCTCGAGCGCGTGCCCGCGGACATCCGCGCGCAGGGCGGCGTGGCCCGCATGTCCGACCCCGACCTGATCGAGGGCATCCAGGCCGCCGTCTCCATCCCCGTCATGGCGAAGGTGCGCATCGGCCACTTCGTGGAGGCCCAGGTGCTCGAGCACCTGAAGGTCGACTACATCGACGAGTCCGAGGTGCTCTCCCCCGCCGACTACGTCAACCACATCGACAAGCAGCGCTTCACCGTCCCGTTCGTGTGCGGGGCCACCAACCTGGGCGAGGCCCTGCGCCGGCTCGCCGAGGGCGCCGCCATGATCCGCTCGAAGGGCGAGGCCGGCACCGGCGACGTCTCCGAGGCCACCAAGCACATCCGCACCATCCGCGGGCAGATCGCCGAGCTGCAGGCCCTCTACAAGGTCTCCCCCGACGCCCTGTACGTGAAGGCGAAGGAGCTCGCGGCCCCCTACGACATCGTCCTCGAGGTCGCCCGCACCGGGAAGCTGCCGGTCGTGCTGTTCACCGCCGGCGGCGTGGCCACCCCCGCGGACGCCGCCATGATGATGCAGCTCGGCGCCGACGGCGTGTTCGTGGGCTCCGGGATCTTCAAGTCCGGCAACCCCGCGGCCCGCGCCCAGGCCATCGTGAAGGCCACCGCCTACTTCGACGACCCGGAGAAGATCGCCGAGGCCTCCCGCGGGCTCGGCGAGGCGATGGTCGGCATCAACGTGGGCGACCTCCCGGCCCCGCACCGGCTCGCGGAGCGCGGCTGGTGAGTTCCGCGCCCCGCGTCGGCGTCCTCGCCCTGCAGGGCGGGGTCGCCGAGCACGCCGCGATGCTGCAGGAGCTCGGCGCCGAGCCCGTGCTCGTGAAGACGGCCGAGCAGCTCGCCGGGCTGGACGCGATCGTGCTGCCCGGCGGGGAGTCCTCCACCGTGGACCGGCTGCTGCGCCTGTTCGGGCTGCGGGAGCCGCTGCGGGAGGCCGTCCTCGGCGGCCTTCCCACACTGGGCACGTGCGCCGGGCTGATCCTGCTCTCCACGGGCATCGAGGACCCCGCCCCCGGCCAGCAGTCCCTCGGGGTCCTGGACGTCACGGTGGCCCGCAACGCGTTCGGCCCCCAGACGGCCTCCGAGGAGGTCACCCTGGCCTGGGGCGGCGCCGGGGACGTCGTGCGCGCGGCCTTCATCCGGGCCCCCGCGGTGACGCGTGTCGGCGAGGGCGTCGAGGTCCTCGCCCGGCACCGGGGGCAGGTGGTCGCGGTGGCGAGCGGCGCCGTCGTCGGCATCTCGTTCCACCCCGAGCTGACCGGGGAGACCACGGTCCACCGGCACCTGCTCTCCCTCGTGGCCGCCCGGCGCGGCCTCCCCGCCTGAGCGGTCCCGCTTCGCCGAGCGGTCCCGCTTCGCTGAGCGGTCCCGCTTCGCCGAGCCGTTCTGCCCCGGCCGGCCGGCTCCGCCCCGCACGCGGGGGCGCACGCCCCCGCGCGCGGGGTGCTCAGTAGCTTCCGGACGCCCCGCCGCCGGTGAAGCCGCCGCCCCCGCCGAACGAGGAGCCGCCCGGTCCGTCCCCGCCCGTGCCTCCGCCCGGGCCGCCGGAGTACAGCCCCGGGTTGGCCAGGTAGAGCGGCAGCCAGACGGCGGGGTTCGTCACGGCGTCCTGCTTGCGGTGGTGGCAGCGGTACTTCCGGTAGGCCTCGCGCTGCTCCTCGGTGAGCCGCAGCCCGGGGTCGCGCTGCCCGGCCGCCCGGAGCTCCTCGTCGGCGATCCGACGCCGGCGGCGGAGGTCTGCGACGATCCACCACGCCACCAGCGCTATGACCAGGCCGAAGCCGCCGACGACCCAGCCGAGCAGGGCCCAGTCGAAGGGCTCCTGCGGCGGCTCCCCGCCCTGCGCGTAGGTGTAGATCTGCTCGACGGCCCCGTTCAGGCCCTGCGCGTAGCGCCCGTCCGCGAAGGCCGGCGCCAGCACGTCGTCGACCACCCGCTGCGCCTCGTCGTCCGAGAAGGCCTCGCGCACCCCGTCCGCCGACTCGATCCGCAGCTCCCGGTCCTCGGTGGCGGCAACCACGAGCACGCCGTTGTCCGCCCCGGCGTCGCCCACCTCCCAGGCCGCGGCGACCTCGCGGGCGTGGTCCTCGATCGACCCGGCCGTCTCCTCCACGGTGAGCACGGCGACGCGGGCGGCGTCCGTGCTCGCGTTGCGGTCCTCGATCAGGGCGTCGAGCTCCTGCTCCTGCGCGTCGGTCAGGACGCCGGCCGCGTCCAGCACGTTGGACCCGGCGGGCGGGTCCGGGACCTCCACCGGGGCCGAGCACCCGGTGAGCGCGGCGAGGACCAGGGCGGTCCCGGCGAGTCCTCTGCGGTCCACGGTGCGCCCCCCTCCGTCCGCGGCGGGTCCGCGGGCTCGTCCTCAGGATGGCCCGGCGGCCCCGGTCCGGAGAACCTCCGGGAGGAGGAGTTCCGCGGCCGTCCCGGGCCGGGCGCTCCTCCTGCGGGCGGACCGGTCAGTCCTTCCTGCGGTTCGGGACCACCATCACGGGGCCCTCGCCCTCGTTGAGCACGGCCTGCGAGACGGAGCCCATGAGCAGTCCCCGGAACCCGCCGTAGCCGCGGCTGCCGACCACCACGAGCTCCGCCGACCGCCCGGCCTCCACGAGCTGGTCCGCGGGCGTGCCGGAGAAGACGAACGTCCGGACGTCCAGGTCCGGGTGGTCCTCCCGGACCGACGCCGCGACCTGGTCCACGAGCCCCTGGGCGGGCTCGGTGAGCTGCTCGCGCACGGCCCGGTCCAGGTCGGCGGAGCCCGTCGGCATGCTCAGTGCCTCCGGGACCACGGTGATCAGCGCCAGGCCCGCGCCGTGCCGTACCGCGTACCGTCCGGCCGCCAGCACGGCCGGGTTGTCCCGCCCGAGCCGGTCCACGCCGACCACCACGCGGCCGGCGAAGGGCCCGGCCGTGCCCTGGGCGGCCCTCGCCTCCGGGTCCCAGCGGTCCGGGAGGACGATCACGGGGCACTTCGCGTGCGCGGACGCCGCGGCCGTGACCGACCCGAGGCGTCCGCGCACGCCGCGGCGCCCGCGCCGGCCGAGCACCAGGGCCGCGGCGCCCTCCGCCTCGTGCACCAGGACCCCGGCCGCGTCACCGCGCTCGACCACGGCGACCGCCGGGACGCCGGCGTCCCGGGCCCGGGTGACGGCGGTGCCGGCCAGCTTGTCCGCCTCCTCCTCGATCGCCTCCAGGAACGGCCCGTAGAGACTGGGGTCCACGGCCACGGGCCGCCCCATGGAGACCACCACCTTGAGCTCGCCGCCGAGGGCGGCGGCCTCCCGGACGGCCCAGTCCAGGGCCCGCTCGCTGTTCTCGGACCCGTCGTAGCCGACGACGATCTGCTCCGTCATGTGCCGCTGCTCCCTGTGCTCGCCGTGGGGGTGTGGTGCCGGGAACGCCCGCTCAGGGGCGGTGCGCGGGCACGACCATGACCGGGCCGGTGGCGTTCTCCAGCACCGCCTGGGACACCGAGCCGAGCAGCAGTCCCCGGAAGCCGCCGATGCCGCGGGAGCCCACCACGACCAGGTCCGCGGAGTGCGTGGCGTTCATCAGGATGCGGCCCGGGCGGCCCACGAAGATGTGGTGCTCCACCGTCAGCTCGGGGTGCTCGGCGGCGATCTCGTCGGAGATCTCGGTGAGCTTCCGGTCGGCCTCGTGGAAGTACCGCGCCTGGTTGAACTCGTCCTGGAACCAGGCGGGCGTGCCGGACAGGGCACCGTTCACGGAGACCAGCGCCAGGGACTTGCCGTGCTCCTGGGCGTACGCCACGGCCTTCCCCAGCGCGGGGCTGCGCGAGCCGAGGGCGTCCAGGCCCACGACCACCCGGCCGGTGAAGTCGATCTCGTCGGCCTTGACCGGGCCCTCGGCCTCGAGCGCGAAGTCGCCCGCGCTGCCCCCGCGCCGTTCGGAGTGCCGGCTCTCCGCGGCCTCGGGGACGATGATGACCGGGCTCTTGGCGTGCGCCGCGACGGCCGCGGACACCGAGCCCAGCCGGCCGCGCAGCGCGCCGCCGCGCCCGCGCTTGCCCATGACCACGAGGGCGGCCTCGCCCGACTGCTCCACGACGGCCTTGGCGGCGTCCCCGGCCGCCTCGACGACCTCGACGGGCAGCCCCGCCTGTTCCACGGCTTGCCGGGCCTCGGCCAGGTGCTCGGCGTTCTCCTTCATCACGGCCTCGGTGAACCGCATCTCGAGCCCGGGGTCCCCGACCCCGATGACCGGGTAGGCGCCCAGCAGGCGCACCGTCAGGTCCTGGGCCCGGGCCTCGTCGATGGCGCGCTCGAGCGCGTGGCGGGCCTGGTCGGAGCCGTCGATGCCGACGAGCACCACGTTGTGCCCGGAGTCGGCGGCGGACTGGTTCTCTGCACGGGAATCACTGTTCATAGTGGCATCGTAGGTGATCCGCCCCACATCCCCCGGGTGCGCCCCCGCTTGTTACCGAGCGTTCCTGAGCAGCCAGGAGTCGCCGCGGGCACGCAGCCCCAGGGTCAGGGCGCGGGCCCCGAGGTACCCGCCGGCGTAGGCGGCCCACAGCCACACGAACCCTCCGGTCCCCGACCCCGCACGGAGCGCGACGAGCACCAGCAGCGGGGCGTAGACCGCGAGGTTGAGCACCCCGGCCACCGCGAGGTAGCGGGCGTCCCCGGCCCCGATGAGCACGCCGTCCAGGACGAAGACGTAGGCGGCCAGCGGCTGGCCGACCGCCACCACCAGCAGCCCCGCCGCGAAGAGGGCCTGCACCGCCGGGTCGGGGCTGAGCAGGAACCCCAGCCGCGTGCCGACCAGGGCCACGAGGAGACCGGTCAGCACGCCGAAGCCGAGCCCCCACAGGACCAGCCGGTCCATCAGCGCCCGGACCGCCCGGCGCTGCGCGGGGTCCCCGACGTCCCGCGCCCCCATGTCCCGGCCCAGCAGGGCCTGTGCGGCGATGGCGAGGGCGTCCAGGGCGAACGCCAGGAAGTTGAACACCGTCATCACGAGCTGGTGCGCCGCGAGGTTCTGCGCCCCCTGTCCGGTGACCACCAGGACGGTCGCGAGGATGGCCACCCGCAGGGACACGGTGCGGAGCATGAGCCAGGAGCCCACCGCGAGGTGCGAGCGCAGCCGCGGCCACGTGGTCGGGGCCCCCACGCCGTGCTCGCGGGCGAGCCGGCGGAGGATCCGGAGGTAGGCCAGGGCCATGGCCCACTGCACGGCGCTCGTGCCGATCGCCGCGCCGGCCACGCCCAGGCCCGCGCCGTGGACGAGCAGGAGGTTGAGCCCCGCGTTGGCCGCGGCCCCGATCCCGGCGATGAGCAGCGGCGTCCTGGTGTCCTGGAGCCCGCGGAGCACGCCGGTGGCCGCGAGCACCAGGAGCATCGCGGTGAGCCCGGGCAGGGACCAGTGCAGGTAGACGACGGCGTGCTCGAGGACCTCGCCGCGCGCGCCCATCAGCGCCAGCAGCGGGCGGCCCGCCGCCCAGCCCGCCGCGGACAGGAGCAGGCCGAGTCCCGCGGCCACCCACAGCCCGTCCCGGCCCACCGCCACGGCCTCGTGGAGCCGGCCCGCGCCGAGGTGCCGGGCGACCGCCGGGGTGGTGCTGTAGGCGAGGAAGACCATGAGCCCCACGACCGTCTGCAGCACGGCCGCCGCCACGCCCACGCCGGCGAGCTGGGGCGTGCCGAGGTGGCCGACGATGGCGGAGTCCGCCAGCAGGAACAGCGGCTCGGCCACGAGCGCCCCGAAGGCGGGGACCGCCAGGGCCAGGATCTGCCGGTTGAGGCCGCGGGGGCGGGAGGTCGTGGTCACCGGTCCAGGCTACCGACGACCTCCCGTCCCCGCTGCCCGGAGGGGGCGGCGCTCAGAAGGGGTAGTGCGGGACGTCCGGGCTGATCGTGATCCACTGCGTCTCGGTGAACGCGTCGATGTTGGCGGTGGGTCCGCCGAACCGGGAGCCGGTGCCCGAGGCGCCCATGCCGCCGAAGGGGGCGTTGGCCTCGTCGGCGACCGTCATCTCGTTGATGTGGATCTTGCCGGAGCGGATCCGGTCGGCGATCTTCATGGCCTCGCCGACGTCCCCGATGATGGACACCGAGAGGCCGTACTCGGAGGCGTTGGCGAACTCCACCGCCTCCTCGGCGCTGGACACCTTCATCACGGGGGCCACCGGGCCGAAGATCTCGTCCTTCCAGGCCGTCATCTCGTGGGTCAGGTCGGCGAGCACCGTGGGCCGGTAGAACAGCCCGTCGTGGGAGCCGCCGGCGACCACCCGGGCGCCGGCGATGGCGGTCTCCTGCACGATCGCGTCGATGGACTTGAGCTGGCGCTCGTCGATGATCGGGCCCAGGTGCACGGGCCCCTCGGCGGGATCCCCGACCACCAGCGCCTCGGCCTTCGCCGCGAGCTTGTCCACGTACTCGTCGTGCAGGTCCTCGTGCACCAGGTGGCGCCCGGTGGTCATGCAGATCTGGCCCTGGTGGAAGAAGGAGCCCATCGCCCCGACCCCGGCGGCCAGGTCCACGTCCGCGCCCGGCAGCACGATGACCACGTTGTTGCCGCCGAGCTCCAGGTGGGCCCGCTTGAGGTGCTGCGCCGCGGCGGCGCCCACGTGCCGTCCCGCCGCGGTGGACCCGGTGAAGGACACGACGTCCACCTGCGGGGCCTCGACCGTGGCGGCCCCCACGTCGCCGCCGCCGGGCAGCAGCTGCAGGACCCCGGGCGGCAGCCCGGCCTCCTCGAACACGCGCATGATGAGCGCGCCGCCCGTGACCGAGGTGCGGGGGTCCGGCTTGAGCAGCACCGCGTTGCCCAGAGCGAGGGCGGGGGCCACGGAGCGGATCGAGAGGATCAGCGGGAAGTTGAACGGCGAGATGACCGAGACCACCCCGGCCGGCACCCGGCGGGACAGCGACCAGTGCGGCGCGTCGGAGGGCAGGTACTCCCCGTGCGGATGGGTCGGCAGCGCGGAGGACTCGTAGCACTCCGCGGCCGCGACCGAGGCCTCCAGCCCGGCCTTGGGCTGGATCGCCCCGGTCTCCCGGACCACCCAGTCCATGACCTCCTCGGCGTGCTCCTCGAACAGGAGGCCGGCGCGGCGCAGCACCGCGGCGCGCTCGGAGGGCTTCAGCGCCGCCCACTCCTTCTGGGCCGCCGCGGCCTTCTCCGCCGCCTCGTACACGTCCTCGGGGGACGCGAAGCCGATCTGCCCCAGCGTCTCGTCCGTCGACGGGTTCGTGACGTCCTCGGTGCCGCCGCGGCCGTCGCGCCACCCGTTGACGTAGATCTTTCCGGTCCACACCGATGTGTCCAGCAGTGCCATGGGTCGAACTCCTCGGGTTCCGGCCGCGGGTCGGACCACCGGACGGCGGGGTGACCCACGGCACACGTGCAGTGGGGATTATTCTGCGCCTTCCTGGGAGCCGGCCCGGAGCCGGGCGCGCCGGGGCCCTCAGAGACCCCGGAGGCGGTCCATCTCCCGGCGGTCCTTCTTGGTGGGCCGGCCGGCGCCCCGGTCCCGCCGCGGGACGGCCGCGTGCAGCGCGGGGGGCGGGGGCGGGCTGTGGTCCACGTAGGCCTTCGCGGCCACCGGGGCCCCGACGCGCTTGGTCAGCAGCTGCACCACCTCCAGGACCTGCTCGTGGCCGGGGCGGCGCACGGCCACCCGCTGGCCGGGCCGCACCGGCTGGGCGGCCTTGACCGAGGTCCCGTCGATCTTCACGTGCCCGGCGCGGCACGCGGCCGTCGCGGCGGAGCGGGTCTTGAACACGCGCACCGCCCACAGCCACACGTCCACGCGCACGCTCGCGGGCGCCGGAGCCGCCGTCATCGCCCCTCCTCGGGAGCCGGTCCCAGGTCGTCGTCGATCGGAGTCATGGGCTCCATTGTGCCGAAGCCGTGCCGGCCCCGGGCACCGGGCGGCTTCCGCGGGCCCGCGCCCCGTCGTCGCGAGCGCGGCACGGGGAATTAGCTACCGACCAGTGGTGCGCGACACACCGGGAGCACGACAGCCCCTACACTGAGGCTCATTCAGCGGTGGGCCGCACCGGAGCACGACCCCGCGCACGGACCGGCGGCCGGCCACCTCCCGAGGGAAGGACAGATCCATGAAGAGCAGGTTCCACGGGGCAGCGACCCTGTCCGTGCTGGCCGTCTCCGCGCTGGCCCTGAGCGCGTGCACGAGCACCGGAGGGGGCGAGGAGGCCTCCGGCGGGGGCGAGAGCGGGGGCGAGAGCGGGGGCGAGGTCAGCCTGATCAGCCCGGGAACCCTCACGGTCTGCTCGGACATCCCCTACGCCCCCTTCGAGTACGTCGAGGACGGCGAGACCGTGGGCTTCGACATCGACCTGGTCAACCGGATCGCCGAGGACCTCGGCGTGGAGACGAACGTCATCACCACGCCCTTCGAGGCCATCGAGACCGGCTCCGCGCTGGACACCGACCAGTGCGACCTCGCCGCGTCCGGCATGACCATCAACGAGGAGCGCGAGTCGGTGATGGACTTCTCCGACCCCTACCTCGAGGACAACCTCGCCCTGCTCGTGGCGCCGGACTCCGGCATCGAGTCCGTGGCCGACATCGAGGGCCAGCGCGTGGGCGCGCAGCAGGCCACCACCGGCGAGGACTACGCCCGGGACAACGGAGCGGACGTCGTCCAGTACGAGACCTCCTCGCTGATGATCCAGGGGCTCAACACCGACGACGTCAAGGCCGTGCTCGGCAACATCTCCGTGACCGGCCCCGCCATCGCGGACAACCCGGAGCTGCGGCTGGTCGAGGAGATCGAGACCGGCGAGCAGCTCGGCCTGGCCGTGAAGACCGGCAACACGGCCCTGCTGGAGCGGGTGAACGAGTCGCTGGCCGCCATGGAGGAGGACGGCACCCTCGACCAGCTCAAGGCCGAGTGGCTGGGCACCGCGGACTCCGAGGGCACGGACTCCTCGGCGAGCCCGGAGCCGGCCGCGAGCTGATCCGCCGCACCCGCCGGACGGGTGTGACGAGCGCCACGGACGCCGTGGCCCGCGCGAGGCGGGCCACGGCGCCGCCGTCCGTAGGCTGGGGCGAGGCGGACCGCGCCGCCCCGCCACGACGACAGGGGAAGCTCCCGTGACCACCGTCTCCGGCCTCGAGCTGCAGCACGTCCACCCCGGGGTCCGGCCCCAGGACGACCTGTACCGCCACGTCAACGGCGGCTGGATCGAGGCGCACGAGCTCCCGGCGGACCGCGCGTTCGACGGCGCCTCCGCGATCCTCGCCGACCTCAACACGCGGCGGGTGCACGAGATCGTGCAGGAGGCCCCGGCCGGGTCCCGGATGGCCGCGCTGCACCGCTCCTTCCTCGACGAGGACGAGATCGAGCGCCGCGGGCGGGCCGCCCTGGCCCCGGACCTCGCGGTGCTCGACGCCGCCCGGGGCAAGGAGGGGCTCGCCCGCGCCTCGGCCGCCCTGCACCGCACCGGCGTGGACGGGCCGCTGTCCTTCTTCGTGGAGAACGACTCCCGGGACTCGTCCCGCTACTCCTTCTTCCTCCGCCAGGACGGGCTGTCCCTGCCCGCGGACAGCTACTACACGGACCCGCTGCACGAACGGCTGCGCACGGCGTTCACGGCCCACGTCGCGGCGATGCTGGAGCTGGCGGACCTGCCGGCGCGCTGGGGCGTGCCCGCCGGGGACGCCGCGGCGACCGTGCTCGCCATGGAGACGCAGCTCGCCGCCGCCCACTGGGACACCGTCTCGGCGCGCGACGTCGAGGAGATGTACAACCCCGTGGACCTGCCCGGCCTGGAGGCCATGGCGCCGGGATTCCCGTGGACGGCGTGGCTCGAGGGCACCGCCCCGGAGCGCGGCGCGGGCATCTTCGACCGGGTCATCGTCCGCCAGCCCTCCTTCGCGGCGGGGCTGGGCCTGCTGTGGCAGGAGTGGTCGGAGGAGCAGATCCGGATCTGGCAGTCGTGGCGGATCGTGTCCAAGCGCGCCCCGTTCCTGCCCCGGGCCTTCGTCGAGGAGAACTTCCGCTTCTACAGCACCGCCCTGTCGGGGATCACCCGCCCCCGCGAGCGGTGGAAGCGGGCCGAGTACCTGGTCACCCGGGTCCTGGGCGACGACGTGGCGCGCGACTACGTGGCCCGCTGGTTCCCGCCGGCGCACAAGGCCCGGGTGGAGCAGCTCGTGGCGCACCTGCTCGCCGCGTACCGGGAGCGGATCTCCCGGCTGGAGTGGATGTCGGAGGCCACCCGGGCCCGCGCCCTGGAGAAGCTGTCCACGTTCACGGTCAAGGTCGGCTACCCCGGGTCCTGGCGGGACTACTCCTCCCTGCAGCTGGATCCGGCGGACCTGCTGGGCAACGTCCGGGCGGGGCTGGCGCTGGAGCACGACCGCACGGTCGGGAGGATGGGCACCCCCGTGGACCGGGGCGAGTGGTTCCTCTACCCGCACTGGGTCAACGCCTACTTCCACCCCGTGCTCAACGAGGTGGTCTTCCCGGCGGGGATCCTGCAGCCGCCGTTCTTCGACATCGAGGCCGACGACGCCGTGAACTACGGGGCGATCGGCTCCGTGATCGGCCACGAGATCGGCCACGGGTTCGACGACCAGGGCGCCAAGTACGATTCCCGGGGCCACCTGGAGAACTGGTGGACCGACGAGGACCGCGCGGAGTTCGCCCGGCGCACCGCCGCGCTCGTGGCCCAGTACGACGGCTGCACGCCGCGCGGGCTGGACCCGGAGCGGCACCACGTCAGCGGGGCCTTCACGGTGGGCGAGAACATCGGGGACCTCGGCGGGCTGGAGATCGCGCTGGTGGCCTACCGGATGTCCCTGGCCGAGCGGGGCCTGGACCAGGACAGCGCGCCGGTGCTCGACGGGCTGACCGGCGCGGAGCGCTTCTTCTACGCCTACGCGGCGCTGTGGCGCTCGACCGCCCGGGAGCAGGAGCTGGTCAACCGGCTGGCCACCGATCCGCACGCCCCGGACGAGTTCCGCTGCAACCGGGTGGTGCAGAACATGTTCGCGTTCCACGACACCTTCGGCACCCGGCCCGGGGACGGTTTGTGGCTGCCCCCGGAGGACCGCGTGAACATCTGGTGACCCTCCCCCTCCCCCTTGCGCGAGATGGCAGCTGACGGCGAGCGGAGCAGCCACGGTCGCCGTCAGCTCCCATCTCGCGAGGCGGGGAGTCAGTCCAGGACGGGCAGCTCGGTGGTCTCGAAGCGCTCCCGGAAGAACGCAGGATTGCGCCGGTACTGCACGAGCATCACCGCGACGCCGAGCAGCAGGATGCCCACGCCCAGGAGGAACACGAGGCCCACGCCGCCGATCTGCGAGCCGGAGCCGTACTCCGGGTCCATCGAGTCGTAGGCCGTCTGCCCGAAGAACACCAGCAGCAGGATCCCGCCGAGCAGCGGCGCGAGGAACTTGGTGAACACGTTCTTCGCGCCCCGGAAGGCCTCGCGCCGGAAGTACCAGACGCAGGCCAGGGCGGTGACCCCGTAGTAGAAGCAGACCATCATGCCGAGGGTGGTGATGGTGTCCCAGAGGACGTTCTCCGAGACCACGCGCATCACGGCGTAGAAGCCCGCGGAGATCACGGCCGCCGCGACCGTCGCGTAGCCCGGGGTCTGGTACCGCGGGGTGACCCGCGCGAACTCCGGCGGCAGCGCACCGTAGTAGCCCATGGCCAGCATCGTGCGGGCCGGGGAGACGAACGTGGACTGCAGGGAGGCCGCCGAGGAGGACAGCACCGCGAGGGACATCAGGATCGCGAAGGGACCCATCACGGGGCCCGCGAGCGCCGCGAAGATGTTCTCCTGGATCTCCTCGTTGCCCATGCCCAGCCCCTGGTCGGAGACCCCGGAGAACGTGAGCACCGCGAGGGCGATGGTCAGGTAGAGGGCGACGATCACGAAGATGGTGGTCACGGCGGCCTTGCCCGGGGTGGTGGCGGCCCCCTTGGTCTCCTCGTTGATGGTGAGCACCACGTCCCAGCCCCAGTAGACGAACACGGACAGGGACACGCCCGCCGCGAACGCGGAGAAGGACTCGACGCCGAACGGATTGAACCACTCGGCGCGCACGGTCAGCCCCTCGTAGGCGGTGCCGGCGGCCACGTGGCCGAAGGCGGCGAACGAGAACCACAGGAGCACGACCGCCTGGAACGCCACGAGCACGTACTGGAACGCCTTGGTGGTCTCCATCCCGCGGTAGGAGATCCAGGCGGCCAGGGCCACGAACACGAGGCACGTGGCCACGTTGACGGGCACGTTGCGCGTGAGCTCCGCGATGGCGGCGTTGCCGGTGAGCTGGGCGAGGGCCAGGTAGAGGAAGTCCACGGCCACGCCCGCGAGATTGGAGAGCCCCAGGATGGTGGCGGCCAGCAGGCCCCAGCCGCCCATCCAGCCCAGCCACGGCCCGAAGGCCTTGGAGCCCCACGTGAAGGTGGTGCCCGAGTCCGGCATGGCCCGGTTGAGCTGCTGGTAGCCGAGGGCCACGAGCAGCATGGGGAGGAAGCCCACGAGGAAGATGGCCGGCAGGGAGGTGCCGACCTCCGCGGCGGTGGGCCCCAGGGCCGCGGAGAGGGTGTAGGCCGGGGCGATGCAGGAGACGCCGATGACCACGGAGCCGAGCAGCCCCACGGCGCCCTTGCTGAGTCCCTTGTCGGTGCCGGTGCGCGCCGGCGCCTCGATGTCGGATGTGCTCATGACGCGTCCTCCTCGGTGCGGTCCGGGCGCGGCACGACGACCATCGGCACCGGGATGTGCTTGAGCAGCCGTGCTGCGGTGGTGCCCAGGAAGGTCTGCCGCCCCTGGGCCAGGCGGGACGAGCCGATGAGCAGGAGGCCGCCGGGAGACCAGTCGACGTCCTGCGCGGCCTTCTTGAGGGTGCGCCCGGTGGCGACCCGCACGCTCACGGGCCGGGTGCGGCGGACCTCGTCCGCCGCGGCCTCGAGGTGCTCCTCGACCCGCCGGCGGACCTGCTCGGCCGCGCCCGGGTCCGCGGCCTCGCCCTCGAGGAAGGAGATCAGCTCGAGCTCGAGCCCGGAGTGCTCGACCGCCCGGACGGCCTCCCGGATGACCTGGTGCGCGCCGGGGCGGGTGCCCACGGCGGCGGAGAGCCGGGTGAGCGGGACGTCCCCGGCATACCGGCGCGGGGCGAGGGCCACGGGCACGGGCGAGCTGTGCAGCAGGGCGCTGACCACGGGCCCGGCCGAGAAGCGTCCCGCCCCGGTGCCGGCGCCCACCACGATCAGCTGCGCGCCGAGCTCCTCGGCGGCCCGGAGGAGGCCCGCGGCGGCGGAGCCGTCCTCCCGCAGGTGCGTGCGGACCGTGACGCCCTCCGGCACGAGCTGCGCGGCCTCCTCGAGCCACGTGCGGGCCTGGTGCCGCACGACCGGGGCGATGTCCCCGACCGGCGGGTAGACCTGCTGGTAGGGGCTGTCCGCGCGCAGCACGAGCACGATCTCCAGCTCGGCCCCGAAGGCCCGGGCCATCGCCCCGGCGAGCCGGACGGCGTCCTTGCTGGGCCGGTCCCCGTTGTAGCCGACGACGCAGCGCCCCGGACGGTCGCCGGTCACCGCCCGGCTCCGTGCATCGCGGCGACGGGCGCGGCGCCGGCGCCGAGGATCTCGGCGGCGGCGAGCCGGCCCTGGCGCAGGGCGCCGTCGACGTGCTGGTAGCCCTCGGCGGCGAGGTCGGAGCAGGCCCAGCGGATCGGCCCCACGGGGGTGCGCTGGTGGGCGCCGTAGCGGTGCAGCCCGCCGAGGTCGTAGCTGGCGGCGTAGGCGCCGCGGGTCCACTCCTCGGAGCCGAAGTCCGACTCGTAGTAGACCACCGGGTGCAGGGCCTCCTCCCCGAGGTAGCGGGCGAGGGACTCGAGGACCAGCCGCCGGCGCTCCTCGGCGGGCAGGCGGAAGACCTCGTCGGCCTTCTCGTCCGAGACGAAGCCGACCAGGGTGCCGCGGGGGTCCCCGTGGTTGGTGTTGTCGTAGACCTCCTGGGACAGCTCGTGGGCGCCGAAGCCGGTGCCGGAGAGGCCCATGTCCCGCCAGAAGGGCGTCTCGTAGACGGCGTGCACCTTGATCACGAGGCCCAGGGACTGGTGCTGGTGCATCTGGTGCTGCAGCCGCGGCAGGGGCGGCTCGAAGGAGATCCGGGAGTAGAGGTTCGGGGGCACGGCCACGACCACGTCGCGGGCGACCACGGTGAGCCGGTCGGACCAGACGGTGACGGGGGTGCCGGGGACGTGCTCGGCGTAGGTCCCGTCGTTCCCGGCCCACCGGATGGTGCGCACCGGGGTGTCGAGGAACACGACGTCGGGCCCGAGCTCGGCGGCCATCGCCTCGGAGACGGACTGCATGCCCCCGACCACGCGCCGGTCGAGGATGAAGTCCTCGTCCACGAGGTTCGAGAAGGATCCGGCGGAGGCGGCCATGAGCACGGCCTGCAGCGTGGAGAAGGCGTGCGCCGGCTTGGTGAGCATCCCGCCGGCCACGAAGATCCCGATGTTGTTGCAGGCGGCCTCGTCGTCGGAGTGCTGCCGCAGCCAGTGGTGGAAGGAGACGGTGTCCAGCTCCCGGGCCGCCGGGTGCGCCCACGGCTCGGCGGCGCCGATCTGCTCGACCAGCCCGTCCAGGAGCGCGACGAGCTTCGCCATCTCGGCGGTCGTGGACTCCCCCGCCGGGAACATCGAGCCGGTGTAGGTGTGGCGGGTGCCGTCCGGGGCCAGGTAGACGGACTCGCCCTCGCGGTAGCGCTGGTAGGTCTGCAGGCCGAGCTCGTCCACCAGCGCCAGCAGCTCGGTCTGGTCCGGGGAGATCCACTGCCCGCCGACCTCCAGGAACGCCCCGTCCACGGTCTTCGACCAGGTCCGTCCGCCCACGCGGTCACGGGCCTCGAGGACGGCCACGGACCTCCCGGCGGCGGCCAGGCGCCGGGCCGCCATCAGTCCGGCGGGGCCGGCGCCGACGACGACGACGTCGCGCTCGATCGCCGTCCGGCTGCCCAGGGTGCGTTGATCGGTCACTGTGCTCTCCTTCACGCTAAAATGAACTTCTTTCATTAAGCGCGTGCGCACAGCGGTCCGTCAAGACCTGCGGCGAGAAATCCGCCCGGCGGCGGGAACGCCTACTTCTTGGTCCGGCGGCTCCCGGCGTGCCAGTCCTCCTCGATCCCGGGCGCGTCCGGCGCGGCGCCGAGGCCCCGCAGCCGCGGCTGCTC
Organism: Kocuria sp. CH-021; assembly: GCF_049716185.1. Lineage (NCBI taxonomy): Bacteria > Bacillati > Actinomycetota > Actinomycetes > Micrococcales > Micrococcaceae > Kocuria > Kocuria sp. CH-021. Next base: position 43,223 of record NZ_JBNAFK010000005.1, on the reverse strand, counting down.
CCGGAGGCTGCGCTTGAGCTCGGCGAAGCCGGGGAACCGGGCGAGGGCCACCACGTGGTCCCACAGCTCCACCGCGTCCTCCTCGGCGGGCAGGCGGCTGATGACGGGGCCGAAGAAGGCCACGCCCTCCGGCGGCTCGAAGTGGATGATGGGGGTCCCGACGTCCCGGCCGGTGAGCGCCAGGGCCTCCTCCGTCTCCGCCCGGAGCACCGCGTCCCACGACCGGTCCTCGAGGGCGTCGGCGAGCTCCACCGGGAGCCCCGTGGCGGTCAGCACCGGCTCGAGGAAGGCACGGGTGCCGCGGTGGCCGTGCCCCGCCCCCTCGGTGCCGGGCACGGGATCGGCGTCGAAGATCCGGGCGCCGAGACCCTCGTACAGCCGCCCGACCGCTGCGCGCCCGCGCTCCGCCCGGGTCCGCGCGGCCACGCGCAGCAGGCGCAGCCCCGCCGTGTGGGACTCCTCGTACTCCGGCGGGAACCACGCGTCGTAGTCCACGTGCTCGTTGAGCAGGCGCAGGGAGATGAACCGCCAGTCCACCCGGTACTCCCGGCGGGCCGTCACCGTGCGGACCCACGAGCTGGTCAGCCATGCGAAGGGGCACGTCGGATCGAAGTAGAAGTGGATGTCGGCGCTGCTCACCGGGCAGATGCTAGGAGCCGGCGGGGCGGCGGTCAAGGACACGGGCGTCGGGCCGCCGCCCTAGACTCGGAGGTGACCGCCCGACCCGCGGCCCGGATCCCTCGCCCCCGGGGCCCGCAGCACCGACCACAGGAGGATCTGCCCATGGCTGCTGCCGGCACCACTCCGCGCCGCCGCGGGCGCCCGAGCAAGCCCGTGCTCTCCGAGGAGCGGATCACCAAGGCCGCGATCAAGATCGTGGCCACCCGGGGCTACCAGCACCTGACGATGACGGAGCTGGCGCAGGAGCTGAAGGTCTCCACCTCGGCCCTGTACAACCACACGCCGTCGAAGCGGGACGTGCTGATCCGGGTGCAGGACCGGATCAACCAGGGGATCGACCGCTCCGCGTTCGGCGCCGTCCCGTGGGACGAGGCCCTCGAGCGCTGGGCGCGGTCGTACCGGGACTGCTACGCCCAGCACACGGCCATGATCCCGATCATGGCAGTGCTGCCGGTCGCGAACTCCCCGCACACCCTGCAGATGTACGAGACCGTGGCCCGCGGCCTCGCGGACGCGGGCTGGGAGGGGGCCGGCATCGCGGACGTGATCGTCTCGATCGAGTCCCTGGTCTTCGGCGCCGCCTACGACGCCACGGCGCCCGCCGACATCTTCGACCCCGGGGAGCGCTCGGACCTGGCCCCCGTGTTCGCCGACGCCGTGCGGGCACGGCCGGCCGACGCCGCCGCGGCGGCGGACGAGGCCTTCGACGTCGCCCTCACCGCCATGCTGGACGGCTTCCGGATGCGCCTGGCGGCCGTGCGGGACGGGGCCCCCGCACCGGGCTGAGCGGCCGGCGGGGAGCCGCCGGCAGGGACCGGGGAGCAGCCCGCGGGGACCCGGCCGCCGGCGGCGCCGGCCCGGCTCAGGCGTCCAGGGCGTGCATGACGTGCTTGACCTGGGTGTACTCCTCGACCGAGTAGAGCGAGAGGTCCTTGCCGTAGCCGGAGTTCTTGAACCCGCCGTGCGGCATCTCGGAGATCAGCATGACGTGGGTGTTGACCCACACGCACCCGAACTCGAGGTCGCGGGAGACGCGCATGGCCGTGCCGTGGTCGGTGGTCCACACGCTCGAGGCCAAGGCGTAGTCGACGTCGTTGGCGAGCTCGAGCGCCTCCTCCTCCGTGGCGAAGGGCTGCACGGTGAGCACGGGCCCGAAGGTCTCCTCCTGGACGAGGGCGTCGTCCTGGTGCACCCCGGACACCACGGTGGGCTCGAAGAAATAGCCGGGGGCGCCCTCGACCGGCTTCCCGCCGGTGACCACGGTCGCGTGCTCGGGGAGGTCGGCGAGCTTGCGGCAGACGTCCTCGAAGTGGCGGGCGTTGTTGAGGGGGCCGTAGAAGTTCTTCGACTCGTCCGGGTCCCCCGTCACGGTGTCCCGGGCGGCCGCGGCGAGCAGGCGCACGAACTCGTCGTGGGCGCTGTCCTGGACGAGGATGCGGGTCACCGCGGTGCAGTCCTGGCCGGCGTTGAAGGTGCCGAACTCCACGAGGGCCTTGGCCGCGGCGGGCAGGTCGGCGTCCGCGAACACGACCGCGGGCGCCTTGCCGCCCAGCTCGAGGTGACCGCGCGTGAGGTTCTGCGCCGCGGCCAGGGCCACGGCGCGACCGGCGCGCACGGAGCCGGTGATGGAGACCATGGAGGGCGTGCGGTGGGCGGTCATGAGCGCCCCCGTGGAGCCGTCCCCCAGGAGGATGTTCACCACGCCGGCGGGGAAGATCCCGTCGATGAGCCGGGCCAGGACCAGGGTGGACTCCGGGGTGGTGTCCGAGGGCTTGAGGACCACGGTGTTGCCGGCGGCCAGCGCGGGGCCGAGCTTCCAGATCGCCATGAGCAGCGGGTAGTTCCAGGGGGTCACCTGCGCCACGACGCCGACCGGCTCGCGCCGCACGTAGGAGGTGTGCTCGCTCAGGTATTCCGCCGCGGCCTTGCCCTCGAGGGTGCGGGCCGCGCCGGCGAAGAAGCGCAGGTTGTCGGCGCCGGCGCCGACCTCCTCGTCCGCGATCATCTGGCGGGGCTGGCCGGTGTTGCGGTGCTGGGCGTCGACGAGCTCGGAGCTGTGGGCCTCGAGCGCGTCCGCGAGCCGGAGCAGCAGGAGCTGGCGCTCGCTCGGGGTGGTCCGCTTCCAGGACCGGAACGCCCTCCGGGCGGCGGCGAAGGCCGCGTCCACGTCCGTGGCGTCCGAGACCGGGGAGACGGCGACCGTCGAGCCGGTGGTGGGGTCGACGACGTCGATCCGGCCGGTGCCGTGGGCGTCGACGAAGGCGCCGTCGACGTAGTTCTGCAGGACGTCGCTCATGGTGGTTCCTCTCTGCGGGCGAGTGCGCGGTGCCTGCCACTCTAAATGACGATGGTTCATTTTAGAAGGGTCCGACGTGACCGGCAGCACCATGGTGGCAGGTGGGGCGCGACGGGCGCGACCGACAGCGGCGGACCCCCGCGGCCGAGGGTGCTCGGTCGCGGGGGTCCGCCGCTGCCAGGGATCTCGCGGGAGATCAGGCCTTCTGCACGGTGATCGACCACTCGGCCGCACCGCGCTTGCTGAACTCCGTGACCGGGTAGCCGTTCTCCGCCGCCCAGCGGGGAATGGCCTCGGTGCCCTGCGTGCAGTCGAAGTTGATGACGAGCTCGTCGCCGGCGGGCATCCCGGCCATCGCGGCCTTCGCCTCGACCACGGGGAACGGGCAGACGAGGCCGTCGGTCTCGAGGATGTGCTGGGCCATCAGGGGTGCCTCCTGGGACTGGGGGTCGGTGCGGATCAGACGCCGGCCGGGACGCGGCCCGGGGCGGCGGACTTCTTGCGGGGGGCGATGAAGATCTTGGCGGCCGCCCCGGTGCCGAGGATCATGACGGCGAAGCTCACCCAGCCCTGCCACTCGAAGGCGGCGGTGGCGACCAGGGCGTTGCCGATGGTGCACCCGCCGGCCCACGCCGCGCCGACGCCCATGAGGGCGCCGCCGCCGATGGAGCGCACGATCGTCGGCGCGTCGGGGACGCGGAGCTTGAACTCGCCCGAGCCCTTGGCCGCGATGAACGAGCCGATCAGGATGCCGAGGACCAGGAACACGCCCCAGTCGACGAGCTCGACGTCGCCCGTGGTGAGGTAGCTCGCGATGTTGGCGGACGGGGTGGTGATGCCGAGGCCGGACTCGCGGCCGGTGGCCCAGCTGGCGGGCCAGGCGATGATCGCGATGACGCCGATGACCAGCGCGGTGGCGAACGGGTTCCACGCCTTCTCGAACAGCAGGTGGTTCAGGCCGGTCTTCTCCGGCGGGAGGGTCGCGAACCTGGCCCGCGGCTTGGTGAGGTGGTGGCGGGCCCACACGGCGGCGATGCCGACGAGGGCCAGCACGAGCACCCACGGGGAGATCCCGAGGGTCTCGTGGATCGAGCCCTGGGTCCCGACCGTGACACCGCGCACGGCCTCGGTGGTCCCGGCCAGCGGGCCGTACTTGGAGACGGCCGCGAACAGGGCGTAGAAGATGAGCGCGAACCAGGAGCCGACGAGGCCCTCGGACGTGCGGTAGTAGGTGCCGGTGGCGCAGCCGCCGGCGAGCACGATGCCGAAGCCGAAGACGAAGCCGCCGACGACCGTGGCCAGCCACGGGAAGGCGGAGGCCTCGAGGGTGATGACGCCGAGGGCGTTCAGCACCCAGATGCCGACCGCCTGGACGGCGATGGCCACGAAGAAGGCGGACAGCCACCACGTGTTCCTGGCGATCCAGACGTCGCGGAACGCGCCGGTGACGCAGAAGCGGCCGCGCTGGAGGACGAACCCGAGGGCGGCACCGATGAGAAGACCTGAGATGAGCACCCGAGCACGCTATCCGCCCCGGCGCGGGCGCTCCAGCACACCGTCACCCGCCGTAGCATTGTGGTGCAGAGCACATCCCCGCCGGGTCCCGCACCGGGTTCCCGGACGGACCTTCGGAGGGCGAGCAGATGAGACGACCCCGGCCCGACGCTCCCGGCCCCTGCCAGGAGTCCGTGTGGGACTACCCGAGACCGCCCCGGACGGAGCCCAGCGCGGAGCACGTGGAGGTGTGGCTGGGCGGCGAGCGCGTCGCCTCGACCACGGCCGCGCTGCGGGTGCTCGAGACCAGCCACCCGCCCACCTACTACCTGCCCCGCGAGGCCTTCGCCGAGGGCAGCCTGCGTCCGTGCGAGGGGAGCTCGTGGTGCGAGTGGAAGGGCGCGGCGGCGTACTTCGACGTGCGGGGCGGGGACCGCACGGCACCCCGGGCGTCCTGGACCTATCCCTCCCCCGCTCCGGGCTTCGAGGCCCTGCGCGGGCACGTGGCCCTGATGCCCGGGCTCATGGACCGGTGCCTCGTGGCCGGGGAGCAGGTGCGCCCGCAGGAGGGCGGGTTCTACGGGGGCTGGATCACCTCGCGGGTGGCCGGCCCGTTCAAGGGCGCTCCCGGCAGCCGGGGCTGGTGAGCCCGCGATGCCCCGCGCCCCGTGGCCCGCGCTCCTGCTGACCGCCCTGCTCCTGACCACCGCGTGCGCGCAGCGGGATCCCGCCGGGGCCGCCGCCACGACCCCGGCGACGGCGGCCGCGGGCGCGCGATCGGCCCCGGCGGCCCCCGCGGCGCGTCAGGTGATCGAGGTGGCCCACACCGGGGGCTTCACCACCCCGGAGCTGCTGGCCGCCCGGCTGCCGCTGGTCAGCGTCCACGCCGACGGCCGGGTCATCACGCCGGGCCCGCAGATCCAGGTCTTCCCGCCGCCGGCCCTTCCCGCCCTGCAGGTCCAGCACGTCGACGAGGACGCGGTGGCGGTGCTGGTCGAGCACGCGCTCCGGGCGGGGGTCGACGGGTCCGCGGACCTCGGCCGGCCACCGGTGGCCGACCTCCCCTCGACCCGCTTCACGGTGCGGACGGCGGAGCGGACCTACGTGCGGGAGGTGTACGCCCTGGGCGCCGAGACGCCGCCCGGCCCGCCGGCCGGGGACCGCCCCGGGAGCACGGACGACGCCCTGACCCCGGAGCAGCGGGCCGCGCGGGCCGGGCTGCAGGCCCTCGTCGAGGAGCTGGGCGACCCGGCCTCGGTGCTGCCGGAGGACGCCGTCGGCGCGCAGGAGGTCTGGGTCCCGGAGGCGGTCGCCGGCGTGGTCACCGAGTGGCGGGATCCGCAGGACGGCCAGGATCCCCGCCCGGTGCCGTGGCCGGGGCCCCCGTTGCCCGGGGAGCCGCTCGAGCCGCGGCTGGGGCTGAGCTGCGTGGCCGCCACGGGCGAGCAGGCCCGCGCCGTCCTGGACGCCGCCGGATCGGCCGACACGCAGACGCCCTGGCTGTCCGAGGACGGCGAGCGCTGGTCGGTGCTGCTCCGGCCGCTGCTGCCCCACGAGGAGGGCTGCGAGGATCTCGCGGGGTGGTGAGCCGGCGCCCGGCCTCAGCCGGCCGAGGAGGACGGCGTGCTCCGCCGCCCCGGCCGGCCGCCGGCCGGCTCCTGATCCGACTCCGCCCAGGGACGCAGCCGCACGAGGGCCAGGGCCGCGAGGGCCACGACCACCGCCACCCCCACGTAGAGCTGCACGGGGGTCCAGCCGGTGTCCAGCAGCGCGCCGACCGCGATGGGGGCCAGGATCGCGCCGGCCCGCCCGACCCCGATGCCCCAGCCCACCCCGGTGGTCCGGATCCCGGGCTCGTAGGTCATGGGGGCCACGGTGTAGAGCCCGGCGATGCAGCCGTTGATGAGCATGCCGACCACCACGCCGGACGAGAACGCCAGCAGCGGCACCGACGTGGTGGTGATGAACAGGACGAGGGTCACCGCGGAGAGCACGGTGAAGGCCATCAGCGTCAGCCGCTCGTCCCACCGGGTGGTCAGCGCCCCGTAGAGCAGGGACCCGAAGGTGCCGCCCATCGTGAGCATGAGCCCGCCGACGATGCCCTGCTGCTCGGTCATCCCGGTCTCCACGAGGAGCCGGGGCGTCCAGGAGTTGGCGAAGTAGAAGCCGAACATGATGACGAAGAAGGCGGCCCACAGCAGGAGGGTCGCGGTGCGGTAGCGGCCGCTGAGCAGCATGCCGACGCTGCTGTGCCGCCCGTCGGCACCGGCCGGGGCCGGGCCCAGCTCGACCTCGCCGTCGAGGCGGATGCGCCGGGCGATGCGGTCCAGCTTCTGCAGGGCGCCCGCCGGCCGCCGGGTGCGGAGGTAGTCGACGGACTCGGGCAGCACGGCCAGCACCAGCGCGATCGCCACGAGGGTGAGCAGGCCGCCGGTGAGGAACACGGAGCGCCAGCCGAAGGCGGGGATCAGCTGGGTCGCGCCCATGCCGCCGAGGGTGGCGCCCACGCCGTAGCCCGCGGTGAAGATGCTGACCGCCATGCCGCGGCGGCGGGCGCTGGCGTACTCGCTGGTGATGACCGTCGCGGAGGCGAGGATGCCGCCCACGCCCAGGCCCGTGACGACCCGCCACAGCCCGAGCTCGAGCACGGTCCCGGCCGTGGTGGACAGGAACAGGCCCAGGGCGTTGACGGCGAGGGCCACGACGAGGATCTTCCGCCGGCCGTACCGGTCCGCGAAGGGGCCGAGCACGAGGGAGCCGGCGGCCATGCCGATGAGCCCGGCGCTGAGCAGCCAGCCCAGCTGGGAGCCGGAGAGCCCGAACTCCTCGGTCACGGACGTGGCCGTGAAGGCCATGGCGAGGACGTCGTAGCCGTCGAGGGCGTTGAGGAACGTGGTCACCGCGATGATGAGCCACTGGTACGACGACATCCTGGATGCGTCGATCTGGTGTCGGATGTCCATGGGGAGCCTCTCAGGGGACGTCGATGGTGAGGACGGCGGCCGGGCGCTCGCCGGGACCGGTCTGCGGCGCGGCGGAGACCACCCGCGAGACGCAGCAGCACAGGGACGCGCCGGTCTCCTTCTGGCGGTCGGAGTAGAACACGTCGCGGTGGTCGATCCGCCCGGCCAGGCCGAGGACCTTGACCTGGCACAGCCCGCACTCACCCTTGCGGCAGTCGGACATCATGTCGAGGCCCTCCCGCTCGAGGGCCTCGAGCAGGGACTCGTCGGAGCCGACGACGGTCTCGGCGCCCAGCCGCGGGACGCGCACCACGAACGGCTCGGCCTCGAACCAGCCGCTGTTGCCGAAGGTCTCGTAGCGCAGGCCGGTCCGGTCGAGCCCGCGCTCGGCCCAGGACCGGCGCACCGCGTCCATGAGCCGGATCGGGCCGCACATGTAGAGCTCGGCGCTCTCGGGCACGCCGGCCACGAGGGCCGGGACGTCGAGCGAGCCGCCCTCGTCGTCGACGTGGGCCTCGAGCCGGTCCCCGTGCAGGGCGGTCAGCTCGTCGAGGTAGGCCATCGCGGCCCGGGAGCGGGCGACGTAGACGAGGCGGTAGTCCGCCCCGAGCCGGCGCAGCAGCGCGGCCATCCCGGCGATGGCCGTGATGCCGATGCCCCCGGCCAGCAGGACGTAGGAGGGGGCCCCGACGCGCAGCGGGAAGTTCTGCAGCGGCTGGGTGATCTCCAGGACCTGCCCGGGCCGGAGCTCGTGCATGAAGATCGAGCCGCCGCGGGAGGCGGGGGTGCGGAACACGCTGAGGGCCAGCTGCGCGCCGTCCTCGTCGGCGTCGACCACGGAGTAGGAGCGCACCTGCTGCTCGCCGTGGACGAGGACGCGGACGTCCACGTGCTCGCCGGGCCGCACCGGCCGGGGCTGCTCGGGGGCCAGGACGACGCGCCGGATGCCGGCGGCGACGTCCTCGACGGCGACCACGACCGCGTTCTGCCAGACCTCGTGCTGGGAATCTGCCACGGTCGCCTCCTCAGGCCCCGGCGGGAGCGGCCGGGGCGGCGGCGGGGCGGCCCTCGGCCTCGAGCGCGCGCTCGAGGAGCCGGCGCACCCACATCCCGCCCATGTCGATGTTGAGGTTGTAGAACTCGTGCTCGGGGTTGGCGTCGATGGCCGCCTGCTGGGCCTGGAGCATGGCCTCGTCCTCGCCGAACACCCCGTGCACCCCGTTGCGCAGCTCGGTGGTGATGAGCTGGCTCTCCAACCGGTAGTTGCGCATGAACGCCCAGAAGTAGTGGCAGGACCGGTCCGTCTCCGGGGTGATCGTGTTCATCACGTAGCCGTTGACCCCGCGGGAGCGGTCCCCCTCCGGGGCCCCGGTGCCGGCCTCGGCCACCCCGACGTCGATGCAGATGGTGGAGGGGAAGGTGTAGTGGATGATCTGCCAGCGGTCCACCTTGCCCTCGAAGCCCGGGAACCTGTCCCGCATGTTCTTGAGCCAGAAGGGCGGGGCGTCGATGTTGCGCATCCAGCGGGTCACGGTCACGGAGTTCTCGTCGTGGGTGGTCTCGAACTCGGACTCGGAGAGCTCCTCCTGGCCGATGCTGGAGGAGTGCACGAACTCCTCGTGGGTGAGGTCCATGAGGTTGTCCAGGACGAGCTGGTAGTTGCAGGGGGCGTGGATGGTCTCCCCGTCCCCGGCCCACTCGGGGCTGTCCAGCTGGTGCATGTCGGGCACCAGGGCCGGATCCGCCCGGGTGGGCTCGCCCAGCCACACCCACACGTAGCGGTGGCGCTCCACCACGGGATAGGAGGGCACCGTGGCGGAGGGGTTCAGCGTCTCCTGGGCGGGCATCGAGGTGCACCGGCCCGCGGCGTTGTAGCGCAGCCCGTGGTACGGGCACTGGATCTCGTCGCGGCCCACCAGCTTCCCCTGGGACAGCGGCGCCAGCCGGTGCCAGCAGGCATCCGCCAGGGCCACGGGGCGCCCGTCCTCGGTGCGGTACAGGGCCAGCGGACGGCCCGCGACGGTGCGGGAGAGGATGCCCCTGCCGGTGATCTCGTGGTCCCACCCGGCCACGTACCAGGCGTCGAGCGGGTGGGAGAGCAGCTTGGCGGTGGAGGTGGTCTTCGTGGCGGCGACGGTCATGGCGCGGTCCTCTGCTGGGCGGTCCGGGGAGAGCACGGCCCACTCACTACCTCCATAGATAGTGGGTGGCGCGGAACACACAATACCTATGTTGATAGTGAGTGACAAGGGTCACGGCGGGCCCGTCCCCGCTAGGCTCTGCAGGACGACGCCCTGCTTCGACGGAAAGGATCCGCCCGTGAGCCTCCGCTCGGCCCTGCTGGCACTGCTCTCCTCGGGGCCGCTGACGGGCTACGACGTGGTCAAGCAGTTCAGCTCCTCCGTGGGCCACGTGTGGCACGCCCCCGACTCGCAGATCTACCCGGAGCTGCGCAAGATGCACGCGGAGGGGCTGCTCGCGAGCCGGCCCGTCCCGTGGGGCTCGCGCGGGGCCACCAAGACGGAGTACTCCATCACGCCCGCGGGCGAGCGCGCCCTGCGGCAGTGGCAGGAGCAGCCGCTCGGCTACGTCCGGGAGCGGGACCCCGCACACCTCCGGGCCGCGTACTTCGAGTGGGCGCCCCCCGGCGCGGCGGCCGCGCAGCTGCGCGCCCACATCGAGCACTACCGGGACCAGCGCGCGCAGGCCCTCCAGCAGATCGGGGCGCTCCGGGACCGCACGAGCCCCACCCTGGCACGCCGGCTGGCCGTGAACCCCGAGGACCAGTGGGAGCGGATCACCCGGTTCAAGATCTTCGCCTACGAGGGCCAGGTGGCCCGTGCCGACCAGGAGATCGCCTGGGCGGAGCGCGGTCTGGAGCTGCTGGCGGAACTGGGCGAGCTGGGCGCACCGGAGGAACCCGGCACCCCGTGAGCCCCGGCGGGCCTCCTGGGCCCGGTCCGGGCGGGCCGGGGTCCGGGTCGCCCCGTGACGCACCCTGGGACGCGGCCTGGGACGCGCCCTGGCACGCGGCGCGGTCCGCGTCCGGCCCCGTTCCCGCCGGGCGCGCCGGGCGGTGCGTAGGCTGGGCGGACCCCCTGCTTCCGGCCCCCAGGACAGACCATGACCCGCTCGTCACCGCCCCGCCCGCTCGTCCCGGCCCTGTGCGCCGCCCTCCTCCTGACCGGCTGCGCCCAGGGCGCCGGCCCCGGCTCGGCGGCGGCACCGGCGGCGAGCGCGTCGCCGTCGTCGGCCACCCCGTCCCCCACGCCCACCCCCACGCCGGAGGAGCCCGCGGAGCTGATCGGCGGGGGCACCGAGGTGTTCCCCGACCGGCGGATGGTGGCCCTCTACGGCCGCCCCGGGACGCCGGCCCTGGGCGTGCTCGGCGAGCAGGGCCCCGAGGAGTCGGCGGCCCGGGCGAAGGAGCTCGCCGCCCAGTACGAGCCCTTCAGCGAGGTGCCGGTGGTCCCCGCGTTCGAGATCATCGCGACCACGGCCTCCGCGGGGCCCGGGGAGGACGGGGACTACTCCGAGGAGACCTCGGTCGAGGAGCTGCGCCCCTACGTGGAGGCCGCCGCGGAGCAGGACGTCTACGTGGTGCTGGACCTCCAGCCCGGCCGGCAGGACTTCCTGAGCCAGGCGCAGCAGTACCAGGAGCTGCTCGAGCTGCCCAACGTGGGCCTCGCCCTGGACCCGGAGTGGCGACTGGCCCCGGGCCAGGTGCACATGGTGCAGATCGGCTCGGTGGACGCGGCGGAGATCAACGCGACCACGGCGTGGCTCGCCGACCTGACCCAGGAGCACGAGCTGCCGCAGAAGGTGGTGGTCCTGCACCAGTTCGCGGAGTCCATGATCACGAACCGCCACCTCGTGGACGCCTCCCGCCCCGAGCTCGCGCTGATCCTGCACGCCGACGGCCACGGCACCCCGGAGCTGAAGAAGGGGACGTGGGAGAGGCTCCAGCAGGGCCTGCCGGAGGGGATCCGGATGGCGTGGAAGAACTTCTACGACGAGGACACGCCCACGTTCACGCCGGAGGAGACGTCCGCGATCGAGCCGCAGCCCTGGTTCGTCTCCTACCAGTAACCCCTCGGCCGGCGGCGCCGCCCTGCCTACGATGAGGACGGGCGGCCCGGCAGCCCGCCGGACCGGCGACCGAGGAGGACCCCATGAAGGCACTCGTCTACCACGGACCGGGAAGCAAGGCGTGGGAGGACGTCCCGGACCCTGCTCTCCAGGACCCCACGGACGTCATCGCGAAGGTCGACACGACCACCATCTGCGGCACCGACCTGCACATCCTCAAGGGCGACGTCCCCGCCGTCGTCGACGGGCGGATCCTCGGCCACGAGGCGGTCGGCACCATCACCGAGGTCGGGGACGCCGTGACCGGGCTGAAGCCCGGTGACCGGATCATCATCCCGGCCGTCACCAACTGCGGGAAGTGCTCCTACTGCCGGAACAACCAGCCCTCCCACTGCCAGACCCTGGGCGGGGTCGGCTGGGTGTTCGGGCACCTCATCGACGGGACGCAGGCCGAGTACGTGCGCGTGCCGTTCGCCGAGACCTCGGTGCACAAGGTCCCCGAGGGGCTCGACGACGAGGACGTGCTGTTCCTGACCGACGCCCTGCCCACGGGCTTCGAGATCGGGATCCTCAACGGCAACACGAAGCCCGGCGACACGGTCGCGATCGTGGGCGCGGGACCGGTGGGCCTGGGCGCGGTCATGACGGCCAACCTGTGCGGCGCCGGACGGGTCATCACCGTGGACCTCGACGGGAACCGGATGGACAAGGCGCTCGAGCTCGGGGCCACGGACAAGGTCGACGCCGGGGACCCGGACGCCGTCGAGAAGATCAGGGCGCTGTCCCCGGACGGTCTCGGCGTGGACGTGGCCATCGAGGCCGTGGGCGTGCCGGAGACCTTCCGAACCTGCCTCGACGTGGTCCGGCCCTACGGCACCGTGGCCAACGCCGGCGTGCACGGCAGACCGGTGGAGCTGCCCCTGGACCGGATGTGGATCTCCAACGTCCGCATCAACATGGGCCTGGTGGACTGCCGCACCGTGGGCAGCCTGCTGAACATGGTCCGCTCCGGCCGCCTGAACGCTCGCGCCATGGCCACCCACCGGTTCACGATGTCCCGGATGGAGGAGGCCTACGAGCTGTTCGGCAACGCCGCGCAGCACCAGGCGGTGAAGGTGGTCATCACGGCCGACTGAGCAGCCCGCCCGGCGCTTGCTAGCGTGTGGCCGTGCGGACCGACAGACTCCAGAGCCCCCGGCAGCGGAAGACCATCGACCGGCTGGCCCGGTGGCTCGTCCGCGCCCACGGCACCGAGCCGGGCTGGGACGCGCTGGTGCTGGACGTGCTGAGCGTGGGCCGGGACCTGCGCCTGCAGGTGCGGGAGGTCCGCGGCGACCGCACGGTCCGCCGGCCCGTGGACCCCGGCGGGCTGCGGAGCACTCCGCGGCGGCTGGCCCGGGCCCTGCAGGACGACTACGCCGACCTCGTCGACGGGTCGTGGCTGTCCGCCGCGCTGATCGTCACCGTGGCCGAGCGGCGCTGGCAGCGCCCCGGCGTGGAGCTCGTGCTCAACTACGGCGACGACCCCGTCCTCCCGGCGCACGCCCCGCACCCGGTGTCCGCGGAGGACTGGCGGCGGCACCTGGCCCGCTACCGGCGGATGGACCGCAGGATCCCGGACTGGCTGCGGGAGCGCGTGGCCGGGGCCGGGCTTGACGTCCCGGAGCGCTGAGCGCGGGCTGTTCGCCCTGGGGAGAACACCCGACCGCGGCGCCCCCTCCCTGTTCCCTCAGCATGCTGACAGGTCTACGCTGGGAGCACCTGTTCACCGACCGGAGGGAGAGCCCATGGGACTCGGAGACAAGATCAGCAACGCCGCGGAGAAGGCGGGCGGCACCGCGAAGGAAAAGGTCGGCGACGCCACCGACAACCGCGACCTCCAGGCCGAGGGCCAGGCGGACAAGCTGTCCGGCAGCGCCAAGCAGGCCGGCGAGAACGTCAAGGACGCGGGCAAGAACTTCAAGGACGGAACTCAGTAGGACGGTCCAGCCGTCGGACCACCCGGAGGGCCCCGGAGTCGCACGCGACACCGGGGCCCTTCGCCGTGCCCAAGGTGACCCCGGGGGCTCAGGTGAGGTCGCTGATCAGCCGCGCCAGGATGTCGTTCATCGCCAGCAGTCCGATGAGCTCGTTGCCCTGCACCACCACCAGGCGGTTGAGGCGGAACCGGGCCATCAGCGCCGCAGCCTGGTTCACGGAGAGGTCCTCGCCGACTGTGACCACCGGCTTGACGGCGGCGTCGTAGACGTTGAGCAGGTCCACGTCCCCCTCCTCCGCCACGATGGTCTGCAGCAGCTCGCTGTAGCTGAGCAGCCCGTAGCCGTCGTGCGGGTGCTGCGGCTCCACCACCAGGCTCTTGACCTGACGGGTGCGCATGGTCGTCAGCGCCTCGCGCAGGGTGCTGAACGGGGAGATGGTGATGACGTCGCGCACCATGACGTCCTGGACGGTCAGCACGGGGATCCTCCTGGAGTTCTCGGACGGGGTTCGGACGGGGCTCGGGCAGCGGTCGGCTCAGGCGCCCTCGCGGCGCATGTGCTCCTCGAACCGGGCGACCTGCTGCATGTCGATGCCGGTGAGGTGGTCGATGGGCACGGAGAAGGCGATGCCGCGGGAGCCGTCCTCGTCGATCAGTATGTCGTGCAGCACCTTGAGGATGGGCGTGGCCAGGTGCGTGCCCACGACCATCAGGAGCACGGTCTGGGACCCTTCGAACGTCAGGCCGAAGAACGTCCGCTTGGCCCCGCCTCCGATGCCCTTGCCCGGGAGGATGGTCACGCCCGTGGCCCCGGCGCGCTGGGACTGCTCGATGACGGTGTCCTCGAGGTCGTCGGGGGCGATGACCACCACGGCGGTGAACTTCATGTCGGCTCCTTCTGCGGTCGGGAGATCCTCTCCAGGATCATGGCGTACCCGAGCACCGAGATGATCGGGAAGATGGAGGCGAAGGCGATCAGGCCGAAGCCGTCGATCAGCGCGTCCCGACCCTCGATCGAGCTCGCGAGCCCGATGCCCAGGGCGGTCACGAGGGGCACGGTGACCTCCGAGGTGGTCACGCCCCCGAGGTCGAAGGCCAGGGCCACGATGTGCTTCGGCGCCAGCAGGACCAGGACGATGACCACGGCGTAGGACGCCATGATCACGTAGTGCAGCGGTGCTCCCAGGAGGATGCGGTAGACGCCCAGGGTGATGCCGACCGCCACGCCGACGGCCACGACGATCCGGAGGACGGATCCCCTGATCCTGCCGGGCGAGGCCGCCTCGGCCTGCTCGCCGATGGCCACCAGGGCGGGCTCGGCCATGGTCGTGGCGAAGCCGATGAGCAGGGCGAAGAGCAGGATGAGGGCGGGCGCTCCGCGCTCGATCAGCTGCTCCGCCATCATCGTCCCGATCGGGAACAGGCCGAGCTTGAGCCCCACGACGAACGCGTAGAGCCCCACGAGGACCATCACGAAGCCCACGGCGACGCGCAGCGGGTGGGACAGCCGGCGCCGCAGCACCACGTACTGGAAGAACAGGACCACGAGCACCATGGGCAGGACGTCCCGGACCATCTGCGCGAGCCCCAGGACGTGCTCCAGGACGGGGTGCACCGGGGTGTCCCCGGACGCGCCGGCGCCGACGGGCGCGGCGTCGCCGACGGTGTAGACCCAGACGCCGTAGAGCTGCACGCCGATCATGGGCACCATGACGCACAGGGCCACGAGGCCGAACCCGTCCGTGAGCGCGCTGCGGCCCCGGATCGAGTTGGCCAGACCGATCCCGATGGCGGCGATGAGGGGGACGGTGACGATGTTCGTGGTGACGCCGCCGGAGTCGTAGGCGAGGCCGACGATCTCCGGGGGCGAGACGTACGTGACCACGAGCACGAGCGCGTAGCCGGGGATCAGCAGCCGCTGCACGGCCCAGCCCCGGAGGATGCGCAGGATCCCGAGGACGAGCACCGCGCCCACGGACACGGCGACGACGAGGCGCAGCGTGAGGGCGTCGACGCGCCCCTCGCTCACGAGCTCGGCCTGCGCGGCCACGGCGATCAGCGCGGGCTCGGCGACCGCCGCGGCGAAGCCGATGGCGAAGCCGAACGGCAGCAGCAGACCCAGGGCACCGCGGCGGGCGAACTGGTTGGCCAGGTTCTTGCCCACGGGGAAGACGCTCAGGTCCAGCCCGTGCAGGAACAGGGCGATCCCGGCGCCCACGACCAGCAGCCCGGCCACGAGCTGCAGGGGCCGGTCCGGGGCCTGCCGGAACACGGCCAGCTGGAACACCACGACCACCGCCACGATGGGCAGCAGGCTCCGCAGGGCCCCGAGGAACTCCCGCGAGAACTGCCTGACGTGCTCCATGGGCGCTGCCGGACCTCCTCCGGGGGATCCGCGGACGGGAGTGTGCCCTGCCAGTCTGTCGTGGCAGGCCCGGGCCGTCTACCGGGTGCTGCCGGGGGCCCCGCCGGCCGCCTCGTCGCCGGACTCGACGCCGGCGAGCTCCTCCTGGGAGCCGTGCCCGGTGCGCGCCCGGGTGCGGGCGTCGACGGCCAGCAGGACGAGGACGACGACGCAGCCGGCCGCGGCCGCGAGCAGCTGGACCCACCAGTCCCCCTCCGGGGAGAGCAGCGTGCGGTCCTCGAGCTGCCACGGCCACAGGGTGCGCAGGGCCCCGAGCATGAGTCCCGTCAGCGCCAGCATGGTGACGCGGTGGTGGTGGTCGAGGAGCCACTGCAGGCCCTTGACGATGACCACCATGCCCAGGGCGGCGCCGAGGAAGAACAGGGACAGGTAGCCGAGGTCGAGCTCGTCGACGGCCCGCAGCGTCGGCTGGTAGAGCCCGATGGTCAGGAGCAGGAAGGAGCCGGAGAGCCCGGGCAGCAGCAGCGCGGACACCGCGACCATGGCCGCGAGCACGACGAGCAGCGGCGCGGGCGCGACCGTGGTGGGCGGGATCGACACGAGCACGAACGCGAGCGCCGCCGCGAGCGCCACCAAGGCGGCGTCCCGGGCGCGCACGGCTCCGCCCGCCAGGCGCAGGGGCACCCCGACGGAGGCCAGGACCATGCCGAAGAACAGCGCCCGCATGGTCACCGGGTACTCCTCGACGAGGTGGCTCATGGGCCCGGCCACGGTGAGCAGGGCCGCGACCATGCCGAGCACCACGGGCACCACGATGCGCCAGTGGACCAGGGCCAGGTGGTGGCGCACCCCGGCGGCGCGGTCGGGCCCGAGCAGTGCCCGTTTGCCGGCGGACACCACGTGCCCGGCGGAGTTGATGAGCTCGTCGTAGATGCCGACCACGAGGGCCACGGTGCCGCCGCTGACCCCGGGGACGGTCTCGACCACGCCGATGAGGGCGCCGCGCACCACGTTGCCGGGGATGCTGCGGCGGGGCTCACCGGCGGGGGCGGCGGTCG
This sequence comes from Kocuria sp. CH-021, assembly GCF_049716185.1. Taxonomy (NCBI): domain Bacteria; kingdom Bacillati; phylum Actinomycetota; class Actinomycetes; order Micrococcales; family Micrococcaceae; genus Kocuria; species Kocuria sp. CH-021. The sequence goes on along the minus strand of NZ_JBNAFK010000005.1, from coordinate 26,299 downwards.
TGGTGGTGGTCGGCGGGGACGAGGGCCGGTCCGGGGGCGACGAGGGCGTCACGGGTGCTCCTGGGCAGGGGAAGAGGGGACGCCTGCCAGGGTACCGGGGCGGGCGCCCGTCCCGGCGGCTCCTGGCGTGCCGTCGGCCACTCGTGCGTAGACTGGCCCGACCGCACGCGCCCCCGACCCAGGAGCCCGCCATGAGTCCGAACCACGTCGGTTTCGCCCTGATCCTGCTGGCAGCGCTGTTCCTGGTGGGGAAGTGGCTGCGGGTCCGGGTGCGGTGGATCCAGAAGATCTTCCTGCCGAGCTCGATCATCGCAGGCTTCCTGGCCCTGCTGGCCGGCCCCCAGGTCCTGGGCCGGATCGGTGAGGCCGCCGGCGTCGGCTGGCTCGCGGACGGGGGCGTCTTCACCCCGGAGATCCTCGAGGTCTGGGCCACGCTGCCCAGCCTGCTCATCAGCGTGGTGTTCGCGACGCTCTTCCTCGGGGCATCCATCCCCGGTCCCCGCCGCGTCGCCCGGCTCGCGGGCCCGCAGCTGTCGGTGGGTCTGGCCTTCGGCTCGGGCCAGTACGTCGTCGGCCTGCTGCTGGTGATCGCGGTGCTCGGCCCGCTGTTCGGGATCTCCCCCATGGCCGGGGCCCTCATCGAGATCGGCTTCGAGGGCGGTCACGGGACCGCGGCCGGGATGCGCCCGGTGATGGAGGAGCTGGGCTTCGCGGACGGCGCGGACCTGGCCCTGGGCATGGCCACGATCGGCCTGGTGGGCGGCATCGTCATCGGGATCGCCGTCATCAACTGGGGCGTGCGCACCGGGCGCACCAAGGTGCTCAAGGGCAACGTGGAGCAGTCCGTCGAGGAGCAGAAGGGCCTCTACCGCCGGGACGAGAACATCCCCGCGGCCATGATGACCTCCCGGCCGGCCTCGATCGAGCCGCTCACCCTGCACGTGGCCGTCGTGGGGATCGCCATCCTCATCGGCTACCTCATCCTCACGGCCCTGCAGTGGATCGAGCAGGCGCTGTGGGCGGACACCGTGGAGCTGCTCGCGTTCGTGCCGCTGTTCCCGCTCGCCATGCTCGGCGGGGTGGTGGTGCAGCTGGTCATGGACTGGCGGGGCATCGGCCACCTGCTGGACCACCAGATGATGCTGCGCATCCAGGGGCTCGCCCTCGACTTCCTGATCCTGGCCGCGATCGCGACCCTGTCCCTCACCGCGATCGCCGCGAACTGGGAGGTCTTCCTGGTCCTGTCCGTCGCCGGTGTCGTCTTCTGCACCGGCTTCCTGCTCCTGTTCGTGCCCAAGGTCATCCCCGACTACTGGCTCGAGCGCGGCATCGCGGACTTCGGCCAGTCCATGGGCGTGACCGCCACCGGCCTCATCCTGATGCGCATCGCCGATCCGCACGACGAGAGCCCGGCGATGGAGGCCTTCGGCTACAAGCAGCTGTTCTTCGAGCCGTTCTTCGGCGGCGGGCTGATCACCGCCGCCTCGGTGCCGCTGATCTACCAGTTCGGCCCGTGGCCCCTGTTCATCGCCATGTCGGTGCTGTTCGTGATCGCCCTGTTCGGCGGCATGGCCTACCGCCGCCGGCTCGTGGCGACCGGATCCGCCGACGCCGTCCACGCCCGGCAGGCCTGAGCGGTCATGAGCGACGTCGTCGTCGCCACCGAGCACGGGCGGATGCCCGCCCACGTGGCGGTGCCCGACGGTCCGGGGCCCTGGCCCGGCGTGGTGCTCGTGCACGACTTCACCGGGATGAGCCAGGACCTGCGCCACCAGGCGGAGTGGCTGGCGGGCGAGGGGTTCCTGGCCGTCGCCCCGGACCTCTTCCACTGGGGCGGGCGGCTGCGCTGCCTGCGCACGATCGTGAAGGACATCGGCGCCCGCCGGGGACGCACGTTCGACGACGTCGAGGCGGCCCGGTCCTGGCTCGCGGAACGCCCCGACTGCACCGGCCGGATCGGGGTGATCGGCTTCTGCATGGGCGGCGGCTACGCGCTCGCGCTGGCCGCGGAGCACGGCTTCTCGGCCGCGAGCACGAACTACGGCGGGTGCCCCCGGGGCGCCGAGCAGTGGCTCCCGAGCGCGTGCCCGATCGTGGGCAGCTACGGCGGGGCGGACACCACGCCCCTGGGCGGGGACGCCGGCCGCCGCCTGGAGGGCATCCTCACGGAGCTCGGGGTGGAGCACGACATCAAGATCTATCCCCGCGTGGGCCACGGCTTCATGAACGACCACGACCCCGAGGACTTCTCCCCGGTGCTGCGGGTCCTCGGCCGGTTCAGCCGCACCGCCTACGACGACCCCGCCACCCAGGACGCCCGGCGCCGGATCGCCGCGTTCTTCGACCGGCACCTGCGGGAGCGGTCCGGCCCGGACGTGGCGCAGGACACCGCCGGCTGAGCCCGCGGGGCGCCGGCGGGCCTGCGCGACACGGATGACGGCGTGCGAAGGCGGATTTCCGACGTGGTGATGTTCACGTTCCCGGCCGGGACGCCCGTCACGGATCGCCGCCCTGCACGGGCGCGGACAACCGGTGCGGGTTGCCGGCCGGGAGAGGGTGTGACGAAGCTCAAGACGTCCGGGGCGTTTGTCAAATCGACGCGTCCGCGCAGGTCGCCCGGGACGGTGCACCATGGAGGGGTACACAGACGAACACGTGATGGGAGGTGGCGACATGACCGCTGCTGAGAAGTGGATGACCGATCTGAGCCGGATCCAGCCCGGTGACCGGCTCGAGATCTGGGACGAGTTCTACGAGAGCTGCATCGGCACCGTGGGGCAGGTCTCGCACCCCCTGGGGGTCCTGTGGATCCTCGAGGCCGGCACCGGGGTCCGCCGGCTGTTCTCCTTCGAGGGGTGCCGCCTGCGCCCCGCGCCCCTGGCCCTCGCGGCCTGACCGGACACGGTCCACGACGCCCGACCGGGCCGGTTCCCACCGGCGCCCGGTCGGGCGTCGTCGTGCCCGGCCGGGGCCCGCACGGCAGGATGAACCCATGAGCATCCTCATCGGCCTGGACATCGGCGGCACCTCGACCCACGGCCTGCGGGCCGAGGACGGCCGCCCGGCGCGGGAGGCCGTCGGCGGCAGCGCCAACGTGCAGAACGTCAGCGCCGAGGAGGCCTCCCGTGCCCTGGCGGGCGTCCTCGGCGAGCTCGGGTCCGCCGACGCCGACGTGGTCGTGGCGGGGGCCGGGGGCGTCGACACGCCCGCGGACGCCGAGGCGCTGCGCGCGCTCATCGCCCCGCACACGGGCGCGGCGCGGATCGTCGTCGTGCACGACACCCGGCTGGTCCTGGCGGCCGGCGGGTGCAGCACCGGCATCGCGGTCATCGCCGGCACCGGCTCCGCCGCGTGGGGCACCACCCCGGACGGCCGGGAGGCCCGGGCCGGCGGCTGGGGGCACCTGCTGGGCGACGAGGGCAGCGGCTACTGGCTGGGCCGCGAGCTCGTCCGCCGTGCCCTCGCCCGGCTCGACGACGGGCTGCGCCCCGACGCCCTGGACCGCGCGGTGCTGGCGCACTGCGGACTGACCGAGCCCGGCCGGCTCATCGAGCGCTTCCACGGCGGCGCGGACCGCGGGCACTGGGCCGGGCTCTCCCGGGTCGCCTTCGAGGCCGCGGCGCACGACGACGACGCCCTGCGGCTGGTGGACTGCGCGGCCGGGGCCCTGGCCGACCTCGCCGCCACCGTGTCCCGGCGGCTGGAGCTGACCGGCCCGGTGGTGGTGGGCGGCGGTCTGGCGCGGCACCAGCCGCTGCTGCGCGAGCGGCTGCGGGAGGCGGCCGCGGCCCGCGGGCTGGGCGAGCTGCGGGTGCTCGAGCGCGATCCCGTGCACGGCGCCCCGGCCCTCGCGGCCCGCCGGTGAGCGAGGGGCGCGGCGGAGCCCTACCCTGAACGGGTGACCACCCTCGCTCCCGCCCGCCGCCCCGGGCTGCGGCCGACCGTCTACGTGCTGGCCGCCGTCGTCTCCGTCCAGTTCGGCGGGGCCCTCGCCGCCGTGCTGGTGCCCCTGATCGGGGCCTCCGCCACGGTGACCATGCGTCTGCTGATCAGCGCCGCGATCATGCTGGCCGTCATCCGCCCGCGGCTGCGCGGCCGGTCCCGGCAGGCGTGGCGGTCCGGCCTGTTCTTCGGGGCGGCCCTGGCGGGCATGAACTTCGCGTTCTACCAGTCCCTGGCCACCCTCCCGCTGGGCGTGGCCGTGACCATCGAGTTCCTGGGCCCGCTCACCCTCTCGGCGGTGCTCTCCCGCCGCCCCCGGGACGTCCTCGCCGTGGTGGCGGCCCTGGCCGGGATCGTGCTCATCTCCGAGGCCCTCACCGTGCCGTGGGCGGAGCTGGACCTCGCCGGCATCGCCTGGGCGGCCCTGGCCGGGGCGGGCTGGGCCGCCTACATCCTGGGCAGCCGCTCCGCGGGCCGGCACTTCGACCGGCTGGACGGCCTGGCCGTGGCGCTGGTCGTGGCCGCGGTCCTGGTCACCCCCGTGGGCGTGCTCACCGCCCACGCCCCCGCCCTCACGTGGGCCGTGCTGGGCGCCGGGGCGGGGATCGCGATGCTCTCCTCGGTGGTCCCCTACTCCCTCGAGCTGCTGGCGCTGCGGGCCATCCCGCCCAAGGTCTTCGGGATCCTGCTGAGCCTGGAGCCCGCGGTCGCCGCCCTCGCCGGGCTGCTGGTGCTCGGCCAGGGGCTCACCGGCCCGCAGCTCGCGGGCATGGGCCTGGTGGTGGCCGCGAGCGCCGTGGTCATGGTCGGCGGCGGCACGCCCGAGCTCGGGGCGGACCCCGCGACGGACGCCGCGCCCGGGACGGACGCCGCGCTGGACGCCGGGCCCGGCAGAAAATGATCAGCCCCCTGTTCAAAACCTGATCTCCCGTGATGGGATGGGTCCATGGAAGCCAACGAGATCATGGACCGCATCCGCTCCGCCCGCGACCACGCCCTGGAGCAGGAGCGCGAGGAGCGCAGCAACATCGCCTCCGCCGACACCGCGGACAAGCAGGGCGCCGCGAGCGTGCGCCTGGCCACCCGGCAGGCCGTGCGCGAGGCCTTCGACGACATCCTCGGCGAGAGCTCCGACCCCGAGCAGGACGGCTGAGCACCCGGGTGCCCGGACCCTCGGACCACGGCGCGCCCGCACGCGATGAGGAGGCCGCCCGGAGCGGACCGGTGGCCCGCACGGCCGTGGTCGGCGCGGGCATCGTGGGCCTCGCCGCCGCCCACGCCCTGCGCGCACGCGGCGCCGACGTCATCCTCTACGAGTCCGGGCCGCCCGGCGGCGGACAGTCCGCCGGGCAGGGCCGGATCTTCCGGCACGCCCACGAGGACCCCCGGCTGGTGGCGCTGGTCGCCCGCAGCCGGGCCCTGTGGCGGGAGTGGGAGCAGGAGTTCGGCCTCGAGCTGATCTCCCCCGACGGCGCCGTGGCGATCGGGGACGGGGTCGAGGACAAGCTCCGCACCCTGGAGCCGTTCGCGGAGATCCCCGTGCGGCGTCTCGCGTCCGAGGAGCTGCACGAGCGGCTGCCCCTCCTGGCCGCCTGGACGGGCCCGGCGATGCTCGACGTCGACGGCGGCGCCATCCGCACCCTCGCCGCCGTCGCGGCGCTGACGGACCGGCTCGAGGACGCGGTGCTGCGCGAGCACGTGCTCTCGGTGCGGCGCACGGACGCCGGACCGGTGGAGGTGCGCACCGGGACCACGTGCGAGACCTACGACCACGTGGTGCTGTGCGCCGGCCGGGGCACCGCCCCGCTGGCCCGCGGCGCCGGGCTCGACCTGCCCGTGGAGGTGGGCGCGCACGTCCGCCTCACCTTCGCGGTGACCCCCGGCGTACCCGCAGGCCGCGGTCTGCCGACCTTCCAGGACGGCAGCGGGGCCTTCGGGGAGACCGGCGTGTACGCCGCGCCGTACCCGGACGGCCGCCACTTCTCGGTGGGCCTCAGCGCCGACACCCCCGCCCGTCCGGACGGTGGCCTCGCCGACCCCGCGGCGCTCGCCGCCCTGGCCGACCGGACCGTGGCCTACGTGGAGCGCGCCCTGCCCGGGCTGGACCCGCGCCCGGTGGACCACGTGCACTGCTGGGTCACCCGGCTGCCGTGGGGCGACGACGGCGTGGGGATCTGGTCCGGGGACGGGCTCACCGCCCTGGCCGGGCACAACCTCTTCAAGCAGGCCCCGGCGCTCGGCGAGGCGCTGGCGGAGACCGCGCTGACCGGCGCCGTCCCCGGACACCTCCACCACGGGCAGCAGCTGGGCCGCTCGGCCGGCTGACACCGCCGGGCCACGCGGTGGTGGCCGCCGGCGCGGATCGGCGTAAGGTCACCGGAGGTGCCCCGCGAGCAGACAGGAGACGTCCGGTGCCGTTCATCCTGATCCGCCTGGTCCGCCGGCTCGGCCGCGTGCAGGCCTGGGGGCTGCCGCTGCTGATCATCCTCACGGTGTTCCTGACCAGCTGGCCCCTGATGGCCTGGGCGGAGCCGCCCGAGAACACCATCACCGCCGCGGAGAACTACTGGTGGTGGTTCCTGGTCACCGCGTCCACCGTGGGCTACGGCGACTTCTTCCCCACCACGCTCGGCGGCCACCTGGTCGGCGTGTACGTCATCGTCGGCGGCATCGCCACGCTGACCACCGTCTTCACCAGGATCGCCACCGCGATCGAGACCGCGAAGGGACAGCGCATGAAGGGCCGGATCGAGCTCGACATCTCGGACCACCTGGTGATCCTCGGCTACACGCCCGGCCGCACGGAACGGCTCGTCGAGGAGCTCGCCGGGGACGGCACCGGGTCGATCGCGCTGTGCGCGTGGGAGGACGTGCCGCAGCACCCGATGCCCGAGCACGCCGGCGTCGAGTTCGTCCGCGGCGACCTCGCCGACGAGGCCGCGCTGCGCCGGGCGGGCCTGCACCGCGCGGCCCGCGTCCTCGTCGACGCCCGCGACGACAACGAGGCGCTCACGCTCACCGTGGCGGTCACGCACGTGCGCCCGGACGCCCACGTCGTCGTGACCCTGCGGGACATGGGCCGGGCCCGGAACTTCTCCTATGTCGACGACGACGTGCGGTGCGTGCAGTGGCACTCGCCGCGCCTGGCCACCGAGGAGCTGCAGGATCCCGGCATCGCCGCGGTCTACGCCGAGCTGATGACCCACGGCGGGCGGAACACCTACAGTGCCCGGCTGCCCGCGCGGCTGGCCGGCAGGGGGTTCGGGCGGGTCCAGGAGGCCCTGGGGCGCGGTTTCGGCGCCACCGTGCTCGCCGTCCAGCACCGGGGCGAGCTGCTCGACCCGAGCTGGGAGACCCCGCTGCCGGAGGGCTCCGTGCTGTACTACGTGGGCCGGCGCCGCCTCACGGCGGAGGAGATCGCCGACACCTGCTCGGCCTGAGGCCGGCGGCCGGTCCCGTCGGCGCGGTCCCGCTAGCGCGTCCGAGCGGCCCCCTAGCCTGGAACGTGTCGGAGGTCACAGTCCCCGGTGCCCGGTCCCGGGTCCCGCCGCAGACCGCCGGCGGCTCCGCCGCACCCGTTCCCCGGAAGGACCCTCGCCATGACCACGCACATCGAACCCTGGCCGGCCGGCACACCCTGCTGGGTGGACCTGATGGCCTCGGACCTGGGCCGCACCCAGGCCTTCTACCGCGACGTCCTGGGCTGGACGTACACCGACTCCCAGCCCGAGTACGGCGGCTACTGCAACGCCCTGCTCGGCGACCGGGCCGTCGCCGGGCTCTCGCCCACCATGGAAGGCATGGCGGACGCCCCGCACGCGTGGTCGGTCTACCTGGCCACCGAGGACATCGCCGTCCACGCCGCGCGGGCGGCCGCGGCAGGGGCCACCCCGCTGTTCGAGCCCATGCAGGTCGCGTCCTTCGGCTCCATGGGGATGTGGACCGACCCCACCGGGGCGTCCTTCGGGATGTGGCAGGCCGACGAGCACACCGGCTTCGAGGCCTCCGCGGAATCCGGCGCGGTGGCCTGGTGCGACCTGATGACCGGCGACCCGGCCGGCGCCCAGGACTTCTACGCGAAGGTCTTCGACTACACGTACCAGGACATGGGGGACGAGACCATGGCCTACGCCCTGTTCACCGTCCCCGGCGGGCAGATGCCCGCCGGGGGCATCGGCGGCCCCGACCCCCGGGCCGGTGACACCCAGCTCGGCTGGTCGGTCGCCTTCCAGGTCGAGGACGCCGACGCCGCCGTGCGGCGCGTGCGCGAGGCCGGCGGGTCGGTCGACCAGGAGCCGTTCGACTTCGAGTTCGGGCGGATGGCGAGCGTCGCCGGACCCGACCGGGAGGTCTTCGCGGTGATGACCCCGAAGGAGGAGATGTAGGCGCCGCACCGGGGCGTCTCGGCTCCGGTCGAGACGCCCCGGCGCCGCGGCGACCGGCCGGGTGCCGGCCCGACCGGGAAGCGCGGAGAACTCCACGTCGAGCCGCAGCAGGACGGCTCGGAAGCCGGCGCCGTCGGCGCCACGGATGGGTCCGCCGCGTCCCGGACCGTCCGTGCGCCCTGTTCTACGATGAGCCCATGCGTCCAGCACCGAGCGTGCGCGAAGTCCAGGAGCCCTGACATGACACCGGCCATCCGCGTGCACGGGCTCGTGAAGGACTACGGGCGCACCCGTGCCCTGCACGGCGTGGACCTCGAGGTGCGGGCCGGGGAGGTGTTCGGCTTCCTCGGCCCCAACGGCTCGGGGAAGTCCACCACCATCCGGGTGCTCATGGACCTGCTGCGCCCCACGGCGGGCAGCGTCGAGATCTTCGGCACCGCCCCCGCCGCCGGTGGGCCCGGGCTGCGCGCACGGATCGGCTACCTGCCCGGTGAGCTCTCCTTCCCCGCCCGGATGAGCGCCGGGGAGTACCTCGCCTACCTCGCGGCCCTGCGGGGCGGCCGGGGCCGGCGGCGCACCGGCGAGCTCGCCGAGCGGCTCTCCCTGGACCTGTCCCGTCCCCTCCGGGCGCTCTCGAAGGGCAACAAGCAGAAGGTCGGGCTGGTCCAGGCGTTCATGCACGATCCCGAGCTGCTCGTCCTGGACGAGCCGACCAGCGGCCTGGACCCCCTGCTCCAGCGGGAGTTCCTGCTCCTCGCCCGCGAGGCCGGCGCGAGGGGCGCCACGGTCTTCCTCTCCAGCCACATGCTCCAGGAGGTCGAGGAGGTCGCCGGACGGGTCGCCATCATCCGCGAGGGCCGGGTGGTCGACCTCGACGACGTCCGGGCCCTGCGGGCCCGCGCCGGGCAGCAGGTCCTCCTGCGCTTCGCCGAGCCGGTGCCGCTGGCGGAGTTCGCGGACCTGCCCGGCGTGCAGGACGCAGCCCTCGACCCCTCCGACGGCACGACGCTGAGCTGCCTGCTCCGCGGCGACCCGATGCCCCTGCTGACCGCGGCCGTCCGGCACCGCGTGGTCCGCTGGCAGGCCGAGGACCGTGAGCTCGAGGACCTGTTCCTGGACTTCTACCGGCGGCCGTTCCCCTCCACCGCCCCGGCACCGCCCGCCCCCTCGGACCGGCCGGCGCCGGGCTCCGCGGCCACGCGCCCGGGGGGCGTGCGATGACCGGCCGCGGCGGGACCGTTCTGGCCGGGGTGCTGCGCACCAACCGGCGGTCGCTGCTGCTGTGGGCGCTCGCCGTCGCGGCCGTCACGGCCCTGTACACGGCGTTCTACCCGAGCGTGGGCGGCGGCCAGATGGACGCGATGCTCGAGTCCATGCCGTCGGAGTTCATCACGGCGATGGGCTTCGACAGCATGACCACGGCGGCCGGCTACGTCACCTCCACGGTGTACTCGCTCCTCGGCGCCGTCCTCACCCTGGTGTGCGCCATCGGGCTGGGCGCGCGCCTGATCGCCGGGCAGGAGGAGGACGGCACGCTCGAGCTCGAGCTCAGCGCCCCCGTCTCGCGGCGGAGGATCTACGCCGAGCGGCTGGCGGCGCTGTGGCTGACGGTCCTGGTGCTGGTCCTCGCCCTCACCGCCGCCCTCGGTGTGCTCTCCGCCGCGCTGGAGCTCGGCCTGTCGGCCGTGAACGTGGCGGCGGCGAGCGCAGGCCTGCTCCTCTTCGGGGGTGCCCTGGGCACCGTGGCCTTCGCGGTGGGAGCCGCGACCGGCCGGCGCGGGACCGCCCTGGGAGCGGCCGCGGCGGCCGCGGTCGCCTCCTACCTGCTCAGCTACCTCTCCCCCATCGCGGAGGCGCCGTGGATGGAGCAGATCTCGCCCTTCCACTGGTACATCGGCGCCGAACCCCTGGCCACCGGATTCGACGGACCGGGGCTGGCGCTGCTGGCCGCCCTCGCGGTGCTGGTGGCGCTCGGCGGCGCCGTCGCCTTCGCGCGGCGCGACCTCATGGTCTGAAGGCACGGGCCCGCACCGCCCCGCGGGCCCGTTCGGCGGGCAGGACCCGGCTCCGCCCGGTCGGGCCCCGGCGGGCGGAGCCGGGTCCGGCGCGGAGCTCGGGCGGAGTCGGGGCTCAGGACTCCTTGGGGATGATGATCCACAGGGCGATGTAGACCAGCTCCCCCACGCCCACCAGGCCGAAGACGATGAAGCCCAGGCGCAGGAGGAACTTCGGCAGTCCGAAGCGGGCCGCGAGGGCCGCGCAGACGCCGGCGATGAGCTTGCCGTTGCGGGGGCGGACCAGTGCAGTTCTCATGCCCGGATTCTACCAACGGCCTCCGGGACACGCCCGGGCGCAGGGCCGTCCGGACGGGCGGTGCGGACGGCCCCGGACAGGCGTCAGAGGTCGACGACGCCCTTGTCGCCCTTGATGGTGTCGCCCGTGACCTTGGCCTTCACGAGGTTCGCCACCTGCGTGACCTTGCCGCCGCCGGGGGTGTCCCAGTACTCGGCGGAGCGGCCGGTGACCTCGATGAGGACGTTGTCCGGGTTCTCGGGCCCGCCTTCGAGCCAGGAGCCGGTGAAGCTGTCCCACAGCTCCTTGAGCTTCGCCTCGTCGTTGAGCACGAGCGCCGTCCCGGTCAGCGAGACCCAGGCGCCGTCCCCGGCGTAGGCGACGTTCACGGAGGGCCGCTGCTGCAGGTCCTGGACCTGGTCCGAGGTGCGCTCGGCGATGAAGTAGACGGTGCCGTCGAAGTCCACGTCCTGCGTGGCCATCGGCTTGGAGATCAGGTTCCCGTGCTCGTCCGCGTGGGTGAGCATGGCGATCCGGGTGTTCTTGATGAGCTCGCGCACCTTGGCGGTGCCGTCGTCCTGGTCGGTCATGGGGAGGTCCCTTCTCTGTTCGACAACTCTGTTCGACAACTGGGCTGGTCGAGAACCGGGCCGGCCGACAGCTGAACCTGTCGACGTCCGCGCTGCGGATCCGCGGCACGGACGGCCAGTCTACGAACACCGGGCGCATCGCACGAGGGGTGCCCCGGCGATCGGTCACCGCTAGGTTGGAGCTGACACCGCCCCGAGGCCAGTTCCACCCGGAAGGACCGCCCCATGCAGCAGCTCTCCGCCGTCGCCCTCGTCTGCACCCTGACCCCCTCGCCGAAGCCCTCGAGCAGCGAGCTGATGGCCCGGCACGTGCTGGACCAGCTCGAGCAGCACGGGGTGCGCACCTCCTCGGTCCGGGTGGTCGACCACGACGTGAAGCCGGGCGTGCAGGTGGACATGGGCACCGGCGACGAGTGGCCGGCGCTGCGGCAGCAGGTCCTGGACGCCGACATCCTGGTGCTCGCGACCCCCATCTGGATGGGCCACCCCTGCAGCATCGCCCAGCGGGTGCTCGAGCGCCTCGACGCGGACCTCGCCGAGACCGACGAGCAGGGCCGGCCCATCATGTACGACCGGACCGCGATCGTGGCCGTGGTCGGCAACGAGGACGGCGCCCACAAGACGATCGCCGACATGACGCAGGCCCTGAGCGACATCGGGTTCACCGTCCCGGCGCAGGCCGGGACGTACTGGGTGGGCGAGGCCATGCAGTCCGTGGACTACCAGGACCTCGACCAGGTGCCGGAGAAGGTCACGGCCACCACGGCCGGGGCCGCCCGCAACGCCGCGCACCTGGCGCGGCTGCTGCGCGCCGAGCCGTACCCGGTGGCCTGAGACCGGTTCCGGGATCTACCGGTCGCCCGGGGTCTCGGACGCGGCCGGGACCACCGCGTTCCTCGCGGTGCTGACGGGCAGGTTCACGGGGCACGCCATCTGCCCGGCGAGGCGGTGGACCACGGCGAACGCGCTCAGGGCCAGCGCCAGCACCCCCAGCCACGGCTGGACGGGCGCGAACCACGTCATGGCCCCGGTGGACCCCAGGGCCAGGAGCGCGAGCTTGTTGCAGACCGGGCAGCCCACGGCGAACCAGGCGGCGAACGTGCCGGCCGCGCCCAGCCGGGCGCTGCGGCGCTCGCCGGACTCGACGGCACGGGCCACGGTGGCCGCGGCGACGTCGTCGTCGGGCAGGGGGGTCCCGCCGGCGACGGGCGAGACGTAGGAGGCCACGAGGACACCGGTGAGCGCCGAGGTGGCGAGCCAGACGGGGTAGTTCCACCACACCGGCGGGATCTCGCGGCTGAAGACGCTGTTGGGGATGAGCACGGTGGCCAGGCCCAGGACCAGGGCGGTGGCGAGGCCCGCGAGCACGGCCACGCCCCACTGGCGCGGGCCCCACAGGCGGAGGGCCTGGGCGGCGGGACGGAGGCGCTGCGTCATGGGCGGGGAGCCTTTCGATCGGACGGGGGGTTCCCCCCACTGTGTCGTGGATCGCGGTCCTGCACCAGCGCGGGGACCAGCCGCACCAGCAGCACCATCCCCACGAGCTCGACCAGGGTCTGGGTGACGACGACGAACGGCGTGAGCGCGAGCCGCTCCGGCAGCGCCAGGGCCAGGGGCAGCACCACGAGGGAGTTGCGGGTGGCCCCGCCGAAGACCAGGGCCCGGGAGGACGGCACGTCCAGGCGGGCCAGCCGGGCGGCGAGGACCCCGAGCGGGACCATGAGCAGCAGGAAACCGGCGTAGAGCGGCACGACCGCCGCGAGGTCGGCCAGCTGCTCCCCCACCCCGCGCACCTGCGAGGCGATCACGGTGAACAGGGTGAGGGCCATCAGCGGCACCATGGCGGCGGTCGTCGCGGCCCCCACCCGCCGGGCCGCGGCGGAGCGGAACGCCGCCCGCTGCACGAGCGCGGCCGCGGCGAGGGGAAGCAGGATCAGGAGCACGAACGCCTCCGCGAAGGGCCCGAGCTCCACGGGGGCGACCGCCTCCGGACCGGCGAGGAGCAGCAGGTAGGCCGGCAGGAGCAGCATCTGCGCGAGCATCAGCAGGGGGGCCGCCGCCAGCAGCCGGTCGGCGGCGCCGCCGGCGAGGCCGGTGAAGACGATGACGTAGTCCACGCAGGGGGCCAGCAGCACCAGCAGCACGCCCAGCAGCAGCGCCTCGTGCCCCGCGACCGCCCGGGACAGTCCGAGGACCACCACCGGGACCACCACGAAGTTGAGCACCAGCAGCGCCGCCAGGAAACGCAGGTCCGCGAAGGCCCGGCCCAGCGAGGCGAACGGGACGGCCAGGAACGTGGCGAACAGCAGCAGCCCGAGGACCGGGGTGATGGCCGGGGCGAGCGCCGGCGCACCGGGCACCGCCCAGCCCACGAGGACCGCGGCCGCGATGGCGGCCAGGTACACCGCCACCTGGTGGCGCTCCGCCCACCCGGCGGCTGTCGACCCGTTCACCCGCCCCAGCCTAGGGGCAGGGCTCCGGCGGCCACCGCTGGAGCGGCACCGCCGGCTCCCTGCCGCCCCCGCACGGGGACACCGAGGAGAGGTCACCACGGGGAGGACAGGAGAAAGGGGCGGGACGGCCCCCCAGCCGTTCCCGCCCCTCTGTTCTCCGCCTCAGGACGGACGCCCACCCACGGTGGCGGATCCCCCCGGATCCGTTGTGCTGCCCGCCTGTCCCAGAGCTCGAGGGGTCTTGGAAAACGCCCTCTCACCAGGAGCGTCGCTCATCCCGTCCCTCCAGGCAAGACCCCCGGGGTGCCGCGCATTCACAATCGGAAGCAAACGTGTGTGATCGCGAACACATGGGCGTCCGCCGACGCGGTCCGGCACCGCCCCCGGACCCCGATCAGCTCACGCGGTAGCCTCGAGGTCGGACGAACGGCACGAGCGGCGCTGTCGGTTTCTTCGCCCCGGTGCACCGATGAGCAGTCGGGCCGAGCGCGTCGGAACGCCGACTCCGCTGCGGCCGGCAGCGGCACCGGGACACGCCGCAGAACCTGGAGGCATTCATGACACTCTCCGCGGGCCACCGGATCGGGCTGGCCGGAGCGGCGGTGGTCGGGGTCGCCTTCGGCATGGCCCGCTACGCCTACGGTCTGACGCTGCCCGGCATCCGGGAGGACCTGGGGCTCTCCGAGCTGGTGCTCGGCCTGGTCTCCAGCGCCACGTTCGCGGGCTACCTGGCCGGGCTGCTGCTCGCGGGACGACTGGCCGCTCGGCACGGTTCGCGCGCTCCGACGACCGTGGGCGGGGTCTGCGGCACCGCGGGGGCGGTGATCGTGACCTTCGCGCAGTCCCCCTGGCTGCTCGCCGTCGGGGTCGTCCTGGCCGGCAGCGCCGGCGGCTGGGTCTGGGCGCCCTACTCCGACATCGTGACCCGTGCGGTGCCCCTGCGGCAGCAGCCCAGGGCCCTGGCGATCATCACGACCGGCACCAGCGGCGGGTTGCTGCTGCTGGGCGGGCTGGCCGTGACGGCCGCGCTGGGCTCCTGGCGCCTGGTCTGGGCCGGCATCGCCGTGGCCGCGGTGGCCGCCGCGGTCGTGAACCTCCGCCTGGTGCCGCGCACCAGGCCGGCCCCGCGCCCGGACGGACCGGGCGGCGCCTCCTCCCTGGTCACAGCGCTGCGCGTCCCGGGCGCCTACTCCGTCGTCTACTTCGCGGTCGTCGTCATCTACTTCACCTACGCCGCCGACGCCCTCGGCAGCGGCACCCTTCCGGCGGCGGCCGTGCCTGCCCTCTACGCGGTCATCGGCCTGACCGGCATGGTGGGCGTGACGACCGGGGCCCTCGCGCAGCGGATGGGCAGCGGGCGGGTGGCCGCGCTGAGTCTCGTGACGGTCGCCGCGGCGCTGGCGCTGCTCGGGCTGGCCGCCGACTCCCTGGCCGCGACGATGGTCTCGGCGTGCATCTTCGGTGTCGGGTACATGACCGGATCGGCGGTGCTCGCCGTCTGGACCGCCGAGCTGGTGCCCGACCGCGCCGGGGCGGCGTTCACGGCCTGCCTGGTCGTGGGGGCCTTCAGCTCGGTCGCCGCACCGGCCGTCGCCGGCGCGGTCATCCCCGGCCTGGGCCTGGGGACCCTGCTCGTGCTCACCGCCGCGGTGGCGCTGCTCAGCGGAGCGGCGCTGCTGCTGGTGCAGGGGAGCTCCCGGAGGGCGGCCGTCGGCGAGACCAGCCCGTGAGCACCAGCATCCACCGTGCTGCGCGCCGCCCGACTGGCGGCGCGCAGCACCTAGGTGCTCGCGGACCGGGTGCAGGCCGTCGTCGAGCAGCGCTGCACCCTCGTCCTCTCGGCGATCGAGGGAACAGAGGCGTTCGCCGGTCTCCCCCGGTCCGCCGGCCCGCGGGGCACTGATGCGCCCGGCCGGGGCCTCACCTCATGCGCCGGCAGGCGGGCTCGCTCGTGTAGGTGAGGATCACCTCGTCGTCCTCGGGGCGTTCCCCGAAGGCGCGACGGGTGGCAGCGGCCAGCACCGCGGTGACGACGGCTTCGTCGTCCTCGGGCCGTTCCCGCTCGCGGCTCCAAGGACTCGGGGAACCCCCGACTCCGGTGACCGGTGGGGTGCTGGGCCGGGACTGCTCGAGAGGTCGGAGCTGGAGCCCTCCAGGGCCCTCGATGGGGCCCTCGATCTCCGGCGGCGCAGAAGGAGTGGATCCGAAGTGGATGCTGGTGGTCGTGGTCATCGCGCTTCCCTACGTCGTTGTAGTGGTGTGCTGGGGCGGTCTCCACCCGCGCAGGGTGTGAGGACTCCGGTGGAGTGCTCCGCCTCCCGGATCCCCAGGTCCGTCACTGGGCCCGGGGATCTCGGCGGTCCGGGTGGAACCGGGCGTGCTGGTGGACGCCGAGGACTGCGAGAGTGGCAGGCGACGCACCGGTGTGGCTTCGCGTTCGCCCGCAGGTGCCCCTGACCCTAGTGAAGCGGATCCTGGCGCGGAACCACCCGACGAAATATGTCGTTGCATCGGCGCGCGAGAACGGGCCGGAACGTGCTGGAGCACGGGCCGCCGTCGCCCTGCAGCCGGCCCGTGGTCCCGTCGGCGGGTCAGGACTGCCGGGGCGTGGCCGGAAAGCGTTCCTCGTAGGCGGGGACCAGGGCGGGGTAGTAGTCGCGCTCGAAGTCCATCGCCGCGACGTCCCCACCCGTCTCGGCCGCCACGAGGCGGTCCAGGTAGTAGTCCCAGCCCGGGCCGATGCTGTGCGCCCACCCCGGCTCCGGCAGGACCTGGCCGAAGTGCAGCGTCGTACCACCGTCGTCCTCGGTGAGCCGGAACTCCACTCGCCAGTCGTGGTCCTGTCCGTCCAGGCCCTCACTGCGGGCGCGTGTGCGCAGCAGCCGCGGCGGCTCGCAGGCCTCGATGTGATGCTCTTCCTCCGGCATGCCGTCCTCGGCGGTCATCCGGAAGGTGACGCTGCCGGAGGCCGGGTCCCCGGTCCACGTGCCGATCCAGCGCTCGAGGCGTTCGGGATCCGTGACGGCGGCCCACACGTCCTCGACAGGAGCGCTGAAGTGGCGGGTGAACACGATCCACTCACCGTCCTGGCGGGTCTCGGGCCGGCCGGTGGCCTGTGGTGCGGTCATCCTGCGTCCTTCCTCTCGGTGCGGGCCGGCCGGTCCTGCCGGCCGGCGGCGCGGTCGCGGCTGGTGCGGCGGACCTCGAGGTCGAGTCCGTCCAGGACGTGCTCCGGGATCCGCGGTGTCCGGCCGCTGAGCTCCTCGAGCAGGACGGCGACCGGCTCCAGGGCGGAGGGCACCAGGGTGTAGTGGCGCTCGCGGCCGTGCGTGGCCCCGGCCACCAGGCCCGCGCCGCCGAGCACCTTCAGGTGCCTGCTGACCGCCGGGCGGCTGATGTCGTGATCGGCCGCCAGGTCGACCACCCGCGCCGGCCCCTCGGCCAGCCGCCGCAGCAGGGCCCGCCGCACCGGGTCCCCGAGAGCCGTGAACACGTCCACGACATCTATGGTAATCCTCCAGTTACCAATTTGCCAGACATCCTGGACGAGACCATCGGGAGGCTTCCATGCCCGCCAGCAGGGATGTGACTACTCATCCGAGACACGTATCAGTGAGCGCTGATCATGTCTGGGAAAGGCCCCCCGCAAGGGGGGTACGGGCCTGGAGCGGTCATCCATACTGGAATCTCCACACCTGACGTGCGCCACATCCCTGGGGGAACTCCATGTCTGCTTCTGGATCCGATCACCATGCCCACTCACCGGGAGGCATCTCGCGTCGCCGCGCGCTCGGGCTGGCTTCCGCCCTGGGGCTGACGCCGCTGGCGGTCACCGCCTGCGCCCCGGGCAGCGCAGCCTCCTCCAGCGGCGGAAGCGCCACCGCCTCGCCCACCGCGATCGCCCCCGGCCGGGCTGCGGGCCGGACCCCCTTGACCACCGAGGCGCGGAACCGGATCGTGCTGCTGGGCACCAGCGGCGGGCCGCCCTGGTGGAACGACTCCCACCGCGAAGGCGTGGCCTCCGCCGTCGTCGTCGGGGACAAGTACTACCTGATCGACGCCGGCGACGGAGTGGGCAAGCAGATCAAGAAGGCCAAACTGGGCAACTGGACCCAGGACATGCGCGGCCCCCTGGACGCCCTGGAGGCCGTGTTCCTCACCCACCTGCACTCGGACCACATCTCCGACCTCTACAACATCTTCGGCACCGGCCTGCAGAACGGCGTGACCGTGCCCGACCGGGTGCTGCAGGTCTTCGGGCCCGGCAACCGCGGGGCGCTGCCGGTCAACTACAAGGGCGAGCAGATCCCCGCCGACCAGGTGGTCCATCCGGCCAACCCCACCCCGGGCACCCGGGAGACCATCGAGGCGATGATCAGGACCTTCGCCACGGACTTCAACGACCGGATCATCGACTCCGGCTACCCCCCGCCCCGGGAGTTCTTCGTGGGCCGCGACATCGCCCTGCCGGCCGAGCTGACCGATGACCCCAACGGTGATCCGCACCCGCGGATGAGCCCGATCGAGGTCTTCGAGGACGACCGGGTCAAGGTCACCGCCACCCTGGTCCAGCACGCCCCGGTCTTCCCGGCCTTCGCCTACCGGTTCGACACCGACACCGGCTCCGTGACCTTCTCCGGGGACACCAGCCCGAGCGAGAACCTCGTGGAGCTGGCGAAGGGTTCGGACCTCCTGGTGCACGAGGCCATCGCCGAGGAGTGGGTCGGCCGGCACCACCCCGCCCCGCGCGATGCGACCTCCGAGGCCGAGTACCAGCACCTGATCGGAGCGCACACCACCATCGAGGACGTCGGAGGCGTGGCCGAACGCGCCGGAGTGAAGACCCTGGTGCTCAACCACCTCGTGCCCGGCAACTGGCCGGTCGAGAAGTGGGAGGAGGCCGGGAAGAACTTCTCCGGGGAGCTGATCATCAGCGAGGACTTCGACTCCATCGCCATCGGCTGACCGCCGGACGATCCCGGGCGGCTCAGGAACGCCCTGACCCCCGACAACGTCCCGAGCCGCCGGCCGAGCATGGGACGGCCCGTCCTTCCGTGAAGGTCCGTGACGGTGCCGCGGTGACCGGCCGGCGGGGCTCCGCTCAGGGGATGATGCCCTCGGCCCGGTAGCGCTCGAACAGGCGGATGAAGCAGTCCTGGGTGCGGCGATAGCCGGTGAACCCGGCCAGCCGGCTCTTGCTCATGTCGGCGACGACCTCGATCGGCCGGCCCAGGTCCGCGTCCGTGTGCCACCACGAGGCCACTCGCTCGAGCCGCGGCTCGACCAGATCGCGCTCGGCCACGATCCGGGCCCAGACGTCGTCGGCGCCGCGCATCTGCTCCTGAAGGGGCCGCGGTGCCTCCTGGAAACCCTCCCAGTCGACCCCGAAGAAGTCGGCCAGGACCGGCCACATCCTCCGCCACCGGAAGACGTCACCGTTGACCGCGTTGTAGGCCTCGTTCCCGGCCGCCTCCGTGGTGGCAGCCCAGATCATGTGCTCGGCCAGCAGCGTGGCGTCGGTCATGTCGGTCAGGCTGTTCCACTGCGTCTCGGAGCCGGGGAACACGAAGGGCCGGTCGGTCTCCCGGCAGATCGCGGCCTGCACCGCCAGGGTGAGTCCCATGTTCATGGCGTTGCCCACCGCGTGCCCGATGACCGTGTGCGCCCGGTGCACCGACCAGCGGAATCCCTGGCGCTCGGCGGCGGCCCACAGCTCGTCCTCCTGGGCGTAGTAGAAGTTCTCCACCGGCAGCCGGGGCTCCTCCTCCAGGAAGGGGGTGTCGGGCATGTCGCCCTGCCCGTAGGCCTCGAAGGGACCCAGGTAGTGCTTGAGCCCGGTCATCAGCCCGACGTGCTCCACCGGGGCATGGGCCAGAGCGGCCAGGAGGTTGCGGATCATCCCGGCGTTGACCTCGATGTTCTCCTTCTCGGTGGCCTGGCGGGACCACGCGGTGAAGAACACGTGCGTCGGCCGCTCAGCGGCGAGCGCCGCTTCGAGGCTTTCGGCCGAGCGCAGGTCCGCGCTCACGTGCCGGGCGGTGCTGCCGGGCACGGGAGTGCGCGACAGCGCCACGACGTCCCAGTCCTGGGCAGTGAGCTGCTCGACGAGCGCGGAGCCGGCGATGCCGCTGGCGCCGACGACCAGGGCGGTCCGGGCGGAGATCTCAGATGAGTTCATGGGACCCCACTGTGCCACCGCGCCCCGGGCCCCGCCGCTCCCGGAGGGCGATGTGCGCGGAGGGAGAAATCGACGGCACCGGCCGCTGCCCGGCAGAGGACCGCCCCCTCGGCGCTCGTCCGTCAGAACCGACGGGGTCACTCCTCGGTCTGGGCCACCTCGGCTCGGAAGCGCGCGCGGTACTGCGAGGGTGAGATCTTGAAGGCGGCCGAGAAGTTCTGGCGCAGCGTCACGGGGCTGCCGATGCCGCAGTCAGTTGCGATCGTGTCGATCGGCCGATCGGTGGTCTCCAGCAGCCGGCGGGCCTCGTCCAGGCGCCGCGTCCGCACCCAGGTGGCCGGCGTGGTTCCGGTCGCCGCCCGGAACGTGCGCACGAAGGTCCGCGTGCTCATGTGCGCCGCGGCGGCCAGGACCTCGATCGACAGGGGCTCGGCCAGATGCTGCCCGGCCCAGTCCATGACCCGGGAGATCGCGTCGTCGTCGGGCCGGGGAGGCAGGGGGCGCTCGATGTACTGGGCCTGTCCGCCCTCCCGGTGCGGGGCGATGACCAGACTCCGAGCCACCTTGTTCGCCGCGTCGGCCCCGAGGCGTGTCCGGACCAGGTGCAGACAGGCGTCCAGTCCCGATGCGGTGCCCGCCGAGGTGAGGACGTCGCCGTGGTCGAGGTAGAGCACCGACTCGTCCAGGGCGAGGTCCGGATGCCGCTGCGCCAGCAGGTCGAAGGCCTGCCAGTGCGTGACAGCCGGGCGCCCGGCGAGCAGTCCGGCATCGGCCACCGGGATCGCCCCGAGGCAGAGACCGACGATCGTCGCCTCCGCGGCATGGGCTGCCCTCAGCGTGCCGCGCACCGCCGCACCGGCCGGGCGCCCGTCGAGGAACCACGACGGCATCACGAGGACGTCGGCGCCCTCCGCGGCCGTCAGGCCCTGGATCCCCTCGATGCCGTATCCCTCCGCGGTGCGGATCCTGCCGGGCCGGTCGCCGAACAGGAAGGTCTCCCAGTCGCCCAGGCCCTGCCGGGCGACCTCGTCGAAGACCATCTGCGGCACCGACAGGTGGAACATGGTGATCCCGTCGAAGGCATGGATCCCGATCCGCATCCGCCCCCCCCTTCCGCTTGGCGTGAATCCATCGTACGTCGGCCTTTGCGCCACTGGTGGATCCTGGCCGGCGTTCGCAGGATGGAGGAGCACCCATCACCGGTCGCACCTCCGCGACCGCCGGAACCCCAGGAGTCCCCCATGCCCAGCCCGCAGCGCGCGCTTGTCCTCGTCGACGTCCAGCAGGACTACTTCGGCGGCGGCCCGCTGGCGATCCAGCACCCGCCGCACAGCGAGTCGGTCCCTCGCGTCACCCAGGCGATCGAGGCGGCCCGCGCCGCCGGGATCCCCGTCGTCGTCGTCCAGCACACGATGGGTGAGGGCGCGCCGGTGTTCGACCCGACCCAGCCCGGCTTCCAGCTGCACCCCGAGGTGGCTCAGCGCCGCGGCGAGAACTGGAAGACCGTGGTGAAGCAGTACGGCTCCGTCTACGCCGACACCGACGTCTCCACCTGGCTGCGCGAGCAGGGAGTCGACACCGTCACGCTGGTCGGATACATGACGAACAACTGCGTCCTGGCCTCGGCCGTCGAGGGCGAGGGCCTCGGCTTCACCACCGAGGTGCTCGCCGACGCCACGGGCGCGGTCAACCTCGCCAATGACGCCGGCTCCGTCGACGCCGAGACCGTGCACACCACGCTCATGACCCTGCTGCACTCCAACTGGGCCGCCGTCGCCTCGACGGATGCCTGGGTCGAGGCGCTGAACGCCGGGCAGCCCCTGCCGGGCAGCGACCTGGGCAGCTCCGCCGTCGCCGGCGCCCAGCAGCACGCCGCCGTGGCCGGGCGTTCCGCCTGAGGCCGTAGCCGTCGGGGATGCGTTCGCCGTCGGCGGTGGCCCAGCCGAGGTCGCGGATCACTCACTGGCTCGGACGAAGCGGTGCCGGGGCGGTTCAGCCGCTCACGGAGCGCACCACTCATGCTGGGGAGCCCACGACCACGGATCTCTCCGGGACGTCCTTGGTCACCACCGACGCTGCCGCCACGACGGCGTCGTCACCGATCGACACCCCCGGGAGAATGATCGCGTTGGCCGCGATCCACACGTTGCGGCCGATCACGATGGGCGCCGGGTGCATGTCCGCCCGGCGGCTCGGGGCGAGATCGTGGTTGAGGGTCGCCAGCACCGTGTTGTGCCCGATCAGGCAGTCGTCGCCGATGACCACACCGCCCTGGTCCTGGAACCTGCAGCCGGAGTTGATGAAGACCCGCTTCCCGAGGGTGATGTTCTTCCCGAAGTCGGCGTAGAAGGGCGGGAACACCGTCACCGTCTCGTCCACCGGCCTGCCGGTGAGCTGGGCCAGCAGCTCCCGCACCCGGGCCGGTTCACGGTATCCGCCGTTGAGCTCCCCGGTGATGCGCAGGGCCTCCTGGCTCACCCGGTGCATGACCTCGTGCAGGGGCGAGTCCCCTGTGATGGTGCGCCCGGCGTCGAGCGCCTCCAGAAGATCGGTCAGGTCCATGGTGTCCTCTCAGTGGTGTCCGGGCAGCGAGGCCCGCGGGTCCAGCGCCTGGTCCAGCGGCCCGGCCCGCGCCCTCTCAGCGGACGCGTCCGTGGGTGCCCCGCGATCCGGAGCCCGGGTCAGTGGTGGGTGACGGTGGCGGGGTGGTCGGCGGCCCAGGAGTCCAGCAGCCGCAGCCGCTCCGCGGACGGCGAGCCGGGCTCGGCGGAGTAGATCATCAGCACCTGCCCGGGCTCGGCGGTCACGGCCAGCTCCTCGTAGGCCAGGGTCAGCTCCCCCACCACGGGGTGCCGGAAGCGCTTGGTGCCGGTCCCGTGGGTCCGCACGTCGTGAGCCCCCCACAGCGTGCGGAAGGTCTCGCTCCGGGTGGACAGCTCCCCCACCAGGTCCTGCAGGCCCCGGTCGTGCGGGTCGCGCCCGGCCTCGGCGCGCATGATCGCCACGCACATCTGGGCGAAGACCTCCCAGTCCGGGTAGAAGTCCCGGGCGGCCGGATCCAGGAACTGGAACCGGGCCAGGTTGGGAGTGCGCCCCCCGGCCCCGATCAGCGGGGAGTAGAAGGCCCGGCCCAGGGCGTTCGTGGCCAACAGGTCCTGATGCGCGTCGCGCACGAAGGCCACCCCGTCGGTGATCGCCTCCAGCGCCCACTGCAGGGACGGCCGGGCCGGCCCCGGCTTGACGCCCCGGCGCCGCGGGCGTCCCGAAGCCGGGACGCCGTCGGCGGCCCGGGCCAGGTCCAGCAGGTGGGCCCGCTCGGTCTCGTCCAGGCGCAGGGCGGCGGCGATGGCCTCCAGCACCGAGGAGGAGGCCCCGGCGATCGCCCCGCGCTCGAGCTTGGCGTAGTACTCCACGCTCACTCCCGCCAGGGCCGCGACCTCGGAACGGCGCAGCCCCGGCACCCGCCGGTTGCCCGCGGCGGGCAGACCGGCACGGTCCGGGGTGAGCTTGGCCCGGCGGGAGACGAGGAACTCACGGACCTCGGAGCGGTTGTCCATCCCGCCAGCGTAGGTCGCCGTCGACGCGCGAGGGAGACCCTGCCCGTACACCCCTCGGCCCGGAGTCCCGCGCTGACGGCAGGAATCCTGCCGGTGCCCGACCAGGGACGGGGGAAGGACTGCCGTGGTCGCACGGGGTGCCTCCACCAGCGCTCTGACGTGGGTGGGTCTCTCCGTCATGGCGGCTCAGACCAGGGTCGCGGTGTCGATCACGAAGCGGTAGCGCACGTCGGAGGCCAGCACCCGCTCGTAGGCCTCGTTGACCCGGTCGGCGGAGATCAGCTCCGTCTCCGGGACGATGCCGTGCTCGGCGCAGAAGTCGAGCATCTCCTGGGTCTCGGCGATGCCCCCGATCATCGACCCGGCGTAGGAGCGCCGGCCCCCGATGAGGGAGAAGACGTTCAGGCTCAGCGGCTCCGCCGGGGCCCCGACGTTGACCAGCGCACCGTCGACGGTGAGCAGCGACAGGTAGGCGTCCACGTCGATCACCGCGCTGACGGTGTTGAGCACCAGGTCGAAGGACCCGGCCAGCTGCTCGAAGGTGGCCGGCTCGGACGTGGCGAAGTAGTGGTCCGCCCCCAGCCGCAGCCCGTCCTCCTTCTTCTTCAGCGACTGCGAGAGCACGGTCACCTCAGCGCCCATCGCGGAAGCGATCTTCACCGCCATGTGCCCGAGCCCACCCAGACCCACGACGGCGACCTTCCGGCCGGGGCCGGCGCCCCAGCGGCGCAGCGGGGAGTAGGTGGTGATCCCGGCGCACAGCAGCGGCGCGGCCGCGGCGAAGTCCAGGGACTCGGGCACGGACAGGACGAAGCCGGCGTCGACGACCACGTGGGTGGAGTAGCCGCCCTGGGTGATGGTGCCGTCCCGGTCGGGGCCGACGGCGGGGCGACTGCACCACCTCCTCAGGTTCGGCAGAGCTCAGGGAGTCCCTGGTGAAGGGTGTACCGGGAGAGCACCCCATGGGCGGCGCCTCCGCGCTCACACCGCTGCCGACGTCAGCGCGCGGTGATCCGCCCCTTTCGGTCTCCAGCTCCGTCTGCGCCAGGACGACCCTGACGGTGACCATGACGGCGCAGACCGGCGAGCCCATCGTGGATGGCCGTGACGGGGAAAGGTGCCCCTCAGCCAGCCGAGGGCTCCTGCGGTTGCACTGATCGCAATTGAGTTTCCATAGATGCTTTCCACGCACTCCCTTGGAGTCAAGCGGATGTCACTCACTATCACGATAACGGCGCAACTTCTGCACAACCGTTGACTGACCCGTGTGACCCAGCTTACTTTGATGCAACCACGTTGCAATGAATGCAACACCTTCACCCTTGGGGGATCTATGACGCACGAAGCCGGCACCGAAGTGCCGCCCACGATGAAGACCTCCTCCGATCCTGCAGCTGTGGTGACCGCCTCCACACGACGTCGGGTCATCTCTGCCAGCTTCATCGGCAACTTCGTCGAGTGGTTCGACTACGCCATCTACGGGTATCTGGCCGCCACCATCGCGGTGGTCTTCTTCCCGGAGTCCGATCCGCAGACAGCCCTGCTGGCGACCTTCGCCCTGTTCGCCATCTCGTTCTTCGTCCGGCCCTTGGGAGGGTTCGTCTGGGGCCACATCGGCGACAAGCTCGGCCGGCGCACCGCGCTGTCCCTGTCGATCCTGATCATGTCGGTGGCCACGTTCTGCATCGCCCTCATCCCGGGCTACGCCACCATCGGGATCTTCGCCCCGGCGCTCCTGCTGGTGGTGCGCATCGTGCAGGGGTTCTCCGCGGCCGGGGAGTACGCCGGGGCATCGGCCTTCCTCGTGGAATACGCCCCCGCCAACCGGCGCGGGCTCTACGCGGCAGTCGTGCCGGCCTCCACCGCCGCCGGCCTGCTCTTCGGGTCCCTGTTCGTGGCCGGACTGACCATGGTGCTCTCCGACGACCAGCTGAACAGCTGGGGCTGGCGGATCCCGTTCCTGCTGGCAGCACCGATGGGCCTGATCGGCCGCTACATCCGCACCAAGCTCGAGGACACCCCGGTCTTCCAGGAGCTGGCCGAGGAGGACGAGGTCATCACGGCCCCGGTGCGTGACATGTTCCGCAACCACTGGGCCACCCTGCTGCGCGCCTGTGGGGCCGTACTGCTCAACGCCGTGGGCTTCTACATCCTGCTCAGCTACATGCCGACCTACCTCTCCGAAGAGGTCGGCTTCGGCAAGACCGAGTCCTTCCTCGCCACCTCCTTCGCCCTGCTGTCCTACATCGGATTCATCTTCCTCACCGGCCTGGCCTCGGACCGGTTCGGACGCAAGAAGATGCTCATGACCGCCTCCGTGAGCTTCATCCTCCTGACGGTGCCGCTGTTCATGCTCCTGGACACCGGGTCCTTCCTGGTCGTGCTGCTCGTCCAGATCGTCCTCGGGGCCATGCTGACCCTCAACGACGGCACCCTCCCCAGCTTCCTGGCCGAGCTGTTCCCCACACGCATCCGCTACAGCGGCTTCGCCGTGAGCTTCAACCTGTCCAACGCCGTCTTCGGCGGCACCGCCCCGTTCATGGCCACCCTGCTGATCTCCGTCTTCGCCACGAACCTCGCCCCGGCCTGGTACCTCATGGCCGCCGCCGCGATCTCCTTCGTCGCCGTCGCCCTCTCCCGCGAGACGTGCAACAAGCCGCTGGCACGCTGAGGTTCCCCGCCTCCTCTCCCACGGGCAGCGCCCCTCGGCGCAATCCTCACCCTCTGTCCCGACACATCCTCCGCGAAAGGACGATCATGACCACCTCGCCCACCGCCACCTCCCCGAACGCGACCAGCGTCGCCGAGCTCGAGCGCCTGAAGATCCTGCACAACGGAGTCAAGGAGCAGCTGACCTTCTCCGACGCCGAGTTCGAGCGCCGCCTGGCCGGGCTGCGCCGAA
>NZ_JBNAFK010000004.1:0-257282 GCF_049716185.1 Kocuria sp. CH-021 | reverse complement strand
GGGGCGGGGGGGGCGGGGCGCGGGGGGGGGGGGGGCGGGGGGGGGGGGGGGGGGGGGGGGGGGGGGGGGGGGGGCGGGGGGCGGGGCCCCCCCCCCCGCCCCGGGCTCAGGAGGCGTCGGCGGCCGTGGCGAGGGCGTGGTCGGCGGCCCGGACCTCGACGGGGGTCGTGAGGACGCGGTCGGTGTCCTCCACGTCCCGCACCGCGCCGGTGACCGTGAACCGGCCCTCGAGGGGGAGGTCCTCGCTGGAGGACCCGGCCCGGAGCACGAACTCGCCCGGCTCCACGATCCGGCGCATGGCCCGGCCCGTGAACGAGGTGCGGTCGGCGTGCACGGAGAAGACCACGCGGGCGCTCTGCCCCGCCTCGAGCGCGATCTTGGCGAAGCCGACGAGCATCTTCAGCGGCCGGACGACCTGGGCGATGGGATCGCTCAGGTACAGCTGGACGACCTCCTGGCCGGCCCGCTCGGAGGTGTTGGTCACGGTGACCGCGACGTCCACGGTGCCGTCGGTGCCGATCTCGGCCGCGGAGAGCTCGAGCGCGTCGTAGGCGAAGCTCGAGTACCCGATGCCGTGGCCGAACGGGTACAGCGGCCGGGGGTCGAGGTTGGAGACGCCCTCCGAGTACCCGCCCAGGGCGGGAGCCAGGTAGGTGCCGGGCTGGCCGCCCACGTGCCGGGGGATCCCCACGGGCAGCCGCCCGGAGGGGTTCACCCGTCCGGAGAGCACCCCGGCGACGGCGTGCCCGCCCTCCTCGCCCGGCATGAACGCCTGGACGACGGCCGCGCAGCGGTCGTCGAACGCGCCGAGGCTGTAGGGGCGGCCCGTCACGAGCACGAGGACCACCGGGGTGCCCGTGGCGAGCACCGCCTCGACGAGGTCCGCCTGCCGGCCGGGCAGGGACAGGTCGACGACGTCGCAGCCCTCGCCGGAGGTGCCCGTGCCGAACAGCCCCGCGAGGTCGCCCACGGTCACGACCGCGAGGTCGGCGTCCTCGGCGGCGGCCACGGCCTCGGCGATGCCGCTGGTGTCCGGGTCGGTGAAGTCGACGCCGCGGGCGTGCCGGAAGGCGGTCCGCCCGCCCGCGAACTCCTCGGCGAGGGCGTCGACGATCGAGGTGATCTCGATCCCGGTGCCGGACTCGCCGAACCGGGACAGGACGTGGTTGGTGAAGCTGTAGCAGCCGAGGAAGGAGCGGGGCTGGCCGGCGCTGGGGCCGATGACCGCGACCTTCCGGGCGGTGTCCTGGGCGAGCGGCAGGACGCCGTCGTTCTTGAGCAGGACGACGGACTCCTCGGCCATCCGGCGCGCGAGCCGCCGGTTCGCCGGGGAGTCGAGGTCCACGGCTCCGCCGGCCGCGCCGGGGTCGAAGCCCTCGTCGAGCAGGCCGAGCTCGACCTTCTGCGTCAGCACCCGCCGCACGGCGCGGTCGAGCAGGGACTCGTCGAGCTCGCCGTCCCGCACGGCACCGGCGAGGTCGGCGAAGCAGCCGGTCTCGGGCAGCTCGACGTCCATCCCCGCGGCCAGCGACTGGACGCCGGCGTCGCGGGCGTCCGCGGCCACGTGGTGCATGGACTCGAGGAAGCTCACGGCCCAGTAGTCGGACACGACCGTGCCCTCGAAGCCCCACGTCTCCCGGAGGAGCGTGGTGAGCAGCTCGGGGTCGGCGACGGGCGGGACGCCGTCGACGTCCGCGTAGGAGTTCATCACCGCGCCGGCCCGGCCGAGCTTGACGGCCATCTCGAAGGGCACGAGCACGACGTCCCGGAGCTCCCGCGGTCCGATCGAGACCGGGGCGTGGTTGCGCCCGGCGCGGGAGGCGGAGTAGCCCGCGAAGTGCTTCAGGGTGGCGACGACGCCGGCCTCCTGGAGCCCGCGGACGTACTCGGTGGTCAGGGCGCCCACGAGGTAGGGGTCCTCGCCGACGGTCTCCTCGACGCGGCCCCAGCGGTAGTCGCGGACGACGTCGAGGACGGGCGACAGGCCGAGGTGGACGCCCACGCCCTTCATGTCGGTCCCGATGTGCCGGGCCATGGTGCGGACCAGCTCGGGGTCGAAGGCGGCGCCCCAGGCGATCGCGGCCGGGTAGCAGGTGGCCCCGAGGGTCGTGAACCCGGTGAGGCACTCCTCGTGGGCGATGGCGGGGATCCCGAGCCGGGAGGTCGCGACGACCTGGCGCTGCAGGGTGCGCAGGTGCTCCACCCCGTCCGCGGCGGAGATCGGCGCGCTGCCGAAGGCGCGGGTGATGTGGCCCAGCCCGTGGGCGATCGCGGCCTCGAAGGTCGAGCGGTCGTCGGCGAAGGCGGACTCCATGGGGGCCGCGCCGCCCGTGGCCTCCTCCGGGTCGGGGCGCAGCCAGTAGCTGCCGAGCTGGCCGGCCTTCTCCTCGAGGGTCAGCTCCTGCAGCAGGGCGTCGACGCGTTCGGCGACGGGGCGGGCGGGGTCGTTCCACGGTGCGGTCTCGGGTGCGGTCTCGGGTGCTGTCATGGGGGTGCTCCTTCTGGTCGGTGGGCGCGTCACTTGCCGAAGCCGGCGGTGAGCCCGGCCACGAGGTGCCGGCGCCCGAAGATGTAGAGGACGAGGATCGGCAGCGCCGACAGGACGACGGCGGCCAGGACGGCGGGGACGTCGGCCTGGAACTCCCCCTGGTAGGTCCACAGGGACAGGGGCAGCGTGCGCTTGTCGGAGCTCTGGGTGAGGATCAGCGGGAACAGGAAGTTGTTCCAGCTGTTCAGGGCGTTGTAGACGCCCACGGTGGTGATGGCCGGCACGCTCAGCGGGAGGACGAGCCGGAGGAAGACCCGCCAGTCGCCCGCCCCGTCGAGGGTCATGGACTCGTAGAGCTCGTTCGGGATGTCCCGCATGAAGTTGGTCAGGATCAGGACCGTGATCGGGATCCCCGAGGCGATGCCGGGCAGGACCAGCGCGGTGAGGGTGTCGTAGAGGCCCAGCTGGACGATGATCAGGTAGATCGGGATGATCGTCGCCTGGATCGGGATGGCGATGCCCAGCAGGAACAGCTGGTTGGAGAACACGGCCAGTCCGGTCCTGCTGCGCACGATCACGTACGAGGCGAGCAGGGACAGGAACACGATCCCGGCGACCGTGCACACGACCACCACCACGCTGTTCACGAAGTACTGGGCGAACTGGTTCTCCAGGACGGTGGCGTACGGGGCGAACGTCGGGGACGAGGGCACCAGCGGGTTCGTGGAGTAGTAGTCCTCGCGGGGCTTCAGGCTCGTGATGGCCATGTAGTAGATCGGGATGATGATCGCGGCCAGCCACAGCCACCCGCCCACGGCCGCCGGGATGTTCGGCACGCCCCGGCGGCGGGAGCGGGAGCGGGGCGCGCTCCCGGGGGGTGTGCTCCGGGACTGTGTGCGCTGGGACTGCGTGCTCCCGGGACGGGCGTCCGCGAGTCGTGTGCTCATGGGACTATGCACCTTCCGCCTGGCTCTCCATCTTGTCGGCCCCGGTGAGCCGTTGCAGGCCGAGGGCGAGCGTGAGCCCCACGGCGACGAGGATGACCGCCAGGACACTGGCCTCGCCCATCTGGTTGCTGCGGAATCCGGTCAGGTACATGTCCAGGGGCAGGATGCGGGTCGCGGTGCCGGGCCCGCCCCCGGTGAGGCTGAAGACGAGGTCGAAGTAGGTCAGGGAGCCGACCAGCATCAGCGTGGAGGACGTCACGATCGTGTACTTCAGCTGCGGCAGCGTGATCGAGAAGAACTTGCGCACCGTTCCCGCGCCGTCGATCGTGGCGGCCTCGTACATGCTCTGCGGGATCTGCCGGACCCCCGCCTGGTAGAGCAGCGAGTGGAACGGGATGAAGGACCACGAGATGACGAACACGACCACGTAGAAGGCCAGGCTCGGATCGCCGAGCCAGTCCTGGCTGAGCAGCGTCGAGTCGAACGCCCTCGAGAGCCCGAAGTTCGGGTCGAGCAGGGCCCGGAAGGCGATGCCGACCGCCGCGGCGGAGAAGAGCATCGGCAGGAAGTACAGCACGGAGAGGAACTCCCGGTACCGCTGGCGGCCGGCCATGAACACGCCGAGCAGGAGGCTCAGCGGGAACTGCACGGCGTAGCTCAGCAGCGTCAGCTTGACGGTCAGCCACATGGCCTGCAGGGACACCGGGTCCTCGAGCACCGAGGCCCAGTTGTCCCCGCCCGCCCACTGCGGCGTGCCCAGCCCGTCCCACTGCATGAAGGACAGGACCAGGACGCCGAGCAGCGGGCCGATCGAGAAGATGCCGAAGAAGACCAGGGCGGGGGCCAGCAGCCAGTTGCTGGGGCCGGCCCCCGCCCGGCGCGTCCGCCTCGACGGCGTGCGCTTCAGCATCACAGCGTGCCGTTCATCGCGGTCTGGAACTCCTCCGGGCTCATCTCGCCGGCGAAGACCTGGCTGAGGTTGGTCAGCAGGGCCTGCCCCTGGTCGGCCGGCAGCGCCTGGTCCCAGGACAGCTGGAAGTGGGGCGCGTCCTGGACCATCGAGTAGGCGAAGTCGAGGTACTCCGGGTGCTCGGTGTCGGCGATCTGGTCCTCCACGCCGTCCACGGCGGGGATCAGCCCGGCGTCGAAGAGCGTGTCGACCGCGGTGTCGTCGAGGTTCATCTCGTTCAGGTACTCGATGGCCGTGGCCTGCTGCTCCTCGCTCGCGTCCGCGGAGACGGCCCAGAAGTTCGCCGGGTTGCCCACGATGTTCTGCGGGTCGCCCTGTCCGCCCTCGATCACGGGGAACTCGGTGTAGCCCAGGTTCCCCTCGGCGGTCCACTCGGGGGCGTCGGTGAGGAAGCTGGAGTAGACCCAGCTGCCGTGCAGCATCATGGCCGCCTGGTCGGTGTGCACGAGGGCCACGTCGGCGCCCGCGTCGGCCACCACCGACCCGTAGGTGTCGCCGAAGCCGCCGGCCTCGACGAGCTCCTGGATCTTCTCCAGGGACTCGGTGATCGCGGGGTGCGACCACGCGCCCTCCTCGCCGTCCACGACGGCCTGGAACACCTCGGGCCCGCCGATCCGGTCGGTGAGGTACTGGATCCACATGAGGTACGGCCACTGGCTGGAGCCGGCCACGGAGATCGGCGTGACGCCCTCGGCCTTGAAGGCCTCCACGGCGTCCAGCATCTCGTCCCAGGTGGTGGGGACCTTCACCCCGGCGTCCTCGAAGAGCTTGGTGTTGTAGTACAGGATCACCGGCTGGGTGTTGTTGTTCGGGACGGCGTAGAGCGTGCCGTCCACCTTGCCGGTCTCCAGCACGGAGTCGAGGGCCCGCTCCTCCATCTCGGGCACCTCACCGGTCAGCTCCACCACGTTGCCGTTCTCGACGTAGCTCTCCAGGTTGTCGCCGCCCCAGTTGTAGATCAGGGTCGGTGCGTTGCCGGAGCCCACGCTCGTGCGGATCTTCTCCTTGAAGGCGTCGTTCGCGAAGTACTCGGCGCTGACGGGGGTGTCGGGGTGGTTCTCGTTCCAGGCCTCGAAGGAGGTGCGGAAGGTCTCCTCGGCGCCGCCGGTGAGGGTCCAGGCGGTGGCCCCGCCGTCCCCGCCGGCCTGGGCGCCGCCGCCGCCGCACCCGGCGAGGGCCAGGGCCGCGGCGCCCACCAGTGCGATGCGGGACAGGGAGCGGCGGGAGAAGGGGGCCCGGTGCGCGCCGGCGGGCGCGGGGCGGAGGCTGCGGTGGGTGGACATGGCGTTCTCCTCATCGTTGAGCGATACGTTGCGCTTACGAAACTTTTCGTATAGCGTTTCGCTGCGAGAAGAGTAAGTGGCCTGTTTCACACCCGTCAACCCCCTGGTGTGACCGGGGACACTGCTCCGGGGTGCGGCGAAACGTTTCGTCGCCCCCCGAGGATCCGCCCGGCGTCCGAGGAGACCGTTGCCATGAAGCGAACCACGTTGAGCCAGGTCGCCGCGGAGGCCGGCGTCTCCAAGGGCACGGTCTCCAAGGTGCTCAACGGCCGCCCGGACGTGGGGGAGGACACGCGGGAGAAGGTGCGGGCCGCGGTCGCCGCCCTGGGCTACACGGGCTCGGCCGCCCGTCGGCCCCGGCCGGCCATCGTGCTCGTCTTCGACACCCTGGAGAGCAACTACTCCCTCCAGGTCATGGCCGGTGCGGTGGACGCCTGCGGCCGCGCCGACGCCGACCTGCTGCTGAGCACGCTGCCGAGCCTCGAGCAGGGCGACGTCCCCCCGTTCTCCGGCGAGTGGTTCGCCCGCTGCGGCCGCCGGGGCGAGACCGCGGTCATCGCGGTCACCACGCCGCTGACCGCGGAGCAGGTGGCCGCCGCGGCCCACGCGCAGGTCCCGCTGGTGGCCATCGACCCCGTGAACAGCCTCCCGTCCACGGTGCCCAGCATCGGCTCCACCAACTGGGCCGGCGGGTACGAGGCCACCACCCACCTCCTGGAGCTGGGGCACCGCCGGATCGGGCATCTCGGCGGCCCGGGGCAGTCCCTCCCGGCCCGCGAGCGCCTGGCCGGATACCGCAGCGCCCTCGAGAGCGCGGAGGTCCCGCGCGACCCGGAGCTCGTGACGGGCAACGGCTTCAGCTACGAGGCCGGCTTCGCCGGGGCCCAGGAGCTGCTCGAGCTCGAGCACCCGCCCACGGCGCTGTTCGCGGCCTCCGACGAGGCGGCGCTCGGCGCCTTCGAGGCGGCGCGGCAGGCGTCGCTGCGGGTGCCCGAGGACCTCAGCGTCGTCGGCTTCGACGACACGCTGATCGCCCGCTGGGCCTCGCCCAAGCTGACCACGGTGCGCCAGCCCCTGCACGCGATGGGCGAGATGGCCGTCGAGCGCGCCGTCACCCTCCTGGCCGGCGGCTCGCGCCGGGCCCACCCGCTCCAGCTGCAGACCTCGCTCGTCGAACGCTCCTCCACCGCGCCGCCCCGGGGCGGCACGGCTGCGGAGGGTGCGACGCCGTGACCGCGCCCGGGTTCCCCGCCGCCGTCCTGTGGGACTTCGACGGCACGCTCATGGACACCGAGCCGCTCTGGCTGGAGCTGGAGCGCGAGGAGCTCGAGGCGCTCGGCGGCACGTGGAGCCCCGCGCTCGCGGACGAGCTCGTCGGGACCACCATGGCGGCCACGGCCGGGATCCTGCTGCGCCGCGCCGGTCGCCCGGACCCCTCCGCGGACGAGGTCGAGACGGTCGCGGACCGGCTCGAGCGCGCCATGCACGCCCGCCTCGGCGGGGGAGCGGTCCGCTGGCAGCCGGGTGCCGAACGGCTGCTCGAGGAGCTCGGGGCGGCCGGCGTGCCGTCGGCGATCGTCTCCTCCTCGCCCGCCGCGCTGCTCCGCGCCGCCGTGCGCACCCTGCCCCCCGGGGTCTTCTCCGCCGTGGTCGCCGGCGACCACGGGCACCGGTCCAAGCCGCACCCGGCCCCGTACCTGGCGGCGTGCGAGCTGCTGGGCGTGGCGGCCGCGGACTGCGTCGTCGTCGAGGACTCGCCCACCGGGGCCGCCGCGGGGACCGCCGCCGGGGCGTGGGTCGTCGCGGTCCGCGGCGTCATACCCGTGGAACACGCCCCCCGGCGCCTCCTCGTGGATAGCCTGGAGAGCATCGATCTCCCGCTCCTGCGGAGCCTGCCGCGCACCGGTGCCGCCCCGCGGCCCGGGCGCCGCCCACCACGTCGATCGGAGCAGTCATGAGCGACCCGCAGCGGATCCTCGCCATCACCGCGTGCCCCACCGGCATCGCGCACACCTTCATGGCCGCCGAGAACCTGGAGCAGGCCGCGCAGCGGCTCGGCCACGAGATCAAGGTGGAGACCCACGGCTCGATCGGCGTCGAGAACGCGCTCACCGCCGAGGACATCGAGCAGGCGGACGCCGTGGTCGTCGCCGCCGACAAGCAGGTGGACCTCTCCCGCTTCGCCGGCAAGCGGGTGGTCACCGCTCCCGTGGCGGACGGGATCCGCCGGCCCGGGGAGCTCATCCGCGAGGCGCTCGCCGCGGCGCCCAGCGCCGGGGCCCCGCGCCAGGAGAGCCGGGAGGACACCCGCCCCGGGGTCGGTACGACCGTCTACAAGGCGCTCATGAACGGCGTCTCGCACATGATCCCGTTCGTGGTGGCCGGCGGTCTGCTCCTGGCCGTCTCGCTGTCCCTGGGCGGCACCCCGACCCCCGAGGGGCTCGTCATCCCCGAGGACAGCTTCTGGTACGTGATCAGCCAGGTCGGCGTGCTCGCGTTCACGCTGATGGTGCCGGTCCTGTCCGGCTACATCGCCTACGCGATCGCGGACCGCCCCGGCCTCGCCCCCGGCATGATCGGCGGGTTCATCGCCAACACGGGAGCGCTCTACGGCTCCGAGTCCGGCGCCGGGTTCATCGGCGCGATCGTGACGGGCTTCCTGGCCGGCTACGTGGCCCTGGCGATCAAGAAGATCCCCGTGCACCGCTACATCGCCCCGATCTGGCCGATCATCGTCATCCCGGTGCTGACCACGCTGGTGGTGGCCCTGCTGTTCGTCCACGTCCTGGGCGCCCCGATCGCGGGGGCCTTCGCCGCGCTGACCGCGTTCCTCGCCGGGCTCGAGGGCGGCAGCGTCATCCTGCTCGGCGCCGTCCTCGGCGCGATGATCGCGTTCGACATGGGCGGGCCCGTCAACAAGACCGCGTTCCTGTTCGGCGGCGGGCTCATCGCGGCCGGCAACGCCGCCCCGATGGGCATGGTCGCCGCGGCCATCGCCGTCCCGCCCCTGGGCATGGGGGTGGCCACGCTGCTGCGCCGCCGCTACTTCACCGCCCAGGAGCGCGAGTCCGGGATCGCGGCCCTGTTCATGGGCTTCTTCGGCATCACCGAGGGGGCCATCCCCTTCGCCGCCGCCCGCCCGCTGCAGGTCATCCCGGCGAACATGGCCGGCGGCACGGTCGCCGGGGCCGCGGCGGCCCTGCTGGCCGTCGAGGACAACGTCATGCACGGCGGCCCGATCGTCGCCGTCCTGGGCGCCGTGGAGAACGTGGCCGGGTTCTTCGTGGCGATCGCCGCCGGCCTGCTCGTGACAGTCCTGACGGCGCTGTTCCTGCTCGGCCTCAGCGCCCGCCGGAACGGGCACGACGACGACGCCGCGGCGGCGGACGGCGCGAGCGCCGGGGCGGAGGACGCCCCGGTCGGTGCCGGGGAGCGCGAGCCCGTGGCGGTCGGTCCGGAGGGCGGGTCCACCGCGGCGGCGCCGGGGCCCGCAGCGGCCCCCGGGCCGTCCGGCGCCCCGGCGGCGGCCTCACCCGGCGCCTCGCCGGAGGAGCCGGCCGCAGCCCGTTCCGGGCGACGGCCCACCGGCTCCGTCCTCGACCACCTGAGCGAGGACACCGTGCTGCTCGACGTCGGCGGCGCGGGCCGCGACGACGTCGTCCGCCGGCTCGTGGAGCTCGGCGCCGCCACGGGGCAGGTGCGGGACGTGGACGCCGTCGTCGCCGCGGCCCTGGCCCGGGAGGAGCAGGGCACCACCGGGGTGGGGCAGGGCATCGCGATCCCGCACGCCAAGGCGGCCGAGGTGGCCGCGCCCCTGATCGCGTTCGCCCGCAGCACCGAGGGGGTGGAGTGGGAGTCCATGGACGGCGCACCCGTCCACCTGGTCTTCCTCATCGCGGTGCCGCAGGAGCAGGCCGGGGACGAGCACCTGAGGATCCTCGCCACCCTCTCCCGGGCGCTGACGAGGACCGAGTTCCGGGACGCCCTGCTCGGGGCGCGGAGCCGCGCCGAGGTGATCCGGGTCCTGGCGGACCGGCTGGGCTGAGGGCTCACTCCTCCCGGATGAGGCGGGCCCTGCCGGCCTGCCAGCCGAAGACCGCCGCGAGCGCGCCGACCACGGCGAACATGACGCCGGCGGCGGCGAAGCCCCCCGTCCAGTGCAGCAGCTGCCCCACCAGGAACGTGCCGGAGGAGCCCAGGCCGTAGCCGACGCCCTGCATCATGCCCGAGAGCCGCACCGCCATGTGGCTGCTGCGGGTGCGCAGGGCGATCATCGTCAGGGCCACCGCGGTGAGGCTGCCCTGGCCCAGGCCGAGCAGCCCGGTCCAGACCCAGATCAGCTCGGTCGGCCCGAAGATGGAGAGCACGAACCCGCCGCCCGCCATCAGGGCCACCACGGCG
Source organism: Kocuria sp. CH-021 (assembly GCF_049716185.1). Lineage (NCBI taxonomy): Bacteria > Bacillati > Actinomycetota > Actinomycetes > Micrococcales > Micrococcaceae > Kocuria > Kocuria sp. CH-021. Next base: position 247,193 of record NZ_JBNAFK010000004.1, on the reverse strand, counting down.
TTGAGCACCCGCTGGTCCGCCAGGCGTGCGGCCAGGACCGGGGCGAAGAGCGAGCCCGTCATCTGCAGCAGGATGGACACCGCCACGATCAGCCCCGCGGTGGCCCCGTCGATCCCGCGCTCGCGCAGGATGGGGGCCAGCCAGGCGAAGACGCTGAAGGACATCATCGCCTGGAAGACCATGAACAGGGTGATCTGCCAGGCCACCGCCGAGCCCCACGGGCCGGGCCCGCCGGTGCCGGGCGGCGGGGGGCCGGCGGTGCGGTGGTGGAGCGCCACCGGGACCAGCAGGAGCACCACGACCGCCGCGGGGACCGCCCACACCGCCAGGGAGCCGCGCCAGGAGTCCGTGGCCTGGTACACCGGGTAGGTGAGGCCCGCGCCGAGGGCGGCGGAGGCGCAGATCGCGGTGGTGTAGAGCCCGCTCATCAGGCCGATGCGGTGGGCGAAGTCCCGTTTCACGATGGAGGGCAGCAGCACGTTGCCCAGGGCGATCGCGGCGCCGCACGCGACCGTCCCCGCGAGCAGCAGGGGCAGGGCGCTCGCCCCGGGCAGCGGGAGCCCGCGGGCCAGCAGGCCCAGGGTCAGGACCACCATGGCGCCCAGCAGCACGTTCTCCGGACCGAACCGCCGGGCCAGGCGCGGCGCGAACGGCGCGAAGACGCCGAGCAGCGTGACGGGGGCCGTGGTCAGCACGGTGACCGCCCACCCGGGGAGGCCGGCGGCCGCGGTGATCTCCGGAAGGATCGCGGAGAAGCTGGAGAAGACGGTGCGCAGGTTCAGGCCGACCAGCACCACGCACACGGCGAGGTAGACCAGCGCCCTGCGGGACGTCGGGACCGTCGTCGGATCGGCGTGCGGGGTCGGCACGAGGGAGGTCTCCTTCCGGGGTGGCTCGCGGCCCGGAGACCGGCGACGCCGGCCGCCCTCGAGCTGCGCGGGTCCACAGTACTCCGGGATCACCGTCTCTCCCTGCCGCCGCGCACGGTGCCGGACCCGTAAGTGTGACGGGCGGGCCCGGCCGGCCGGGAGGCCTCCCAGGGGCCTTCGCTAGACTCTCAGGACGCCTCAGCAGCAGGGCCCGGTCCGCCGGGCGAGGGCGTCCGTGGCCGGAACGGTGGAGGAGTGCTCATGGGTGTGTCGGTGTCGCCGGCCGATCCGGCCGGACTGGCCGAGGTCGCCGACGCGGTGGTGCGGCTGGGGGAGCAGCTGCGGAACGCGACGGCCGACACCCTGGTGGACGCGGTGATCGAGCACGCGGTGCAGGTGCTGCCCGGGGCGCGGTGGGCGAGCATCACCACGCTGCGCCACGGCACGTTCCGCACCCTGGCCGCGACCGGGGAGACGGCCCGGGCCGCCGACGCGCTGCAGTACGAGCTGGGCGCGGGCCCGTGCGTGGACACGGTGCTGGAGGACAGCGTGCACTGCTCGGCGGATCTGGCCTGGGACGGGCGCTGGCCGGAGTACGGGACGCGGGTCGCGCAGGAGCTGGGGGTGCGCAGCGCCCTGGCCTACCGCCTGACCCTGGTCGCGGACCCGGACCTGCTGGCGGGGCTGAACCTGTACTCCGACGTCCCCGGCGCCTTCGACGCGTCCGCGCAGTGGACCGGCACGCTCCTGGCCACGCACGCCGCGTGGGCGGTGTCGCTGGCGCTGACCCAGCAGCGGGCGCAGAACCTGGAGGCCGCGCTGCGGTCCAACCGGGAGATCGGGACCGCCATCGGGGTGCTGATGGCCCAGCACAAGCTCACCCGGGAGCAGGCGCACGAGCTGCTGCGCGTGGCCAGTCAGGACGGCAACCGGAAGCTGGCCGAGATCGCCACCGAGGTCGTGGAGACCGGGCAGCTGTCCCTGCCGCGCCGGCCCGCCCGGTCCGCACCGGGCTCCCGCGGCAGCTGAGGCCTCTTCCGCCGGGACGTCTCGCGGGCACGCATCGGGTCCCCGCCGGCCGGTCGCACCAGAAACACTCTGTACATAGTTATTGTGACCTGCAACACTGGCGGCGAGACCGAACGCCCTCAGCCCCGCGGCGCGCTCCCGGGCGCGCCCCGCGGAAAGGAAGTGGATCGATGCCGATCGACACGCCCCACGCCGGACCGGCCGCCGCGCTGCTCCAGGACTTCTCCCTCGAGATGACGGGCAAGGACGTCCCGGCCCTGGAGGAGGCCGCCGCCGAGATCCCCCCGGGGACCCGGATCAACGTGACCTTCCTCGGCAACGAGGACCTCGCCATGCGGGTGGCCGCGGCCCGCGCCGTGCGGGAGCACGGGTTCGTCCCGGTGCCCCACCTCTCGGCGCGGCGGCTGCGCTCCCAGGACGAGCTCGAGGAGTTCCTGGCGGCGCTCGCGGAGGTCGGCGCCGCCGAGCACGTCTTCGTGGTGGGCGGGGACCCCGAGACCCCGGAGGGCCCGTACGAGGACTCCCTGTCCGTCATCCGCACCGGGGTGCTCCAGCAGCACGGCGTGCGGCGGGTGGGCGTCAGCGGCTACCCGGAGGGCCACCCCGACATCGGCGACGACGTCCTCTGGGCGGCCCTGACCGACAAGACCGCCACGATCCGCGAGCAGGGCCTCGAGCCCGAGATCATCACCCAGTTCGGCTTCGACAAGGACCCGGTCCTGGAGTGGCTGGCCGAGGTGCGCCGCCGGGGCGTCGACGCCCCGGTGCGGATCGGGGTGCCCGGGCCGGCGGGCGTCAAGCGCCTGCTCGGCTACGCGCGCCGCTTCGGCGTGGGCACCTCGGCCGGCATCGTCCAGAAGTACGGCTTCTCCCTGACGAACCTGCTGGGCACCGCGGGCCCGGACCGGTTCCTGCGCGACCTCGCCGCCGGCCACGACCCCGCCGTCCACGGGCAGGTGCGGCTGCACTTCTACACGTTCGGCGGGCTGCGGGCCACGGCCGAGTGGGTCCGCGGGTTCGGCGCGGACGGTGGGACCCCGTGAGCCCCGGCGGACCGTCGATGCTCCGCCCGGACCACGCCAGCCTGGTGGTGCACGGCCGGGACCAGCCGGGGATCGTCGCCGTCGTCACCTCGGTGCTCGCCCGGCACGGGGCGAACATCGTGGCCCTCGACCAGCACTCGGACGACCCGGAGGGAGGGGCGTTCTTCCAGCGCACGGTCTTCCACCTGCCCGGCTACCCGGCGCGGCGTCCCGCGCTCGAGCAGGATCTCGGCGCGGCCCTCGGCGACGGCTTCGAGCTGGAGTGGCGGTTCACGGACCTCTCGGTGCCGCGGCGGGTGGCGATCTTCGCCTCGAAGTCCGACCACTGCCTGCTGGACCTCATCTGGCGCCAGCGCCGGGGCGAGCTGCCCATGACCATCTCCATGGTCGTCTCCAACCACCCCGACATGGCCGAGGACGTCCGCGGCTTCGGCATCCCGTTCTTCCACGTCCCCACCCGGGACAGGGCGGCGGCCGAGGCGGAGCACCTGCGCCTGCTGCAGGGCAACGTCGACCTCGTGGTGCTCGCGCGCTACATGCAGATCCTCTCCTCGCCGTTCCTCGAGGCCGTGGGCGTCCCGGTGATCAACATCCACCACTCGTTCCTGCCGGCCTTCATCGGGGCCGAGCCGTACCGGAAGGCCAAGGAGCGGGGCGTGAAGATCATCGGCGCCACCGCGCACTACGTCACCGAGGACCTCGACGAGGGGCCGATCATCGAGCAGGACGTGGTCCGGGCCTCGCACCGGGACTCCGCCCAGGAGCTGGCCCGCCGCGGCGCGGACGTCGAGCGCCAGGTGCTCTCCCGCGCCGTGCTGTGGCACTGCCAGGACCGCATCATCCGGCACGACCGGCAGACCATCGTGTTCTGAATCCCCGTTCCCGCCCCGGGCGCGCACCGCCCCGGGGCATCACCGCAGAGAAGGAGCTCACCGTGGCACCCCGCACCCTCCAGGACGTCCTCGACGCCTCGAACGGCACCGTCGAGCTGCTGCGCAACTCGCAGATCGGCGCGTACATCTATCCCGTCGTGGCGCCCGAGTTCCACAACTGGCGCAGCGAGCAGAAGGCGTGGCGGGAGACCGCCGTGCTCTACGACCAGTCCCACCACATGGACAACCTGTTCATCCGCGGCAAGGACGCGCTGAAGCTGATCTCGGACACCGCGATCAACAGCACGAAGACGTTCCCCGTGAACAAGGCCAAGCAGTACGTGCCCACCACCCCGGCCGGCCACGTCATCGGCGACGGCATCCTGTTCCACCAGGAGGAGGACGAGTACGTCTACGTGGGCCGCGCCCCGGCCGCCAACTGGCTGCTCTACCACGGCGAGACCGGCGGCTACGACGTCGACATCGAGGTCGACCGCCGCTCCCCGTCCCGCCCGATGGGCAAGCCCGTGGTCCGGAAGTACTGGCGCTTCCAGATCCAGGGCCCGAACGCGTGGCAGATCATCGAGAGGCTCAACGGCGGTCCGCTCGAGCAGCTGAAGTTCTTCACCATGGACCGGATGAACGTGGGCGGCGCCCAGGTCCGCACCCTGCGCCACGGCATGGCCGGCGCCCCCGGCCTGGAGATCTGGGGGCCCTACGAGTCCTACGACCAGGTCCGGGCCACGATCCTCGAGGTCGGCGCCGAGTTCGGCATCGTCCCCGTCGGCGCCCGGGCGTACCCCTCGAACACCCTCGAGTCGGGCTGGATCCCGTCCCCGCTGCCGGCCATCTACACCGGCGAGGGCACTGCGGACTACCGGAAGTGGCTCGGCGCGGACAGCTACGAGGCCACCAACGCGCTCGCCGGCAGCTTCGTCTCCGAGAACATCGAGGACTACTACCTCACGCCCTGGGAGCTGGGCTACGGGTCCTTCGTGAAGTTCGACCACGACTTCATCGGCCGCGACGCCGTGGAGCAGGTCGACCCCGCGACCCAGCGCCGGAAGGCGACGCTGGCCTGGAACGCCGAGGACATGACGAAGATCTTCGCCTCCCTCTTCGACACCGAGGGCCCGGACTACAAGTACTTCGACCTGCCCCTGGCCAACTACGGCTCGTCCAACTACGACGCGGTGGTCGACGCCGACGGCCGCACCGTGGGTCTGTCCATGTTCACCGGCTACAGCTACAACGAGCGCAAGGGCCTGTCCCTGGCCACCCTCGACCCGAACGTGCCCGAGGGCACCGAGCTCAAGGTGGTCTGGGGCGAGCCCGACGGCGGCAGCCGCAAGACCACCGTGGAACCGCACGAGCAGCTCGAGGTCCGCGCCGTGGTCAGCCCGGTGCCCTACTCCGAGGTGGTCCGCAAGGACTACCACGGCGGCTGGCGGACCGCCTCGTCCCAGGGCTGACCGAGGAGCGGTCCCAGGGCGCGCAGCACGGGCCCCGGCTCCCACCGGCGCACCCCGTCGACGGACCCGACGGGGTGCGCGCCCGCCACCGAGTTGGTCACGAACACCTCGGTGGCGCGGGCGAGCTCCGCCCACCGCACCGGGCGCTCGCGGACGTCCGCCCCGGCGGCGCGCAGCGCCGCCAGCACCCGGGCGCGCACCACCCCGGGCAGGATCCGGCCGTCCGCGGGCGGGGTGAGCACGGCGCCGTCGACGACGACGAAGACGTTGGCCCGGCCCGTCTCCAGGAGCGTGCCGTCGGCGTCCACGAGCAGCGGGTCGCAGCTGCGCGACCACAGGCCCGGGACCGGCTCGTGGGCCAGCGCCCGGCGGTCCGCCCACTTGTGCCCACCGAGACCGCCGGGCAGCCGGACGGGGACGAGCCGCCAGGGCGGCACCGGCTCCGGGGACAGGGCCGTGGCCGTGATCGTCACGGTCAGGGCGCCCCCCGGGGCGGGGACCGCCGTGATCCGCAGCCGGTGCGGGCCGGGGAGCCCGGCGGCGCGGGCGACGACCTCGCCGCGGACGCCCGGGGGCAGGGCCGCGCCGCAGCAGGCGAGGCAACTGGCGCCGAGCCGCCCCAGATGAGCGTCGAGGTCCACGGGCGCTCCCTCCCGCACGAGCAGCGTGGTGAAGACCCCCTCCGCGAGGACCGGCGGGAGGGCCGGCAGGGCCGGGAGGTGCTCGGGGCCGCTCGCGGGCCGGTGCCCGTCCCAGTCCCGCCGGAGCTCCTCGTCCAGCACGGCCCCGACGGCGTCGAGCAGGGGCACCGCCTTCACGAGCGTCTCGTGCGCCTCGTCCGCGGGGTCGGAGTCGGCCACGATCCCGCCGCCCACCCCGAGCCGGACCCGGTCCCCGGTGAACTCGAAGGTGCGGATCGCCACGTTGAGCACGAGACCGGCCGGGCCCGCGCAGCCGATCGCCCCCGTGTAGACCTCGCGGGCCGCGGGCTCGAGCGCGTTGACGATCTCCATGGCACGGATCTTGGGTGCGCCCGTGCAGGACCCCGGCGGGAACGTGGCGCGCAGCAGCGCCCCGTCCCCGAGGTCCTCGGGCAGCCGCCCGTGCACGTCCGCCACCAGGTGGTGGACCCCGGTGTGCGGCTCGACCCGGGGCGCCGCGGGGGCCCGCACCGATCCGGGCACGCACGCCCGGGACAGGTCGTTGCGCATCAGGTCCACGATCATGACGTTCTCCGCCCGGTTCTTCGCCGAGGCGTGCAGCGCGGCGGGGTCGCTCGCGGCCGGTGCGGTGCCCTTGATCGGGGACGTCAGCACCGTGCGCCCGGTGCGGCGCAGGAACAGCTCCGGGGACAGGCTCGCCACCGCCCCCGTGGGCAGGCGCAGGAAGGCCGCGAAGCGGGGGGACAGGGCCTCGAGCCCGGCGCAGAACAGGTCCAGGGGATCGCCCTCGAAACCGGCCTCGAGCCCGCGGCAGACGTTGGTCTGGAAGACGTCGCCGTCCCGGATGTGGCCCAGCACCGCGGTCACGGCGGCGGCGTGCGCGGCGGCCGAGGCGTCGGCCGTGAACGGCCCGCAGCGGTAGGGCGCGGGGGCGTGCGGAACGCTCGGCGCCGCCAGTGCCAGCTCCCGCGCCGCCGCCGTCCGGGCCGGGTCCGTGCCGGGCAGCCACTCGAGCACCCACGCGCCGTCCGCGGCGCGGTGGCGCAGCACGTGGTCGTAGTAGCCGAGGTGGTGGTCCGGCAGCCGTGCGGGGCGCGGCGGGGCGGCGGGGAGCCGCTCGAGCCGCCGGGCCAGCTGGTAGCCGAGGAAGCCGATCCAGCCGCCGCCGACGGCGGGGGTGCCGGCCCCGTGGGCGCCGGTCTCCTGGGGGCCGTCCGCCGCGGGGTCGTGCGCCTGCGGGGGGAGGGCGTCCAGGGCTGCGAAGGGGTCTTCGTCGGCGCCCAGCACCCGGAGGGGTCGGAAGCCGATCACGGTGTCCCCGTCGTGCCAGTCGCCGAACAGCCCCACCAGCCCGGGCTGGTCCCGCAGGGCCCGCAGCATCTGCACCGGGGACAGCCGGACCCCGGTGAGGACCTCCGCCCGCGCCGGGCCGGTCCCAGTCGTCTCCCCCGGCGCGCGAGGGGAGCGGCCGCCCCCGGGGGCGGCGGTCACGTCGTGGCTCATGGGGACATGATCCCACCCCGCCGGCGACCGCTCCGCCGACGGCCGGGAGCCGGGGCCGGACGGGGGCGCCGGCGTTGTCGGTCCGCGATAACCGCCCTTGGCGGGCCGTCCTGCGACCCGGAACACTGGCACGGAGAGTCCCGGCCGCTGCCGGGCGTCCGCCGAGAAGGGAGCAGGGATGATCTTCATCGTCGTCAAGTTCAAGGTGAAGCCGGACTGGGCCGACCGCTGGGTCGAGTTCTCGAAGGAGTTCACCGAGGCCACCCGCGCGGAGCCGGGCAACCTGTGGTTCGACTGGTCCCGCAGCGTGGAGGACCCCCACGAGTTCGTGCTCGTCGAGGCCTTCGCGGACGACGGCGCGGGCCCGCACGTGAACAGCGAGCACTTCAAGAAGTTCACGGCGGAGGCGCCCCAGGCGCTCGTGGAGACCCCGCAGATCATCAGCGAGCAGATCTCGGCCTCGGGCTGGAACCGGATGGGCGAGATCACGGTCGAGTGAGCGCCCGCTGACGTGCCGACCGGCCGGGCTCCCGGCCGGTTGGCAGGTGCAATCCGGCACGCCAGAATGTGAGGCATGACCGCACGCGACACCGGCATGGCCTCCGTGCAGAAGGCCTTCGCGCTCCTGGACGTGGTCGCGGGAAACCCCCGCGGGGCCACGGCCAAGGACATCAGCGCCGAGCTCGGGATGCCCCTGCCCTCCGTCTACCGGCTGCTGCGGACGCTCGTGGCCTCCGAGCACGTGGTGCACCTCCGGGACCAGCGTCGCTACGGCCTGGGCTACAAGCTCCACGCCCTCGACGCCTCCCTGCACCAGCAGGTGGCCACGCCGGCCACGGTCCGGCGCGCGGTGGGGGAGCTGCACGCGAGTGCCGACGCCGCGGCCTACTTCGCGGTCCACCGCGGTGACGCCATCGTGGTGGCGCACGTGGTCGACTCCCCGCGCCGGCCGCGCATCACCCCCATGGACTTCGGTTTCACGGACGCCGCCCACGCCACGGCCTTCGGCAAGATCCTGCTCTCCCGCCTGGACGAGCACGAGGTGGCCGACTACCTCGGCCGGCACGGGATGCGCCCCCTGACGGACCGCACGCTCAGCACGCCGGAGGACCTGGGGCGCGAGCTCGGGCGGGTGCGCGCGGAGGGCATCGCCGTGGAGCGCGAGGAGTTCGTGCCCGGCGCCTCGTGCCTGGCCGCACCCGTCGTCGACGCGGCCGGGCGCACCCTGGGCTCCGTGGCCGTGTCCCTGCCGCCCGCCGACTTCGAGCAGCGGCACCGGTCGATCGCGCCGGTCCTGCGGGACGCGGCGGACCGGGTGGGACGGGCCCTGCGCGCGGCGGAGGGCTGCCCGGCCGGGTCCGCGACCGGCTGAGCAGCCCTCCGCCGCTCCGCGGTCAGAGGTGCCGGGCCGCCAGCTGCTCGGCGATGTAGTCGGCCTGCCGGGTGGCCAGGGCCACGATCGTCAGCGTCGGGTTCGCCGCGGCACCGGTCGTGAACAGCGATCCGTCCGCGACGAAGAGGTTCGGCACGTCGTGGGTCTGGCCGAACGCGTTGGTCACCCCGTCCTCGGGCCGCTCGCTCATCCGGGCCGTGCCCATGTTGTGCGTCGACGGGTAGGGCGGCGTGTGGTGCACGGAGATCGCGCCCACGGACTCGTAGAGCAGGGACGCCTGCTGGTAGCCGTGGTTGCGCATCGCCACGTCGTTCGGGTGGTCGTCGAAGTGCACGTTGGGCACGGGCAGCCCCAGGTGGTCCGTCACGGAGGAGTTGAGGGTCACCCGGTTGCTCTCCTGCGGCATGTCCTCGCCCACCACCCACATCCCGGCGGTGTTCTCGTAGCCGTCCAGCAGGGCCGTGAACTCCGGCCCCCAGGAGCCGGGGTCCACGAAGCTGGCGAGGAAGGCGGGGCCCAGGGAGATCGTCTCCATGTAGTACCCGCCGGCGAAGCCGCGGTCGACGTCGTGCCGGGACTCGTCCGCGACGAGCCCCGCCATCGTCTCGCCCCGGTACATGTGCACCGGCCGGTCGAACTGCGCGTAGACGGAACCCGTGGTGTGCCGCATGTAGTTGCGGCCCAGCTGCCCGGAGGAGTTCGCGAGCCCGTCCGGGAACAGCGGGGAGCCCGAGAGCATGAGCAGCCGGGGCGTCTCGATGGCGTTGCACGCCACCGCCACGAGCCGTGCCCGCTGCCGCTGGACCTGGCCCTGCGCGTCGACGTAGAGCACGCTGTCGACGAGGCCCTTCTCCGTGTGGGTGATCTGCACGGCGTGGCAGTCCGGGCGCAGGTCGAGGTTCCCCGTGCGCAGGGCCTTGGGGATCTCCGAGACGAGCGTGGACCACTTCGAGCGGTTCTTGTCGCCCTGGAAGTTGAACCCGTCCTGGACGGACGCCGGCCGCCCGTCGTACGGCTCCGCATTGGTCCCGTACGGGCCGGTGGCGTAGTGCCGGTAGCCGAGCTTCTCGGCGCCCGCGGCGAGCACCTTGTAGTTGTTGTTCGCGGGCAGCGGCGGCCGGCCGTGGCGGTGGGTGCTGCCGATCTTCTGCTCGGCCCGGTCGTAGTACGGGGCGAGGTCCTCCAGGCCGATCGGCCAGTCCAGGAGGTTGGCGCCGTCGACGCGCCCGTAGACGCTGCGTGTGCGGAACTCGTGGGCCTTGAACCGGGGCGTGGCCCCGGACCAGTGGGTGGTGGTCCCGCCGACGGCCTTGACGATCCACGCCGGCAGGTTGGGGAAGTCCCGGGCGATCCGCCACGACCCCGTGGTGGTGCGCGGGTCCAGCCAGGCCATCTGGTGGAAGGCCTCCCACTCGTCGTTGACCCAGTCCGCACTGGTCAGGTGCGGCCCGGCCTCGAGGAGCACCACCTTGATGCCCTTCTCCGTCAGCTCGTGGGCGAGGGTGCCTCCGCCGGCTCCGGAGCCGATGACGACGACGGCGGAGTCGTCGTCGAGCTCGATCCGGGCGGCACGCTGCTGGTCCTGGGGCGTGGTGGTCATGCGGTCTCCCCGTGCTCGATGACGTCCGACCCCTTGAAGAGGTCGCTGAAGGGCTCGTCGGTGGTCCCGGAGGCGCCCTGCCGGTCCGGGTTCCACCCCTCCGCGGGGGCCGCGGTGGCCACCGGGTAGCCGAGGGGCCCGCACTCGGTCAGGTCCTCCTCGGCCTCCTCGACGCGCGGGTCCGGCAGCCAGTCGAGGTCGTCGAAGCCGCGGTGCAGGTAGCCGCCCTTCGAGAAGGACTCGCCCTCGTAGCCCAGGGCCTCCCACACCTCGTGGTCGTCGTAGAGGTGCAGCACGGTGGTGCGGCGGATGAAGCCGAAGAACTCGAGGTCGGCGATCCGCTTGAGCACCTTGAGCGCGGCGTCGTCGGACAGCTCCACGAACGGCGCGTCGCTGAGCGAGTTCAGGGTCAGCAGCCCCTGGGTCAGTGCCATCCGGAACCACGTGCTGCTCTCGGCCTCGGCGGCGATCTTCTCCGTCATCCGTTCGTACGGGCCGTCGGGCAGCTGCGGGTGGGGGAACGCGACCCGGATGACGCGGGTGAGGGTGCGCTTGGCCTCGTCGGTGAGGGCGAGGGCGTTGAGAGCGGAGTACTTCGCGGGATAGACCATGGGTCTCCTCCTCGTCGGCGGTGACGGGTGTAGTCCAGAGTGTGATCGGGATCACCGCACCGGGCCAGACCCGTTGTCGCAGGGCGAGAATGTGGAGCCCGTGAGAGCATGGGCCCACCGAAGGAGGCCGCGTGATCGTCGAACGACTGCCGGAGCACCTGCACGAGGACGCCGTGTCCCTGTGGCAGGCCGCGGGCCTGACCCGCCCCTGGAACGATCCCCGCGCGGACCTGGACCGGGCGCTCGGCAGCCCGTCCTCCACGGTCCTGGCCGCTGTCGACGACGGACGCCTCAGCGGCACCGCCATGGTCGGCCACGACGGCCACCGGGGGTGGGTGTACTACGTGGCCGTGCACCCGGCCCGCCGGGGTCAGGGGCTGGGCCGCGAGCTGATGGCCGCGGCCGAGCAGTGGGTGGCCGGCCACGGCATCCCGAAGATGCAGCTCATGGTCCGCACCGCCAACACGGGGACCCGGGAGTTCTACGAGCGGATGGGCTACGCCGTCCAGGACACCGTGGTGCTCGGGAAGTTCTTCGACCCCGGGCGGCAGGCCCAGCAGAGCGGCTGATCCGACGGCGAACGACCGGCCCGCGGTGCCACCCTCCGACGACCCCTCGCCCGAGCTGCTGTCCTGGGGGCAGCGGCGGGCCCGGTGGGTGCTGGTCGCCACCGTGCTCGGCTCCGCCCTGACGTTCATCGACACGACCGTGGTGAGCATCGCCCTGCCGGCCGTCGGGGCCGACCTGGGGGCGGGCAGCACCGGGCTGACGTGGGTGGTGAACGGGTACACGCTGACCCTGGCCGCCCTCGTGCTGCTGGGCGGCTCCCTGGGGGACCGGTACGGCCGGCGCCGGATCTTCCTGCTCGGCGTCGCCTGCTTCGCCGGGGCCTCCGCGCTGTGCGGACTGGCCCCGGACGTCACCGTGCTCGTCGCGGCGCGGGCGGTCCAGGGGATCGGCGGCGCCCTCCTGGTGCCCACCGCCCTCGCCATCCTGCAGTCCTCCTTCGCGCCGGGCCACCGTGCCCGCGCCATCGGGGCCTGGTCGGGGTTCACGGGGGTGGCCTCGGCCGTGGGCCCGTTCGCGGGCGGCTGGCTGGTCCAGACCACCTCGTGGCGGTGGGTGTTCCTGGTCAACCTCCCGGTGGCGCTCGCCGTGGTGCTGATCGCCCGCCGGCACGTCCCGGAGTCGAGGGACCCGGGAGCCTGCCCGCAGCTGGACGTGCCCGGCGCCGCGCTGCTGGTGACGGGGCTCGGCGCGCTGACGCTCGGGCTGACGGCCGCGGCCGGTGACGGCCGGTCGCTCCCGGCCACGGGCGGGGCGCTCGCGGCCGGAGCGGGGCTGCTCGCCGCGTTCCTGCTCCGGGAGCGGCGTGCGGCGGCCCCGCTGCTGCCTCCGGCGCTGCTCGGGCAGCGCCTGTTCGTCGCGGCGAACCTCATCACCTTCGTGGTCTACGCCGGCCTGGGCGCGGTGTTCTTCGTCCTCGTCGTCGCCCTCCAGGTGGGGGCCGGGTTCCCGCCCGTGGCGGCCGGGCTGTCCCTGCTGCCCGTCACCGTCCTGATGCTGCTGCTCTCCCCGTCCGCCGGCGCCCTGGCGCACCGGACGGGTCCGCGCCTGCCCATGACGGCCGGTCCGCTGATCGCCGCGCTTGGCGTGCTCCTGCTGGGCCGGGCCGGGCCCGGGGCGCACTACCTCCTGGAGGTGCTGCTCCCGGCCGCCGTGTTCGGCGCGGGGCTGACCCTGCTGGTCACGCCGCTGACGGCCACGGTCCTCGGGGCCCTGCCCACGGAGCAGGCCGGGCTGGCCAGCGGGGTCAACAACGCCGTGGCGCGCACCGCGGGCCTGCTCGCGGTCGCGGCGATCCCGCTGGTGGGCGGGCTCGGGGAGACCGGCCTCACCGACCCGGCGCGGGTCCGCGAGGGCTTCCCCGTGGTCATGGGGGTGTGCGCGGGCCTGCTCGCGGCCGGCGGGCTGCTGTCCGCGGCGGTCCTGCGCCCCACGGCGCGGGACCGCCCGTGACGCCTTCGCGCCGCGACACATCCTTGACCGCCCGATCGGCGCGTTCCTACGCTGAAGCCCCTTGTCGCGCGGCGGTGGGGCGTGGAGACCGGGACGGCCGGGCGCAGGGGGCGCCCGAGGCCCTGGGGGACCGCGAGGCCGCCGGCAGGATCCTGCCGTGCGCGTCCGCGCTCGTGCTCGCGCACCGGCGTCCGGCCGGTTCGACCGAAAGCAGTGGTGAGCCATGCGTCCTCCCGAGAACACCCGCGGCCCCGACGACCCCTCCGGCTCCCGCGGCCGGAGGCGCGGGCGCACCCGCCGCGCAGGCTCCGTGCTGGCGCTGGCCGTGCTCCTGGCGGCCGCCCCGGCGGGCGGGGCGGCCGGGGCGGCCACGGTCGCCGCGCCGCAGCAGGGCGTCGTCGTCACCGCGCAGGTGCCGCCCGGGCTCGAGGACTTCTACGCCCAGCAGCTCGTGTGGACCGCGTGCGGCGCGGCCGCGGAGTGCACCCGGGTGCGGGTGCCGCTGGACCACGACAACCCGGCCGCCGGGCAGATCGAGCTGGCGCTCACCCGGGTGCCGAGCACCGACCCCGCGGCCCGGCAGGGCTCCCTGCTCGTGAACTTCGGGGGCCCGGGCGGTTCCGGGACCGCCTCGATCGAGGCGTGGGCGGCTGGGCTGGACCCGCGCGTGCGGGCCGCGTACGACGTCGTGGGCTTCGACCCGCGGGGCGTGGGCAGCTCCACCGCCGTGGAGTGCGTCGACGACGCCACGATGGACGCGATGCGTGCCGGCACCGTCGATCCCGACACCCCGGAGGGGCTGGCCCAGGCCATCGCGGCGGCCGAGCGCTTCGCCGCGGCGTGCGCCGCGAACACCGGCCTGCTCCTCGGCGAGGTCGACACGATCAGCGCCGCCAAGGACCTGGACATCCTGCGGGCGGTGCTGGGCGAGGACGAGCTCGACTACCTCGGCTACTCCTACGGCACCCTGCTCGGCGCCACGTACGCCGACCTGTTCCCCGAGCGGACGGGCCGGTTCGTGCTCGACGCGGCCATGGACCCGTCCCTCGATGGGGCCGGGCTGACCCTCGACCAGGCCGCCGGCTTCGAACGGTCCCTCCGCGTGTACGTCGAGTCCTGTCTGCCGCTGGACGGGTGCCCGTTCGAGGGGACCGTCGACGAGGGGCTGGCGGAGATCGAGGACCTGCTCCGGCAGGTCGAGGCGCAGCCGCTGCCGACCGCCGACGGGCGGCCGCTCACCGTGGACGACGCGGTCAGCGGGCTCATCAAACCGCTCTACGATCCGCGCATCTGGTGGTTCCTGACCCAGTCCCTCGACCTGGCCACGGAGCACGGGGACGGGACGGGGCTGATGCGCCTCGCGGACATCGCCTACGGCCGCGGCCCCGACGGCACCTACGCCAACTCCTACGAGGCGAACATCGCGATCGACTGCCTCGACCGTCCCGAGAACGACGACCCCGCCGCGATGGCGGCGCTGGACGCGCGGCTGCAGGAGGCGTCCCCGACCCTCGGCGACTGGTTCAGCCACGGGCAGGTCACCTGCGGGGCCTGGCCGCACGAACCCGTCAGCACGCCCGCCCCGATCGACGCCGCCGGTGCCGGGCCCATCCTGGTGGTCGGCACCACGGGAGACCCGGCCACGCCCTACGCCTGGTCGCAGGCGCTGGCCGCGCAGCTCGAGGGCGGGCACCTGCTGACCCGGGTGGGCGAGGGGCACGGGGCCTATCTGAGCGGCAACCGGTGCGTCGACGAGACGGTCACCACCTATCTCCTCGAGGGCGTGCTGCCCGCCGAGGAGCGGGTCTGCTGAGCCGGGGCACGCGTGGTGCGGGGGCAGAAAGCGGCCGGTACGAGATCGCCCCCGCACCGGCCCAGCCACCAGGGAAATCAGGAAGATCCGGCGGCTCCGGCCCATCCTACTGAGACACGGGTCACGGATCACCACTTGATTTTCCCGGAGCCGCCAGGATCGTCACACGGGCCCGGCCCTCATCAGGGCCGGGCCCGTCCCCGCCCGGCGCGCACGCATCCGGTGCGGAGGCGCGGCAGGCCCGGCAGCTGCCCGGCCAGGGACGCCACGAGGGCCAGCCCGAACCCCGCCGCCTGGAGACCCGTGAGCGTCTCGCCGAGCAGCAGCAGGCCCAGGACCGCGGCCGTCACCGGGGTCAGGGGCATCAGCAGGGTCAGGCTCGTGGGCGGCACGCGCCGGCCGGCGTGGAACCACGCGGCGTAGGCGACGGCGCCGCCGGGCAGCGCCAGCCAGGCGTAGCCGAGCACGGCGGGCAGGTCCAGGACGAAGGGACCGGTGTCCAGCAGGGGCACGAGCGGGGCGATCATGAGACCGCCCAGGGTCAGCTGCCAGCCGGTCGCGGCGAGCCCGCTCAGCCCCTCGGGCAGCCCCCACCGGCGGGTCAGGACCACCCCGGCGGCCATGACCGCGGTCCCGGCGAAGGCCGCGGCGAGCCCCAGGGCGTCCAGGGTGACGGTGCCCGCGAACACGGCCACGGCCACGCCGGTCACCGCGGCGAGAGCCCACAGCACCCGCGGCAGGGGGGTGCGCTGCCGGAAGGCCAGGAGCAGCAGGAGCGCCGCGACCAGGGGCTGGGCGGAGCCCACCACGGCGGCGAGACCTCCCGGCAGACGGTAGGCACCGAGGAACAGCAGAGGGAAGAACGCCCCGAAGTTGAGCAGCGCGAGCACCGCGAACCGGCCCCACCAGGCGGGCGGCGGCAGCTGCCGGGTCAGGGCGAGCAGCAGCAGCCCCGCCGGGAGGGCCCGCAGCAGGGACGCGGTCATGGGCCGGTCCGGGGGCAGCAGCTCGGTGGTGACCACGTAGGTGGTCCCCCACACCACCGGCGCCACCGCGCCGAGGAGGATCAGCCGGGCCCGGCCGGCCGCGTCGTGGTCCACCGGCGCACCCCCGCTCTCTTTTCCGCCGTCCGGTCCCGCCCGGTCGGAGGCAGGATGCACCGATCCTACGGTCCGCCCGGCCGGGGATTCGGAGTAGATTGCCACCATGGACGTCCGCGGGGGGATCGTGAGCGCGCTGTGCGTGCCGGCACTGCTGCTGAGTGGCTGCGCCCCCGACGGCGGGACCCTGGCGACCGGCGAACGCCTGGGCGCCCCGGCGGACGCGCCCGCCCTGGACGTGGAGGTCGTGCTGGACGACCTCGAGCTGGCGTGGGACGTGGCCCTCACCCCGGAGGGCACCGTGCTGGTCACCGAGCGGGGCGGCCGGCTGCTGGCCCGCGACGAGCAGGGCGTGCGGGAGGTCGCCGCGGACCTGGACGACCTGTTCGTGGGCAGCGAGGCCGGACTGATGGGCCTGGAGGTCTCCCCGGACTTCGGGCGGACCCGGGAGATCTTCCTGTGCCACGCCACCCGGACCGAGGACGGCCGGCCGCAGGACGTGCGGGTCACCCGCTGGCGGCTCGACGAGGACGCCGCCGCGGCCGAGCGCACCGGGACGGTCGTCGACGGCCTGCCCATCAGCTCCGGCCGGCACAGCGGCTGCCGGCTGCGCTTCGTCCCCGACGGCACGCTCCTCGTCGGCACCGGGGACGCCGCCCAGGGCGAGAACCCGCAGGACCCGGACTCGCTCGGGGGCAAGACGCTGCGGCTCCATCCCGACGGCACGGTCCCCCAGGACAACCCGTTCGCCGACCGGGACGGGCCCGCGGCCGCCGTGCACACCCTGGGCCACCGCAACGTCCAGGGCCTCGCCGTGCAGCCCGGCACCGGCACCGTGTGGTCGGCGGAGCACGGACCCGGCACCGATGACGAGATCAACGTGCTCGAGCCCGGCGGGAACTACGGGTGGGATCCCGCGCCCGGCTACGACGAGTCCGTGCCCATGACCGACCTCGAGGAGTACCCGGACGCGGTCCCGGCCGCGTGGTCCTCCGGGCGCCCGACCGTCGCCCTCAGCGGCGCCGCCTTCCTCGACGGGGAGCGCTGGGGGGCGTGGGAGGGCGCGCTGGCCGTGGCCGAGCTGAAGAACACGGGCGTGGGGGTCTACCGGGTGGAGGACACCGCGGTCACCGGCCTGACCCGCATGGCGGAGCTGGAGAACGACTACGGCCGGTTGCGCTCGCTGACCCTCGACGACGAGGGCGCCCTGTGGGTCACGACCTCCAACGGCGACGACGACGCCGTCCTGCGCGTCACCCCGCGGCCGGACGGGGGCTGAACGGCGCCCGGGGACCGGTCCGGAGCCCGGTGCCGGCGGCCCCCCGGGCCCCGGGGCCCGTGCCGGGTGCTCAGGACTCCGCCTGGCCCCGCCGCCAGTAGCCCATGAAGGAGACGTGGTCCTTGGGGATGCCCGCCGCGTCGACGCACAGCCGGCGCAGCGCCTTGACGGTGCCGGACTCGCCGGCGAGGAACACGTAGGGGACGCCGGCGCGCGCTGAGGTGGCCACCGACCACGCCCGGGGCTCGGCGGCGTCCTCGGCGATGCTCGCGGCGATCTCGCCGGCGGCGTTCCGCCCGGCCGGCGGAACGGGTGGAATGCCGCCGCGCTGCGGGCGGCGGCCCGCCAGGACGTCGTCCACGGCCCGGCCCGGCAGCTCGAGCAGGTGAGCCAGGCGCACCGCGGCCCGGTGACCGTGCCCGGCCGGCTCCCCGCCCCCGGCGCGGGGCAGGACGTGCAGCCGCACGTCCGGCAGGTCGGCGGGCAGGCGGTGGGCGGCGGCGTCCTCGGGGTGCGGGACCTCGAGCACCACGTCGAGGCGGGGCCGGGTCCCGCCCGCGGGGGACCCGGCGTGGGCGTCCGTGAACTCCTCCGCCACGGACATCAGGGCCGGGGCCGCGGTCTCGTCCCCGACGGCGAGCACGCGGTGGGCGCCACCGTGGTCCCACGCCGCCCAGGGCCGCTCCCGGGGACCGGGCCCGAGCAGGTACACGCGCTCGCCGGGGGACACCGCGGCCGCCCACCGGCTGCCGGGGCCGTCCTGGGCATGCCCGCCGTGCACCACGACGTCGATCACGAGCTCGGGGACCACCATCCCGCAGAACGTGGTGCGCCGGACGCCGCGCACGGTGTAGGTGCGCATCCAGCCGCGCTCCTCGGCGGGCCGGGCGAACCAGCCCTCGCGCAGGCCCAGGGACAGGTCCGCCCGCTGGGGCTCGCGGCCCGGAGGCGGGACGAGCAGCTTGATGTAGGCGTCCCGGCACCGGGTCGCGTCCCCGGCCCCGATGAGGGCCGGGGACAGGCCGGCGAGCTCCGGGCCCGCCAGGGCGATCCGGCGGAAGGACGGGCACAGCTGGGTCACGGACGTCACGACGGCCTCGACGCACAGCACGGGGGCCTCGTGGGCGGCGGCCTCGGGGGCGGGGATGGCGGTCACAGCAGGGTCCTTCCGATCTCGGCGGCCGCTCGGGGCGCGGGGTCCAGGGGCACGGGGACGGCGGGCGGGACGGCGTGGGAGCCCTCGTGGGCCCGCCCGCGGGGCAGGACCACGGGCCGTCCGCCCACGGGGTCCCGGGCGACGTCCGCCCGGAGCCCGAAGACCTCGGCCAGCAGCTCGGGGGTGAGCACCTCGGCGGGCGTGCCCACGGCCACGATGCGCCCCGCGGCCATCGCCACGAGCCGGTCCGCCACGCGGGCGGCCAGGTTCAGCTCGTGCAGCACGGCCACGACGGTGGCCCGGCCGGCGCCGGGTCCCTCCGGGTGCTCGAGCCCCCGGAGCATGTCCAGCAGGTCCACCTGGTGCGCCAGGTCGAGGTAGGAGGTGGGCTCGTCGAGCAGCATCGTCCGGGCCCGCTGGGCCAGGGTCAGGGCGATCCAGACCCGCTGGCGCTGCCCGCCGGAGAGCTCCTCCACGGGCCGCCCCGCCAGGGCCGTGAGCTCGGTGAGCTCCAGCGCGCGGGCCACCGCCGCGTCGTCGTCGGGGGAGGGGGCGCCCCACCACCGGCGGTGCGGGTGCCGGCCGCGCTCCACGAGCTCCGCCACGGTCAGGCCCTCGGGGACCACCGGGGACTGCGGGAGGAGGCTGACCGAGCGGGCGTACCGGCGGGCGTGCCACTCGCGGACGTCGCGGCCGTCGGCCTCGAGGGTGCCGGCGAGCGGGCGCAGCTGCCGGGACAGGCCCTTGAGCAGCGTGGTCTTGCCGCACCCGTTGGCGCCGATGAGCACGGTGGTGTCCCCGTGCGGGATGTCGAGGTCCACCTCCCGCACCACGGCGCGGTCGCCGTAGCCCAGGGACAGCCCGCGGATCCGGAAGGCGGGGACGCCGGCCGCGGGGTCCGCCACGGGACGCAGGCCGGGGCGCAGCTCAGGACTCATGCCAGGGCTCCTCTCCGCTGCCGCACGAGCAGCCACAGCATCACGGGGGCGCCCACGGCGCCGGTGACCACGCCGGCCGGCAGCTGCACCTGCGCCAGCAGGTCGGCGCCCACGGAATCGGCGACCACCACGACCACGGCGCCCACGAGGGCGCACGCCACGATCGAGGTCCGGCCCCGGGTCAGGGCGGTCGCCACCGGGGGGGACATCAGCGCCACGAAGGCGAGCGGACCGGTCGCCGCGGTGGCCACGGCGGCCAGCAGCACGCCCAGGCCCAGGGCGAGGGCCCGGCTGCGCGCCGGGCGCGCCCCGAGACCGGCCGCGAGCTCCGGGCCCAGCTCGGCCGGCTCGAGGGCGCGGTGCACGGCCACGGCCGCGGGAACGGCCGGCGCCAGGCACGCCGCGAGGACGGCGATCCTCTCCCACGTGGCGGCGTTGAGCGAGCCCGCGGTCCACAGGGCGGCGTCCTGGGCGGAGTTCAGGGACAGCTGCACCAGCAGCGCCGCGGTGAGGGCCTGGGCGAGCGCGGCCACGCCGATGCCGGCGAGCAGGAAGCGCTCGCCCACGATCCCGCCCGTGCGCAGGCGCACCGAGGCGGTGGCGATGAGGGCCGCGGCGAGCACGGCCCCGGCCAGGGCGGTCCAGGACACGGCCGTGCCGCGCAGGCCCCAGACCGCGGTGCCGGCCACGGCCCCCGCCGCGGCGCCGTAGGTGATGCCCAGGATGTCCGGGCTGGCCAGGGGATTGCGCAGCACCCGGCGGAACAGGGCGCCGGAGCAGCCGAGCGCGGTCCCGGCGAGCGCCCCCAGCACGGCGCGCGGCAGCTTCTCCTGGAGCACGATGAAGCTCGCCCCGGGGATCTGCTCCCCGGCGAGGATCGCGAGGAAGTCGGGGACCGTCACGGTGTAGCGCCCGAGCAGCACGCGCACGGCCAGGGCCGCGAGCAGCGCCAGGGCCAGCAGGGCGACCGCCCGGCGGGTGCGGCGGGACCGGTCGCGGCGCACCGCCCGGACGAGCTCCTCGGCCCCGGCCGGCTCGGGGGCGGCGGGCGCGGGGGAGAGCACGGTGCCGGTCACAGGGTCACGCTCCGTCCCCGGCGCAGCAGCGCCAGCAGCACCGGCACGCCGAGCACCACCGTGGTCACGCCCACGTGGATCTCCTGGGGCGGGGTCAGCACCCGGCCCAGGACGTCGGCGAGCAGGAGCAGCACGGGGCCGAGCACCGCGCTGAACAGGACGATCCAGCGGTAGTCGCCGCCGAGGAGACGGCGCACGGCGTGGGGCACGAGCAGCCCCACGAAGGCGATGGGGCCGGCGAGGGCCGTGGCCGAGCCGGACAGCAGCACCACGCCCACGAAGACGAGCACGCGCTGCAGGCCCAGGTCCACGCCCAGCCCGTGCGCGAGCTCGTCGCCCAGGGCCATGGCGTTGAGCCCCGAGGAGCCGCCGAGCACGAGGAGCACGCCGAGCAGGACGAGGGGCGCCACGGCGGCGAGGTCGGTGGTCTCGGCGCGGGCGACCGAGCCGATGCTCCAGAACCGGAAGCGGTCCAGCACCGCGGGCAGCACGAGGACCACGGAGGTGGTCAGGGCGGTGAAGCCGGCGTTGACGGCCGCCCCGGACAGGACCAGGCCCGCCGGGGTCGGGGCGCCGCCGCCGAGCCGGGACGAGCCGAAGACGAGCACCGCGGCCACGGCCGAGCCTGCGAGGGCCAGCGCGGTGAGCTGCCAGGTGGCCACCGGGCCGAGCCAGCCGATCCCGAGGACCACCGCGCACGCCGCGCCGGCGGTCAGTCCGAGCAGGCCGGGGTCGCCCAGCGGATTGCGGCTGACCCCCTGCATCCCGGCGCCGGCCACGGCCAGGGCCGCTCCCGCCAGCACGGCCGTCAGGGTGCGGGGGATCCGGCTCTGCACCACGGCGGCGTCGATGCCCAGCCCGGCGGAGACCTGGGACCAGCCGCCCTCGAGCAGGGCCGCGGGCAGCCCGGTGAGCACGGCGAGCACCGTGGCCGGGTCCACCGAGCGGGCCCCCCAGAACAGGGAGGCCGCGGCCGCGGCCGCCAGCAGCAGCACGGCCGCGGACAGGGCGGGGCCCCGGGGCCCCCGGGGGGGGCCCGGGGCCCGCCCGGCGGGGGGGGGGGGGGGGGGGGGGGGCGCCGCGGGCGGGGGGGGGCGCGCCCCCGGCGGGCCCCGGGGGCGGGGGGGGGGGCCGCGGGGGGCCCGGGGGGGGGGGGCCGCGGCGGGGCCCCCCCCCGCGGGGCGCCCCCGCCCCCCCCCGCGGGGGCCGCCCGGCGGGCACCGTCATCGCAGGGGCACGGCGAGCAGCCGCTGCTCCTGGTGCACGAGCGCCACACCGCCGTGCTCGTCGGTGCGCACGAGCGGGACGCCGCGGCTCCGGAGGTGGTCGAGGATCCGGGGGTGGGGGTGGCCGTAGTCGTTGCCGCGGCCGACGGAGACGACGGCCAGCCGGGGGTCGGCGGCGTCGATGATCGCGGTGCCGCCGTTGCGGGCGCCGTGGTGGGAGACCTTGAGGACGTCGACGTCGACCAGGGGGCCGGCGGTGCGCAGGAGGGCCCGGGCGCCCTCCTCCTCGAGGTCCCCGGCGAGCAGCCACGAGGTGGTCCTGCCGTCCTCGCCGGTGAGCTCGGCGCGCAGCACGAGGGAGGCGTTGTTCTCGTCGGAGGACGACGGCTCGCTCCAGCGCCCCGGCGCGGTGGGCCCGGGGGCGAGGACGGTCAGGCGCAGCCCGCCGAGCGTGCGGGTCTCCCCCGCGTGCGGGCGGTGGGCGGAGGTGCCGGGCAGGGTCCGGGTCAGCTCCTCCGGCGGCGCGGCGGCCGCCGTGGCGTACCAGACCTCGCCGACCCGTCCGTGCCGCACGAGGGCGGGCAGGCCACCGGTGTGGTCGGCGTGGGCGTGGCTGAGCACCACGAGGTCCAGGTGCTCGACCCCGCTGCGGCGCAGGCACCGTGCGAGGGCCCGGGGGTCGGGCCCGGTGTCCACAAGGACGGCCCGGCCCGGCCCGGTGCGCAGGAGCACGGCATCGCCCTGGCCCACGTCGCACAGCACGGCCTCCCACGCCGGCGGCGGACGCCGGGCGTCCACGGCGGCGCGGACGGCGAGCAGCACGACGAGGAGCAGCACGGCCGCGGCGGCCGCCGTGCGCCGCCGGCGGGCCTGCGCCCGCCACCGCTCCTCCGGGACCGGGGCCGGGGCGAGGTCCGTGCGCAGGGTCCCGGCGGACGGTGCGGGACGTCGGCGGCGCACGTCGAGGGCGTGCACGGCGATCAGTGCCGCGGAGCTCGCCAGGACCATCAGGAGCACACCGGGCAGGCCTGCGGGCCAGGGGGCCAGCGCCCCGGGGGCACCCGCGAGCGCCCGGGCGGTCCCGGCGAGCAGGCGCACCCCGGCCGCGCCCACCCCCAGGGGCAGCACGGCCGCCGCGGCTCCCGCAGGGTCGGGCAGGTTCAGCAGGAGCAGGCCGGCGAGCCCGCACACGGTCACCACCGGCACCAGCGGGGCGGCGAGCACGTTGGCCGGCAGGGAGTACACGGGCACGGCGGGCTGCAGGAGCACCAGCACCGGCGCGCACCACAGCTGGGCGGCCGCCGGGATCGCGACCGCCACGGCGAGCACGTCCGGGACGCGGGTGCCCAGCCACCGGGTCAGGGGGCGTCCACTGACCACGATGCCCGCGGTCGCCAGCACGGACAGGACGAAGCCGTACTCGGCGGCGAGCGCGGGCCGGACGACGACGAGGGCGATCACGGCACCCGAGAGCGTGGCCAGGGACACGGCCGTGCGCCCCGTGAGGAGACTGAGCGCGGCGAGCCCGCCCATCACGGCGGCGCGCAGCACGGACGGATCGGGGCCGACGAGGAGCACGAACGCCGCCAGGGCGCCGAGCCCGGCCGCCAGGCAGGTGCGCCGTCCGGCGCCGAGGGACAGGGCGGCGTGCCCGGCCAGTGCCGTGACGAGGGCGCAGTTGGCGCCGGAGACGGCCGTCAGGTGGGTGAGCCCGGTGTCCCCCATGGCCTGCTCGAGCTCCGGGCCGATCCCGGAGCGCTCGCCGAAGGTCATCCCGGGGAGCAGTCCCGCGGCGTCGGGGCCGAGGCCGGCGGTGGCGAGCACGAAGCGCTCCCGGACCTGCTCCCGCGGGCCGGGCCGGGCCTCCGGGAGGTCGGCGGGCGGCGCGGCGGCGCGCAGCACCGGAGGGCCGGAGGACGGCGGGCCGGCGGTGAGCACCGCGGTGATCCGCCGGCCCGGGGCCAGGGCGGCCCACGCGGGTCCGTCCGCGAAGACGGTGGCCGTGACGTCCACGGGCCCGCCGCGGCCCCCGTGGACGACGTGCTCCAGGCGCAGCTCGAGGACCACGCCGGTCCGGTCCTCGTCCCCGTGGGCGGCCCCGGCGGCGGGAGCGGCCCACCGCCGGGGCGGTCCGGTCACCTCGGCGGTGACGGCCAGCGTCCCGCCCCCGGCGAGCGCTTCCCCGAGCGGGCCGGAGGAGGTGTCGTGGCCGGCGGCTGCGCTGCTCAGGAGCACGGCCGTGGCGGCGAGGGCGCTCAGGGCCGCGGCCGACCACGGCACGGCCCGCCACACCCCGGCGGCGGGCCGCCCGGGCGGGGCGTGCTCGCGCCGGAGGAGGAGTGCCGCGGCGCGGACCAGGACGGGTCCGAGCACCAGCGCCGTCAGGTACAGCGCCCCGCCGGCCGCGGCACGTTCCGGGGGCAGGTGGACGGCGAGCAGTCCCGTGAGCCAGGCACCGAGGGCGGCGGGGACGAGCCGCAGGTCCCAGGTGCGTCCCGGGGCACGGGCGTCGCGGTGCTCCTGGTGCTCCAGGGCCCGGGCCCACCAGGCGGCGGGGTGCTTCACACGGTCACCAGCGGGCCGAGGGCCTCCATCAGGGTGGGGCCGATTCCCGGCACGGCGTCGAGGTCGGCGACGGCGGCGAAACCGCCGTGCTGCTGGCGGAACTCCACGATCCTGGCGGCCAGCACCGGGCCGACCCGCGGCAGGGACTCCAGCTCCGCGGCGGTCGCCGTGTTGAGGTCCAGCGTCCCGGACGGGTCCGGGACGCCCGCCCCCGCGGGCCCGGGCGGCGCTGCGGGGTTCGCGGGGACCGGGGCCGGGCCCTCGGTGCCCGGGGCGGGAGCGGTGTCGCGGTCCGGGACGAGCACCTGCTGACCGTCCGTGACGGGGGCGGCCAGGTTCACGGTGTCCGTCACCGCGGCGTCCGTGAGGCCTCCGGCGGCCTCGACCGCGTCGACGACCCGCGCCCCGGCCGCGACGGACACGACGCCGGGGCGGGCCACCTCCCCGGTCACGTGGACGACCAGCATCGCACCTGCCGAGGACGTCGGCGCGGTGGGCGGTCCGGCCGGGTCCGCCCCGGGCCCGGTCCCCGCTCCGGCCCCGCCGCCGGGGTCCGCACCGGCAGCGTGACCCTGTCCCGGCTCCTGCCCGGCTCCCTGCTCGCCGGCGGGCTCCGCAGCGCCGTCCAGCTCGGCCTCGGCGAGAACGGGACGGCCGGCGGTCTCCGGGACCTCGCCCGTGTCCTGCCCGGGCCCCAGGACGGTCCAGGAGAGCCAGGCGAGCGCGGCCAGGGCGAGCAGCAGCAGTGTGCCGGGGACCCGGGTCCTGGCCGCGACCTTCCGGCGGTGGCCGGGAACCGGCCTCGGCGGCGGACCCGCGTCCGGGTCCTGGGCGGCGGGGCGGGAGCCGGCATCGGCCAGGAGCGCCGCCAGCCGCTCCCCCGGCGGCGGGTTCCCGGGGGCCGCACGGTCGACGGCCGACGGGGCGGGCGCCGAGGGGGCATCGGGCACGGGCGGGGCCCCGGGCACAGTGCCGGGCAGGGTCCCGGACGCAGGCAGGGTCGAGGCCGTGGGCGGGACGGAGGTCACAGGCGGGACGGAGGTCACAGGCGGGACGGAGGTCGCCCGCCGTCGGGCGCTCGGCGCGGTACCGGTCATGTCCCCAGCTCATCCCGGCCGGGCCCACCGGGGGCCCGCCCGGGGCCCGGCTGGGGACGCGCACGGGCCCGGAGGGCGCCTGTGGAGCCGGAACACCGGCCCCGGGACCCAGGAACCGCTCCGGGCACCGGGGCGGGCCCTCAGGAGCCGGTCCGGGCCCTCAGGAGCCGGTCCGGGCCCTCAGGAGCCGGTCCGGAGAGTCAGGGCCCGCACCGCGACACTGGTGCCGGACGGGGCGTCGTCGTGCTCCCCGGCCGGGGCCCCCGGCTCAGGCCACGATGTTGACGAGCTTGGGCGCGCGGACGATGACCTTGCGGATCTCGGCGTCGCCCAGCTGGCGGCGGATCGTCTCCGAGCCCAGGGCCAGCTCGCGCAGGGCGTCCTCACCGATGTCGGCGGGCACCTCGAGCCGGTCCCGGACCTTGCCCTTGATCTGCACCACGGCGGTGACGGTGTCGTCCACCAGCAGCTCCGGGTCGACCTCGGGCCAGCCGGCGACGACGACGGAGCCCTCGTGGCCCAGCGCGTGCCACATGTCCTCGGCCGTGTACGGGGCGACCAGCGACAGCAGGACCGCGACGGCCTCCGTGGCCTCGCGCACGGCCGGGTCCGCGGGCCCGCAGCCGGAGTCGATGGCCTTGCGCATCACGTTGACCAGCTCCATGGTCTTGGCGATCACCACGTTGAACTTCGAGGCGTCGAGCAGCTGGGCGGCGTCGTCGACGGCCCGGTGGGTCGCCCGCCGCACGGAGGGGTCCCCGGCCGCCGGGTCGGTCCCCGGGGCGGAGGCCACGTCCTGGGCCAGCCGCCAGGCCCGGGCCAGGAACTTCTGCGCGCCCTGCGGGGAGACGTCGGCCCAGTCCACGTCGTCCTCGGGCGGGGAGGCGAAGACCATGGTCAGGCGCACGGCGTCGACGCCGAAGCGGTCGAGCTGCTCGCCCAGGTCCACGCCGTTGCCCAGGGACTTGGACATCGCCCGGCCCCCGTTGAGCACCTGGCCCTGGTTCAGCAGCGCCTTGAACGGCTCGGTGAAGTCCACCAGCCCCAGGTCGAAGAGCACCTTGGTGAAGAACCGGGAGTAGAGCAGGTGCAGGATCGCGTGCTCCACACCGCCCACGTACTGGTCCACGGGCAGCCACTTGCGGGCCTCCTCGAGGTCGAACGCGGCGTTTTCGTCGTTCGGGGAGGCGAAGCGCAGGTAGTACCAGGAGGAGTCCACGAAGGTGTCCATGGTGTCGGTGTCCCGCAGGGCGGGACCGCCGCAGGAGGGGCACTCGGCGTGCACCCAGGACTCGGCGGCCGCGAGCGGGGACCGGCCCTTGGGCGCGAGCTGCTCTCCGCGCAGGTCGTCGGGCAGCCGCACGGGCAGCTGGTCCTCGGGCACCGGCACCTCGCCGCAGGCCCCGCAGTGCACGATGGGGATGGGCGCCCCCCAGAAGCGCTGGCGGGACAGCAGCCAGTCGCGCAGCCGGAAGTTGACCTGACGGTTGCCCGTCCCGGCGGCCTCGACCAGGCCGATGGCGCGCTCGACGGCCTCGGTCTTCTCCAGCCCGGACAGCTCGCCCGAGTTGATCAGGGTGCCCTCGCCCGTGGTGGCGATCCCGGTCTCGGCGGGGTCCTCCTCCCCCGTGTCCAGCACCGCGCGCACGGGCAGGCCGAAGGTGCGGGCGAAGTCGAGGTCGCGCTGGTCGTGGGCGGGCACGGCCATGATCGCGCCGGTGCCGTAGTCGGCCAGCACGTAGTCCGCGGCCCACACGGGCAGCTTCTCGCCGTTGAGCGGGTTGACCGCGTGGCGGCCCAGGAACACCCCGGTCTTCTGCCGGTCGGTGGCCTGGCGCTCGATGTCGGACAGGGCCTTGACCTGCTCGCGGTAGGCGGCCAGCTCGGCGGCGTGCTCGGGGGCGACGATCTCCCCGGCCAGCTCCGCGTCCGCGGCGACCACGAAGAACGTGGCGCCGTAGAGGGTGTCAGGGCGGGTCGTGAACACGGTCACCTCGCGGTCCGTCCCGTTCTCGCCGGCGCCCTCGACGGCGAAGCGCACGTGGGCGCCCTCGGAGCGACCGATCCAGTTGCGCTGCATGGCCAGCACCCGCTCGGGCCAGTGCCCCTCGAGCGCGGCCATGTCCTCGAGCAGCCGGTCGGCGTAGTCGGTGATCTTGAAGTACCACTGGTTCAGGGCCTTCTTGGTCACCGGGGTGTGGCAGCGCTCGCACGCCCCGTTGACGACCTGCTCGTTGGCGAGCACCGTCTGGTCCTTGGGGCACCAGTTGACCGGCGAGTTCTTCCGGTACGCGAGTCCCTTGGCGTGGAACTGCAGGAACAGCCACTGGGTCCACCGGTAGTACTCGGGATCGGAGGTGTGGATCTCCCGGGACCAGTCGGCGCTGATCGCGTAGCGCTGGAAGGAGGCCTTCTGGGTCTCGATGTTGGCGTAGGTCCACTCCGCCGGGTGCGCGTCGCGCTTGATCGCGGCGTTCTCCGCGGGCAGCCCGAAGGAGTCCCAGCCGATCGGGTGCAGCACGTCGTAGCCGCGCTGGCGCCAGTACCGGGCCACCACGTCGCCCATCGCGAACGCCTCCGCGTGCCCCATGTGCAGGTCGCCCGAGGGGTACGGGAACATGTCGAGGACGTAGCGGCGCTCCCGCGAGCCGTCGTCGACGGGCGCGTACACCTGCTGCTCCGCCCAGAACGACGGCCACGTCGCCTCGATGGCGCGGAAGTCGTACCCGGTGCTCTCGGTCGTGTGCTGCTGTTCGGTCACGGTCCTCGCCTTCGCGGTGGTGGACCGCCGCCGGCCTCGGAGCGGGCGGCGCGCGGTCGCGTGGGCGTCACCCGGGCATCACGGATGCCCGGCGGTGCGCCGACGGTGGTGGAATCCGTCCCATCCTAGCCCAGGGCCGCCCGGCGCCCCCGCCCGCAGCCGCTAGCATCGACAGCGGGCCGGGACGCACCGGGCGTCCGGCGGACCCGCAGGGAGGAACCATGACGGCAGCGGCCGGCGCACGGCACGGCGCCCCGGACGGCGGCGGGCGCACCGGCAACGACCCGCACGCGGAGGTCCCCGGCAGCGCGGTGCGCAACCCCTCGGCCGAGCGGCGCAGCATGGTCCTGGACGGGCACAAAGTGCGCTACTGGTTCTACGACGTGGACCCGGACCCGAAGCCGCTGATCGTGCTGGTCCACGGGTTCCGCGGCGACCACCACGGCCTGCAGCTGATCGCGGACCGGCTGCGCGGGCGCTACCACGTCGTCGTCCCCGACCTGCCCGGCTTCGGCCGCTCCGAGCCCTTCCCCGACCGCCCCCACGACATCGCCGGGTACGCGCAGTTCCTGCGCGGCTTCGTCGAGACCCTCACCGACGGCGCGGTGCACGACGGCGCCCGGCACGGCGTCGCCGTCCTGGGCCACTCCTTCGGCTCCGTGGTCGCCGCGCACTTCGCCGCCGCCCACCCGGCGATGGTCGAGCGGCTGGTGCTCGTCAACCCGATCTGCGAGCCCGCCCTCGAGGGCGGACCGGCGCTGCTGAGCCGGCTGACGGCGGCGTACTACCGGCTGGGCCGGGCGCTGCCCCGGCGGCTGGGCCACCGGCTGCTCTCCAGCTGGCTCGTGACGGACGCGATGAGCGGGGTCATGACCACGTCGCGGGACCCCCGGGTGCGGAGCTACGTGCGCCATCAGCACCGGGCGTACTTCTCGGCCTTCGCGGACCGGGACGTGCTGCTGGAGGCCTACGAGGCCTCGGTCTCGCACACGGTCGCGGAGGTCGCGATGCAGCTGTCCATGCCGACCCTGCTCGTCGTGGGCGCGCAGGACGAGCTGGGCTCGGTCGCGGCGCAGCGGACGATGGCGTCCTGGATCCCCCGGCACCGCCTCGAGGTCCTCGAGGGCGTGGGCCACCTCATCCACTACGAGGCCCCCGGGCGCACCGCCGAACTGGTCCACGACTTCCTCTCCGCCCCCGCCCCGGACCCGGTCCCCGCGCCGGAGGGCGAACCGCCCGCGCTGCACGCGCAGGCACCGCCCGCCGAGGCCCCGGACACCGCCCCGTTCACCGGGCTGCAGCGCATCGTGCGCCGCGCACCCCGCGGACGCCGAGGACAGCAGGGAGGACGTCGCCGGTGAGGCTGCTCCTGGACGCCCGCTACACCCGGCTCGAGCGCCACGACGGGATCAGCCGCTACGGGGCGAGCCTGGCCGAGGCCGTGGCCGGACTCGCCGCCGGGACCCCCGGTCTGGAGGTGGCGCTGCTCGTCAGCGACCCCCGCCAGCTCGCCATGCTGCCGGACCTCCCGCACGTCACCGGTCCCTCCCCGGTCTCGGCCGCCGAGGCCGCCACGGCGCTGGTGCTCAACCGGTACGCGCCCGACGTCGTGTTCTCCCCCATGCAGACCATGGGCTCCGCGGGCCGCCGGCACGGGCTGGTCCTCACCGTGCACGACCTCATCTACTACGACCACCCCCAGCCGCCCGCGGACCTGCCCGCCGCCGTGCGCGCGGCCTGGCGGCTCTACCACCGGGCCTGGTGGCCCCAGCGGGTCCTGCTGGACCGCGCCGACGCCGTGGTGACCGTCTCGCACACCACCCGCGAGCTCATCGCCGCCCACCGGCTCACCCGCCGGCCCGTGCACGTGGTGCCCAACGCCCCCCAGCCCGGCGCCGTGCTCGCCGCCGGGACCGCCCTCGAGCGGCTGCCCCGGCGCGGGCGGA
The DNA here is from genome assembly GCF_049716185.1 of Kocuria sp. CH-021. NCBI lineage: Bacteria > Bacillati > Actinomycetota > Actinomycetes > Micrococcales > Micrococcaceae > Kocuria > Kocuria sp. CH-021. The sequence goes on along the minus strand of NZ_JBNAFK010000004.1, from coordinate 217,163 downwards.
AGCTGCTGTACATGGGCTCCTTCCTGCCCTACAAGAACGTGGAGACGCTGCTGCGGGCGGCCGGACGGCTTCCGGAGCACGAGCTGCACCTGCTCTCGCGGATCTCCCCCGCCCGCCGGGCCCAGCTGGAGGCCCTGGTCCCCGAGGGAGCGCGGGTCGTCTTCCACGACGGCGTGGACGAGGACGAGTACGCGGCCCTGCTCGCCGAGGCCGCCGCCCTGGTGCACGCCTCGCGGGCCGAGGGCTACGGGCTGCCGCTCGTGGAGGCGCTCGCGGCGGGCACCCCCGTGGTGTGCAGCGACCTGCCGATCTTCCGGGAGGTCGCCGGGGACGCCGCCGCCTACGCCGCGCCCGACGACGACGCCGGGTTCGCCGCCGCCGTGCGCGCGCTCGAGGACCCGGTTCGCGCCCGCACGCTGGTCCTCGCCGGGCTCGACCGGGCGCGGGCCTACTCGTGGGAGGCTTCGGCCCGGGAGCTGCTGGCCGTTGCCCGCGGGGTGCACGAGCGGCGCTCCCACCGGCCCGCCTGAGCTGGTCCTGCCTGGCCGGCGAGCGCACCATGGGATTCCGGTGGCCGCGCTCTCTGCGGCGGCGAGGGCTCGTGGTGCGCCTCGGCGCCCCCGGGGCGGGCCCGGTCGGGGTGTCCCGGCCTGCCCGTCGGGGTCGGGTCAGGCATCGCTCCCTACCCCGTGCGGAGCAGTCCGGTGTTCTCCTGCCCCAGCACCGACCGCGTCGGACCCGTCGACCGGGACTGCCCCCGGGTGCACGCGACTCGTGCTGTGCGTCGGCGCGTAGACAGGGGGGCGTGCTCGTCACCTGCGCCAACCCCGGTGGCCCCGCCGCAACGCTGCTCCTGATCGGCCGGGCGGCCGGGCGCCGCCTGCTCCCGGGCGGCAGGAGGATCCGTCTGTACGGCACGACGTCGTGGCGGCTGGACCGCCGCCCGCCGCCGGCGGCCTGGGCCACCCTCTACGAGCTGCTCGAGGCCGGGCGCATCCGCCCGGTGATCGCCGACCGCCTCCCGCTGCCCGAGGCGGCCCGGGCGCACACGATGCTGGAGAGCGGGGACGTCGTGGGCACCCTGGTACTCCTCGCCCCCGCCCCGGATACGGCATGATCCGGGGCCGTCGGTACAGGCACATCCCGCGGAAGGACAGCACGGTCTCTGTGCGTGGGTTGGTGGGACGTGGACCGGTGGAGGAACGCACCTGACGATGACCCGGGTTCGGGTCTCTCGTCAACGGTGAAGAACGGCCGGCAGTGCTCCCCACCGAGGTGTTGGAGGGCCGAGGATGCCCTCCTCGTCACAGTGACGGCTGCGGTGGTGCACGTTCGAGGCCCGTGGTGGAATGCGTCTCACCGGGCGTCGACTGCGACGCCCGATGTGGGAGACCTCCGCAGGCGTCCGTCGATGACCAGGCAGGGGGCGAACAGGAGGACACTGTCATGGGCGTTGGGGCAGACCGAGACCGCCGCGCTGGTGCCGCACGCCGGCGCTCCGACCGGGGCCGGGACACCGGCGGAGGGTGGGCCCTGGCCACCCGGGCGGTGGGGATCTATTTCGCCGGCTCCGCGGCGCTGAACGCGGTGTACACCGTGCGCCGCTCCCACCGGTTGATGAGCTGGTTCCACGACAGTGCCTGGTTGCCGCCCTATCGGTCGGTGCTGGGCGCGATGGAACCGGTTGCCCCGGTCGTCGTCACCGCCACCGTCGTGTTCGAGGCCGTTGTGGGCTATCAGCTGCTGCGTCTGCGCCGGATCTCCGGGGCCCTGCGCTGGGCACAGGCTTGGGTGCTGGGCCTCGTGCCGGCTCTGCCCTGGCCCTACTGGGTTCCCAACGCGATCTCGGCGGTGGCGTTCGAGGCCGTCCGCCGCGGCGCTCGCGCTTCGGTGTCCTGAAAGCGTGGATGTCGCACGAGTGATCGCCGCCGATGGTGCTCCACGCAGCGGGCGTCGGAATCCCCAGCTCGCGAGACCGGAGGGCACGGGATCGAAGTCTGCGGGCCACAGTCCGAGCTCCGCTGTCCTGGCGCGGGCTGCCGGCCGGCATCGACATCGCCGCACGACTTCTCTCCGCTTCTCTCCGCGCGACGTCCGCTGCTGTCGCTGCCACCCGTGGGAGACGCGACGATCACCAGGATTGGCGTGCGGACGGCCGTCGCGTCACGGACCGTGCCGTCCACGGCGGGGGCACTATGCTGGCGTCCCACACCGGCCGGTCCGGCGTCCGGGGGCCGGCACCGGCCGCGTCTGCTGCGGAGGTGGACCATGACACGTGCTTCGGAGGGCGCGGGGCCACCGCACGGGTCCGGCAGGTCCGCTGCGTCCGGGCCGCAGGGCTGGGCGGGCGCCCATCCGGTCGTCGGGTACCTGCTGCTGGCCTACGCGTTCTCGTGGTCGTCATGGGGGTTGGCGTCGCTGATCGGTGGGGCGGGGGCGTTCGTGCTGGTGGTGGTCGGCGGGTTCGGCCCGCCCGCCGCGGCTGCGGTGATGCTGCGGCTCACCGGCCGATCGCTGCGGGACTGGGGCCGGAGCATCCTGGGCTGGCGAGTGCCGTGGCAGTTCTACGCTTATGCCCTGCTGCTGCCGATGTGCGTGCAGCTGGGTGTCGACATCGTGCTCTCCGTGAGCGGCGCAGAGGTCGACTGGGCCGCGCTTCCCGGCCGGTTGCCCGGATACGCGGCGTCACTGGCCATCACGGCGGTGCTGTTCGGCGGCATGGAGGAACCGGGCTGGCGTGGCTACGCCCTGCCGCTGCTGCAGGACCGGCACCGGCCCGCGGTGGCCACGCTGCTGCTGGGGCTGGCGTGGGGCATCTGGCACGTGCCGCTGTACGGGCCGGCCGGATTCGTCGTGCCCCTGGTGCTGGCGTTCTTCTACACCTGGCTCTACAACCGCACCGGCAGCGTGCTGCTGTGCATTCTGCTGCACGGCGGCTTCACCGCCGCCCAGGACACGTTGCTGCTCACCGCGGACTCCCCCACGGCCGACCTCACCATCCTGAGCCTCTACGCACTCGGTGCGGCGCTGCTGCTGGCCGCCACCCGCGGACGGCTCGGCCACCCGCGCGGCACGGACACCGACGGGCGCCCGAAGGCTGCACGGTGAGCACCGGCGGGGCGGAAGGACAAAGCCGTTCGGGCCGTGACGGCCAGGGACACCTGGATCGATGCCAGGGCCGGCACCGCGGTCCGCCGGCCGGAGCTGAGTTCGCTCCAGCGCCGGCCCTGCCGGCCCGTCGTCCTCCCGGTCATGGTGGTCCTCTCGCTCGTGCGGTGGGTGGCCCCCGCGGCCCTGTCCGGGCTGGGCCGGCCACGGCCGAGCGTCCTCGGGTGGGACCTGGACCGTCACGGCGGAGGTGACCGTCCACGACGGGTCGGGGAGCAGCTCGTCCCCGGGCCAGGCCGTTGCCGCCTCCTCCGGGGTGGCGCCCCAGGTGCGGCGGTGGGAGCGCAGCAGGGGACCGCTCAGCAGATGCCCGGCCATCCGGGCGACTGCGGGCGCGTTGCGCACCCGGTTGCGTCCCACGTCCACGGTGAACTCCTCCCGTCGTGACGGCCGTTGCGGTGGAACCCGTCCCGCATGCCCTGGTGGAACGACCCGCCCCGGGCGTCAACGCCACCAGCCGCTGCCGTTACCGCCGCCGTGCCGCGGGAGTCCGTCATGTCCTGGAAGTCTCGCCTCCTGCGGGTCTGCGCGTGGTGAGGTCCGGGAGGACAGCCCGGTGCCCAGGACCAGCACGAGGACGGCTGCCAGGACGGTCATGACCACCGTGTCCACGCTGGGGAAGGCTTCCCACAGCGTGGCGTCGTCACCGAAGAACACGTCCCCGGCAACATTGCCGGCCCCATGGAGCAGGGTGAGGCAGCGGCCCTCGCGCTGGGCAGCATCAGCGCCGGCCAGCACCGCCCCGCCTCGGCATCGGCATCGGCATCGGCATCGGCCACATCGTGAACCTGGCCCGCGGCTACACCGGGGAGCAGCAGCTGCTTCAGATCGTCGTCGCCGTCGCGATCGGTCTCGTCCTGGCACTGCTGGTGGCCCTGACCGGGTCCATCCTGCCCGGGGTGGTGCTCCACATCCTGATCAACATCAGCGGCGACCTCACCGCCACGGACCTGCACCAGGAGCTCTAGGTCTCCGCGGGAGTCCTCCGCATCTGCGCGGCCTATGGGGCCTACCTCGTCCGGCGGTTGCGCCGACACGGGCCGGCCGCCTGCGCGACACCGAGGAAACCGGACATCCAACGGGCTTCGGCACACCCTCCGACGCCGCGAAGCCGGTCGTAGAATCCGTTCAGGGGCGGCGATGCCTTCCGGGGCGGTCTCGCCGTGGTGGTCGAGGGAGGTATCACCCCGGTTCAGCGCCGGGGCCTGTCCCCGGTGGACAACGTGTCCCGCGCTACTCCATTCGGGTTCATGCCACCGCACCGCGAGTCCGTCAGGAGCAGCACGCATGACCGCCCTGCGCAGGTTGACCTCAGCCGCAGCCACCGCTCTTGCCGTCGGCGCTCTGCTGCGCCGCACCCATCTCTGGAGCGACGGCAAACCCCTCCCGGTCGTCGGTGCGGACGGCCACCCGGCAGCCGGAGGTCTGGCAGAAAAGCTCTACCTGGACGTCAACGGGGTGCGACAGGGCATGTTCCTGCGCAGCCGCGATGCCGCGCAGCCGGTTCTGCTCTTCCTGCACGGAGGGATGCCGGAGTACTTCCTCACCGAGAGGTATCCGACAGTTCTGGAGCACCACTTCACGGTGGCCTGGTGGGAACAGCGCGGGACGGGACTCTCCTACAGTCCCGGCATCCCTTCCGAGGCCATCACCTCGGAGCAGCTCATCGCTGACACGCTCACCGTGACCGACTGCCTGCGCCAGCGATTCGGCACGGACAAGATCTACCTGATGGCGCATTCCGGCGGCACCTTCTTCGGACTGCAGGCCGCCGCCCGGGCACCGGAGCGGTACCACGCCTACATCGGCATGGCCCAGATGGCCGACCAACTGCAGTCGGAGGTCCTGGCCTACCAGTACATGCTGCGACGGTTCGAGGAACTCGGTGACAAGCGGATGATCCGGCGGTTCCGAAAGGCACCGGTGACCGTGACGGGGGGAACGCCGCGCGCCTATCTCGCGATCCGCGACACCGCGATGCACCGGCTGGGGGTCGGCACGACCCGGGACACGCACTCAGTGCTCTCGGGCATTCTCTGGCCGTCACTGCGCAGCCCGCAGTACACCCCCACGGAGAAGCTCAGGCTGTGGCGCGGCAAGTTCTCTTCCGGCGTCAGCGCCCTGTGGGACGAGAGCCTGGCGACCGATCTGGGAGAGACCGTGACCGAGCTGACCATTCCGCTCTACCTCCTGCACGGGATCCACGACTACACCTGCTCCTACCCCCTCGCACGGCAGTTCTTCGAGAAGGTGCAGGCACCGCTCAAGGGCTTCTACACCTTCCACCGATCCGCCCACAGCCCACTGTTCGAGGAGCCCGAGCGGGCACACGAGATTCTGCGCGACGACGTGCTGGGTGGCGCAACGAGTCTCGCCGATGGAACGTGAGAGACCCTCGGGCTCGCCGACCGGTCCTGTCGCTGACCTGTCGGACGGGCAGGTCTTCTCGATGGTGGTCAACGCAACTGCGCAGTCATCCAGAGGCATCACGTTGCTGACGTCGTGCCGTACCGCCTCCTCCCCAGGGGGACGACATCGCACCAACAATCCATGTCCGCTCAGGAGCACCCGCATCAGCCGCAGCTCCACCGTCCCTGGGAGAGGCTCCCGGTGTCGCCACGCCGCTGGTGACCGCGATGGCCGGCCTGTCATCCGCCGGACGCCAAGCGAAGGAGTGCTGAAGCAGGACCGGATGCCAGGAGGTGGCGCGGCAGCCCCACCGTTCTTCCCATCGCAAGGCCTGCCGGAGAAGAATCTGGTCATGGACCTTCCCCGCATCTTCACCATCCGTGAGAGCACCCACCGGATCCACAACCCGCTGACCCCGGACAAGCTCGCCGCCCTGGGCGAAGCGCTCCACCTCGCCCCCGGGACACGGGTGCTCGACCTGGCCAGCGGCTCGGGCGAGATGCTGTGCACCTGGGCCCGTGACCTCGGGTTCACGGGCACCGGGGTGGACCTCAGCACGGTCTTCACCGAGCAGGCCCGGGCCCGCGCCGCCGACCTCGGCGTCGCCGACCGGGTCGAGTTCGTCCACGGTGACGCCGCCGGCTATGTCGCCGACCAGCCGGTCGACCTCGCCGCGTGCGTCGGCGCCACGTGGATCGGCGACGGCGTCGCCGGAACCGCCGAGCTGCTCGAGCGCAGCCTCCGTCCCGGAGGGCTGATGCTGATCGGCGAGCCCTACTGGCGGCGGACCCCTCCGGACGAGGACACCGCCCAGGAGTGCCACGCCACCGGCATCGCCGATTTCCTGCTCCTCCCGGAACTGATCGCACAGTTCCAGGAGCTCGGATACGACGTCGTCGAGATGATGCTGGCCGACCAGGACAGCTGGGACCGCTACACCGCCGCCCAGTGGCTCAACCTGCGCCGCTGGCTCGACCGGAACCCAGAGGACGAACTGGCCGCCGAGGTCCGGGAAGAACTCACCACCGAGCCCGCCCGCTACGCCCGCTCCACGCGCGAATATCTCGGCTGGGGAGTCTTCGCCCTCATGAAACGCTGACCACCGTCCCGTGCGGACCCCGGACGCCACACCGTCCGGGACCCGTACAGCTCACGTCGCTACCGCGCGGGGGCGGTGATCGTGACCTTCGCGCAGTCGCCCTGGCTGCTCGCCGTCGGGGTCGTCCTGGCCGGCAGCGCCGGCGGCTGGGTCTGGGCGCCATACTCCGACATCGTGACCCGTGCGGTGCCCTTGCGGCAGCAGCCCAGGGCCTTGGCGATCATCACGACCGGCACCAGCGGCGGGCTGCTGCTGCTGGGCGGTCTGGCCGTGACGGCCGCGCCAGGAGCCTGCCCGCCGTCGACGCGCTCACCCGCCAAGGTGATGAGCCTGCTTCAGATTCTCCCGGTTCGACACGAACGTCGTCGCACCAACGTCCGTCAACCGGGCCATGTGTGAAGCGGGCGCGGAACACGGTCAGACGCCATCTGCCTGCGCATCGGTCCCAAGGCCCGACCTTGGGTCACCGTTGGCAGTGGGCCTCTTCGCGGGCCCGCTCGGATCGATCAGCGGCGCACCCGATAGCGCAGGTGAAGCACCCGGTTGCCCTGAATCACCACGTCGGGATCCTCCAACAGGTGCTGTGCGTGGACCGACCCGAAGTAGCGCTTGCCGGACCCGAACACGACCGGGACGACGTCCATGCGCACCTCCTCGACCAGGCCCGCAGCAAGCACCTGGCCCCCGACGTCGCCGGCGGCGACCTCGACGATGCGCTCACCGGCGAGCTCTTGCGCCTTGGCCATAGCGGCCTCGACGCCGTCAACGAAGTGGAACGGCGCCTCGGGGTCCCACCCCTCCGGTGCCGGCCGGTGCGTCACGACCACCACGTGGTCGACTCCGCCCGGAGGCTTCCCGTCCCAGCCCTCCGTCATGTCGAAGACGTGGCGGCCGACGACCGTGGCCCCGATCTGGTCCCAGTACGGCCTGGTGTAGTCGTAGGACTCCTGCGACACGTTCAGCGCCCCGCTCTCGTCCAACGGCACGTCACCGCTGAGCAGCCAGTCGAACAGCACTCCGGGCTGGTCGTTCTCGTCGGCGATGAAGCCGTCCACCGACACCGAGCTGTACATGACCACCGTGCCCACGGGCTCTCCTCTGCTGGGGTTGGCCGCCGAACTAGCGTGCCTTCAGCTGTCGCTCTTGTACGAAATCTATCGGCCGGCAGCGGCCGGCTGTCCAGCACATAACTGAGATGTTCGTGCAGGAACCTTCCCTGCATCAGCCCCCACCGGGTCCGGCATGAGTTCGTTGCACAGAGAGCGGACCATGGGCGAAGAGGTTCAGGCGGTCTCTGCCCCGGCGGGTTCGTCCGTAGGGCCCGTTGCCGGGGTGCAGCGAGTATGTGGGGGCAGTGCTGCGCTCAGGTGCGGAGCGATGTGTGCCAGGCGGGCGAGATAACCGTGGGCGCCCAGCTCACTCAACGCGACAGGAACCCGGGCCTTGGCCGTGCTGGCGCGGGCGGCGAGCTCGGCCAGAGCCAGGGTGTGCTCGGGACGGGTGCGGGCCACCGCGCGCAGCACCCGACGGGCCTCCAAGCTCAGCCGGGAGTCGGCGCCCGCCTGGTGGATCAGGGCGTCCAGGGTCGGGCGCAGCGCCGCGAAGGCCACCGCCCGCGACAGCGGATCCATCACGGGGACCGCCCAGTTGGCGTGCGCTGCGGCAGGGTGGACATCGTTCATGCGGGCCTCCTCAACCGGAACAGCTACCTGCGAATGGACGATGTGCTGCCACAGGGACGGAGGGAAGGTCATGGGTGCCGTGAGGGGCCGCCAGCCCGACGGCAGAAGCGTCGCCCCCCGACGACGGAGCCCAAGGCCCCAGCTCTTCTGCCGCCAGGACGGCGGCTATCCGACCGGTCTGGAATGGGCCAGCCTCCCGGCTGCGCCCTCTGACACGGTCCACGCTGGGTGGCTCAGCCCCCCGACTGAGCACCGTGCGCGATACCCCAACCGTACCGACCAGTAAGAACAAGATCGACTTGCATCCTGTCCCCACTTCCGCGGGGGGCGCCCCCATCGTGCTCACGAGGCGTTTCCCAGACCGGATCGTCCGCCCCAAGGCGGTTTCCGCCGGCCCGTGCGGCAGGCCGGTATTGCTCTGGCCCCTGTCCTGCGGACACCGACTCCGACCGCATCGGCCCAGCCTTCCCCCGGGGTGCCATTCGCGTGGTCCTGGCCTGGTGACAGTCATGGGTTCCAGGCCATGACACCATCAGCTGCACGCCCGGGGACCTCCGCGAAGCCCTCAGCCGCATAGAGCTTCTGAGCATCGTTGTCGGCCTCCACCGACAGGCTGAGCCGGGGCACCCCGCGAGCTCGCGCGTCGTCCAGCACCCGGCGCAGGAGCGCCCTGCCCTCTCCCCGGCCACGCCAGTCGCCCCGCACCCACAAGCTCACTTCCGGGGTGTCCTCGGCGAGGAATCCGTAACCAGGATCATCCGGGGGCAGGAATTGGGCCCGAACAACGCCGATGGCGTCCTTCCCGGCTTCGGCCACCCAACCGAAGTCGCCGCGCTGGGCTCCCCACGCACCCAGGCGCGGACATGGTCGATGGCTGCGCGCGGGCGCAGATCGCCCGGGTGAGCCGACTCGAAAAGGGGCAGGACGTGCTCAGCGCAGGAGGCAGCCCACAGCGCCAGCAGATGGTGGTCGGTGTCCGTCAAGGTGCCACCGCGGCGGATGGTCACGAGGCGGGGATCGCGGACCTTCGGGAGAATCATGGTCGGCAGCTCCCCAGGGACGGGCGTGAGTGAAGGACCTGCGGTGGCGCTCATCCCAGAGTACGTCCGTCTTCCCGGCCGCCGTCCTGGTCAGGTCATCCCCCATCTGCGCGGACGGACACGATGGGACGGCTGTGGCTACGGTGAACCCACGAGTGGTCGGGGAGGTGAGATGAAACTGCGGAGCTCGCGGCAGTACCGGTGGCTGCGGCGGGCCCTGGCCGGCGCAGTCGTGGTCATCGGTTGGGTGATCGCAGTGCACATCGTCCCTGCCCTGGAGTGACTGGGGGCCAGGGCGGGGTACTGGTTGCCCAACACGGTCGTGGGAGTCGTCGGTGCGACGGCTTTCGCCCTGGTGCTGCGCCACGAGCGCCGCAAGCACCGGCGTGAGGAGGCTGGACCGCCGCCCCAGCGTCCGTGGCTGGGCTACCGCCGTCGCGGGCAGCTGAGCCGGACCTTCGCCTTCATCGACGGGCAGATGGAGGCCCGGCATGGTCGCGCACTGGAAGACCGGGCGCTCCAGGAAGCGCCAGAGCCGCAACCGGCCGACCAGGTTGGCGGAGGAGTTGATGACTCCGGGCCAGCGGAGGAAACCGGGCCGGCCACAGGGAACCCTTGACGCACACGGCTGTGCTCCTCACAATCTACTTCCCCAGGCCTTCGAGCACTTGGGTCGAGACGGGGGCAGTGGTCAGCACCAGCAGCACACCAGTGCCTGCACCGACCCCGGGGCGCATCAGTCTCTTACAGAAACCGGGCACCACGGTGGCGGGCGAGTGGCAATTGGCTGATCAAGGAGCCGATCAGAGTGCCGATGGCGACGGCGAGCACGGCTGAGCCTGCCGTGGCGAGGTCATGAAGGCCGTCACCGGAGTGCATCTGGGCGGCGTTCATCAGGCCGAAAGAGCCGGGAACGAGGACCCAGAAAGCCGGTAGATAGATGACTTGCCATACCGGGGCGTTGGGAAGCGCATGGGCGATGGTGGCCGCAATGGCGGCGACGACGGCTCCCAGGAGACCTCCGATGGCGGCACCGTACATCGACTGGACCGTGAGTTGAACGCCAGCGGTGAGACCGGCAACGACGATGATGTACGGGGTGGCGGAAAGGGGCGTGCTGAACCAGATCATGATCCCGGCCAGCGTGATCGCCACCCCGAGGACCATGGTCCACCAGGAGGCACTGGTGACATACGTGTTGGCCAGGTCGGTGGACGGAGCACGAAGAAGTACTGCCGCCGTCAGGACTCCGGTGACAAAAAGCACCAACTGCACGCTTCCACCGAGGAGTCGGGCGGAGCCGGCGCTGATCGCCCCGGCTGCGATTTCGGAAAGACCGGTAACCAGCAGGCTTCCCGGAAGCAGGATCGCCAGAATGGCCACAATCGTGCGCAAGGCGCCATCCAGGATGGATGCTTGCACCGCCAGGAGCATCACGAAGGAGACGATGAACGCGGCCGTGACCGGCAGCAACGGCCTGAACGCAGCCCAGTGGCGGGCCACCGTGGAGAGTCCTGCGACGATCAAGGACCCCGCGGCGGCGGCGGCGATGTTGGGCAAGGCGGGTTGGAGAAGAACGCACAACCCCACCCCGACGGGAACGGCACCGAGGTCGGACACCCATGCGGGCCAGCGTGCGGGCGAACTTCTAATCCGCTTCAGGTCGCGCAGAGCATCATCGATGCTGAGGCGGCCGACGCGCACCAGCTGCCCGAGTTCAAGGATCTCAGCCGTTTGTTCGAACCTCAGCGGGTTGCCTGTGGGTTGGAACCCGGTATCGCCTGCCCTCTCGAGGGTGACGAAAAGGCCTGTGGGAAGTGCCGCTACCGCAACGTCGGGTCGTCCGAGGGCAACACCGAGGTGGCGGAGCGCGCCTTCGACGTCGTTGACGGGCAGACCCCCAGCGAGCAGCTCCGACCCCAGTTCCAGCAGCAAGCGGCGAAGCTCCTCCCCCGAGCCGTCCGCGTCAGTGCCAGGCTCTGGCTGGGTGGGGGTCTCACCGGTCATGTCTCACTCTTCTCCACAGGTCATATCCGCAAATCCAGGGCATCCTACGTCGTTGTGGCCGGTCACGGACGGCGATGGAATGCATCGACGACGTCATCCCCCCCCCCACTTCCCCGGAACTTCCTCTGAGCGAGACGACCGAGTTCGGGAAAACGCATCAGGCCCGCTCGGAGAACCGCTATTGCAGCGTGGGATAGCGGGTGTCACAGCTCAAGTAGGCGCTCCACGCGTTCGAGCGTCAGGCATCCTCTTCGCTCAGTGTTGGCCCCTGCCGTAGGGATTAGCCGGCCTGTTTTTCGTCCGCCAACCCTTCCGAAAGAAGAGGGCCAACAACACGGCGTAGAACACGGACAGAATCCCAGTCAGCACGGAGGCGGGAATCTCGGGGCCGCTACGGGGCGGCCACCACGCCAACGCGCTCGCCACGAGCATCACCAGCCCCGCACCGGCCACGACGAGACGAATCGCGTCCCCTTTCCGCTGCGAACTGCTCTCCCGCTCCATCCGCCGCAATCCACTGACCGCGACGTACCCAACCTGCACTAGGACCCAAAGACCGACCGCGTAGACAACGACGGCCCTGCTGTAATCGGACAACCCCACGATGAGCACCAGACATACGAAGCCGGGCACGATGGCCCAAAGCCAATCTCCTTTGCTGGCGCGATCCTCCTTCATTTCAGCTTCTAACGTCTGTTTCGCGGACGTGGAGAGCGCACCCGCGAGCCGGGAGTCTGGAAATCACCTTGATAGGCACCCGCGACAATCACCTAAGGAACCTTGCTCGATGGCGTCATGCCGTCAGTCTCACCCCTGACTTGCCCGTCAGACGTGAAGGGCATGTCGTCACTTATGCGTCAAGGACGCCGGTCCCGCCAGGGAAGCAGCCCACGCATCCAGTTGACCGGCCCATGCCGCGCAGAAAGCAACCCCTACCGCAGGGGACCATCGCAGCACGGTCCGCCGCTCACCGGGCCCTATGTAAAACAGGCGGGTCCAGCCGCTCTTGGTCCGCTGTCTACGGGTCGAGCATAAGTTGTTGGACCCTGGTAGCCCGGCAGGGTTCTCGTCCTCCGAGCGCGGTGATGGGCCCCAGGGTGTCCCGTCCGGACCCAGGTGGCGGTAGCGGCCCTGGAAGTACAGGAGGGGGTCATGCACGTGCCGGGTTGCCGGGTTCATCTCGGTGACCCTGCCCAGGACGATGACGTGGTCGCCGGCGTCATGCTCGGCCCAGATCTGGCAGTCGAGCCACATCAGGGTGTCCTCGAGGACAGGGTTGCTCGCCAGGGTCTGGTGCCAGCGGATGTCCGCCCACTTGTCGGTGCCCTTGCGAGCGAACTGGTTCGAGATCCCCTGCTGGTGGCTGGAGAGGACGTTGACCGCGAATCTCCCGGTCCGCCTGATGCGGGGGTAGGTGGTGGAGGTCTTCATGATGCTGAAGGAAATCAGCGACGGGGCGGTGGAGACGCTGTAGAAGGACTGGCAGGTGAACCCGATCCGGCCCTGCCCATCACGGCCGGTGATGCCGTGATCCCGGAGGCGTAGAGCCCCAGGGCGTCCCGGAAGGCCCGGGGGTCGATGTCCTGCCGGTCGGCTGCCGCTTGCATGGCCGGGGTCATCGGGCCGGGTCCGCGAGCCGGGGATCCAACCCGTACTGCTCGTGGGCTCCCAGGTTTTCCCGCAGCGTGGAGCCCTCGTAGTCGAGGTGGAAGAGCCCGCGCTCCTGCAGGAGGGGGATGACCTCGTCGACGAAGGTGTCGATCCCGTCCTCGTAGACGTCGATGGAGACCCAGAAGCCATCGGCCGCTCCGGCCTCGAACCACTCCTGCAGGTGGTCGGCGGTCACCGAGGCAGGCCCCACCGGGGTGGGGTGGTAGTCGATGACCCCGTGGGCGAGGATGTCGCGGATCGTCCATCCTTCCCGGGCGACCTCCAGGGCCCGCGGGGAGCGGGGATCGAAGGGGCTGGGGCGGGCGGCCGCCAACTGGGCGGGGCTCAGCGGCCGGTCCAACTGACCGGCCTCCAACTCCAGTCCCAGCATGGACCCCAGGTAGGGGACGCGGGCCGGGAACGTGTGCTCACCCAGGGCGACGCGGCGGTCCAGGGCGGCGCGCTTGGTGGGGCCGATGGCCGGCATGACCCCGGCGAAGAACTTCACCTCATCGGGGTTGCGCCCGGCCCGGCGTGCCGCCTCGCGGATCGCTTCACGCTGGGTACGGGCGGCCTCGATCGTGAACACCGCGCCGATGACCGCGCTGGCGTACCGGCCGGCTATCTCGAGTCCGTTCTCCCCGCCGCCGGCGGAGAAGATCACCGGTTGGCCCTGCTCCGAGGGCGGAACGGGCAGCGGCCCCTGGGAGGCGACGTGCTCCCCGCCCAGGTTGATCGCCTGGATCTTCTCCAGGTCGGCGAACCGTCCCGTGGCGGGGTCCTTGCGCCAGGCGTCGTGCTGCCAGCTGCCCCACAGCGCCTGGGTGATCTGGATGGTCTCGTGGGCGCGCTGGTAGCGCTGCGGGCGGGCGGCGATCTGCCGGCCGAAGTTGGCCGCGGAGGCGGGGTCGCTGGTGGTCACCGCGTTCCAGCCGGCCCGGCCGTGGCTCATCACGTCCAGGGCCTTGAACTGCCGGGCGAGGTTGTAGGGCTCGTTGAAGGTCGTCGAGCCGGTGGCCACCAGACCGATGCGCTCGGTGCCGCGGGCGATCGCCGCCAGCGTCAGCATGGGATCGAGGGTGAGCATGGGCGCCTCGTGGTCCAGGTTCCCGCTCAGGGCCAGGAAGTCGGGCAGGAACAGGAACGCGAGCTTCCCGCGTTCGGCGGCCTGGGCGTAGCGCACCTGGGCGTCGAAGTCGGTGTAGTTGGACGGGTCCACCCCGGGAGCCCGCCAGGCGGCGGGCTGGGAGCCGTAGCCGTTGCCGAGCTGCATGCCGAGGATCATCTGGGAACTGGTCAAGGTGTCTTCTCCTCCGGCTTTCGCCGGGCCTCCAAGGTGGGTGAGGGTGTGCCGCTGTCGGAGCTTCGCCGGGTGGACGCCGGTCCGGCAGGCGCCACCGCGTACAGGGGTGGGGCGGGTGCTTCAGAAGGTGCGCTCGGCCACCCGCACCCGCTGGGCACCCTCAAGTGCGGAGGTCAGCGTGGCGGCGGTGACCGGGGCGGCCGCAGCCTCGAGCATCTGCTCTGCAGGGGTGGCAGGGTCGGCGAGGTAGAGGCGGGTGTAGCCGGCGGCCTCGGGCTCGAACCGCCAGCTCTCGGCCAGGGCGCCGGCGTCGACGGCGTCGAAGCCGAGCCCGTCGATCAGCTCCGCCACCTGGGTCTTCGCCGTAGCGTCGTTGCCCGCGATGGGCAGGGCAGTGCGATCCGTCGTCCCGGCGGGGCGGGCCAGGGCGGGGATGTGGTGGGCGAGGATGTTGCTGAACGCCTTGACCAGCCGGGCCCCGGCGAAGTGGTGCTGGACGAGCTCGCTGGTGGTGACCTCCTCCGCGTCGAGCTCGGCAATTCGCCCGTCACGGAACGGGTAGTAGTTGCTGGTGTCGACCACCGTCTTGCCCTCCAGCAGCTCCGCCGGGATCGCGGTGGCCGCGGTCAGCGGCACGGACAGCACCACGATCTCCCCGGCGTCGGCGGCCTGCTCGACGGTGCCCGCAGTGGCCAGCGGGCCCAGCTCGGCGACGAGATCGGTGAGCGTTTCGGGGCCGCGGGAGTTGGCGACGACGACCGGGATGCCGGCCGCTGTGGCCAGGCGGGCGATGGCCGCGCCGATGTTGCCGCTGCCGATAATGCCGAGAGTGTGCATAACAAAACCTCAATCTGAGATAGGTGGGATGGATGAAGCGGGGCTCGGCGCCCGCTCGGGCGTACGTCCCGCGGTGGGCGGTTCACGACACCTCGCGAGCAGGGCTCCATCAATGGCTCAGCAGTCGTTGTCGCCTCGTCGTGAGGAGCACTGCGCTGAGAATGATGGGTTACGTCGGCGTTCTCGTGGTCGCCGGTGCAGATCAGCTCGCCGGGGCGTCCCCGGCCTGGGGTGTGGCCCAGCCGGAGCGGATCATCTCGCGCACCGCCAAGGCCGAGGATTCGTCGGCCATGGCCGCACCCCGCACCCAGGCTGCGGCCAGGGCGGCCAGGAAGAGGTCCCGTCCCCGGACCCACGGCCGGGCTGTGCCTGCGCGCTGGGCCGCGCCGAGGAACTCCTCGGTGGTCGTGATGAAGCCCTGGCAGGTGATCGCCAGCGGGGAGGATCCCTCAGACAGCGCCGCCCGCAAGGGGTCGGGCAGCCCGTCGAAAGCGGTCACCCACTCCCCCAGCGCCTCCAGCCAGTGCTCCAGTGCCGCCGCCGCATCCGTCTCCTGCCGCAGGGCCTCGAGCTGGGCCTCCAGCTCCTCATTACGGGCCTGCAGCAGAGCAGCCAGCAGGGCGTCGCGGTTGGGGAAGTGCCGGTAGAGGGTCCCGGCCCCGACACCGGCCCGCTTGGCCAGGGCGTCCAGGGACCCGGTGATGCCGGTCTCGGCGAAGAACTCCTCGGCGACCTCCAGGATGCGTGTGCGGTTGCGCCGGGCATCGGTACGCGGCCGACGTGTGCCGGTCTCTGCCTCAGTCATGGTCCCGCTCCTCTCATTGACAAAGTGGAGACTATCTCCGCATAGTCATCCATGGCAAGCGGAGAACATCTCCATTTCACTGTCATGGGGTCATCCCCGCTTCGACACCCCCTTTTTTTGCCGTCGCCCGAGGGACCCGGTCTGCACCGGCCCTCTTCGAGGCTGAACCCACCGCACCAGAAAGAGAGCACCACAGATGACCACCCCACAGATCTCGATCGACCCGCAACCCGATACCGGACCCCACGTGCCGGCCGCTCCGCCGAACGCGGGTTCGGCCGACAAGCTGGCTCCCGGTGACGGCCTCGTCCTGGGGCTGCTGATGGCCTCGACGTTCATCGTGCTGCTGAACGAGATGCTGCTGGGGGTGGCGCTGCCCACCCTCATCGAGGAGCTGTCCATCACCGCGACGACCGGGCAGTGGCTGACCACCGGCTACCTGCTCGTTCTGGCCGTCCTGATCCCGGCCACCGGCTTCGTGATGCGCAAGTTCCACCTGCGCACCATCTTCCTCACCGCGATGTCCCTCTTCGCACTGGGGACGGTGCTCGCCGCTCTCGCCCCCGGCTTCGGGCTGCTGTTCACCGGCCGGATCATCCAGGCCCTCGGCACCGCCGTGTTCCTGCCGCTGCTGATGGCCACCACCATGCGCCTGGTTCCGGCGGCCCGTCAGGGGCAGATGATGGCGCTGGTCGTGATCGTCTCCTCCGCAGCCCCGGCGCTGGGCCCGGCGGTCTCGGGCCTGGTGCTGTCGCAGCTGAGCTGGCGGTGGTTGTTCATCCTCATGGTGCCGATCGCCCTGGCCGGGCTGGTGCTGGGTGCGGTGAAGCTGCGCAACATCACCACCCCGGAGCCGGTCACCCTCGACGTGCTCTCCCTCGTCCTCTCCACGGTGGGGTTCGGTGCCCTGGTCTACGGACTGGCCACCATCGGGGAATCCGCCTCGGGCCACACCCCCGTCCCCCCGTACCTGCCGATCCTCGTGGGCCTTCTCGGTGTTGCCGCGTTCGCCCTGCGGCAGCGGGCCCTCCAGCGCACCGACGACGCGCTGCTGGACGTGCGGATCTTCACCGTGAAGTCCTTCACGGTGCCGCTGCTGGTGATGCTGGCCCTGACCATGACAGCCTTCGGCACGGCCGTCATCTTCCCGCTGCTGCTGAGCAGTGTCAGCGGCCTGGGCACCTTGCAGATCGGGCTCTTCCTCGTGCCCGGCGGAGTCACGATCGCCGTGGTCTCGGCCATCGGCGGGCGGCTCTACGACCGCCTCGGCCCCCGCCCCCTGGCGATCCCCGGGGCACTCATCGTGGCGGCCTCCCTGTGGTTCCTCAGCCGCCTCGATGCCGGCACGGCCGTCTCGACCCTGCTCATCGCCTACATCGCCATGTTCGTCGGGCAGGCGCTGATGTGGAGCCCGCTGACCACGGCCGCGCTGTCGGCGCTGCCCGCCCACCTCTACCCCCACGGCAGCGCGGCCTTCGGCACCATCCAGCAGCTCGGTGGCGCGGCCGGCACCGCGGTGCTCGTCTCCGCCTACACCCTCGGCTCCACCGCGCACGGCACCGGCTCCCTGGACCTGGCCCAAGCCGTCGCCGCCGCCCAGGCGGCCTTCACCGCCGCGGCCGTCATCGCCTCCGCCTCTGCCCTCGCCACCTTGCTCGTGCGCCGGCCCCGACCGGCCGGCCCGCACACTCCCGCAGAACCCACACCCACTGCCCCGGCGGCAACGGCCTGACCCACCCCCTCGCCCCGATCAGGGCGTTCACCTGCAGCAAGGAGACAGACCATGAAGATCGGCATTCTGGGCACCGGGCACATCGGCACCACCCTGACCCAGCGGTTGAGCGCAGCCGGACACGACGTGAAGGTCGCCAACTCGCGCGGGCCCGAATCGATCGGGCCTGGGGTGCTGGCCGCAGGCGGACGCACGGTCCTGGCGGCCGAGGCGGTGATCGATGTCGACGTCGAGGTCGTGATCCTCTCCGTTCCCCTGCACCGTCTTCCGCAGCTCGCGCCGCTGCTCACCGGTTTGCCCTCCGGCACCGTGGTCATCGACACCTCGAACTACTATCCGCAGCGCGACGGCAGGATCGAGGCCATCGAGGCCGGTCAGGTCGAGAGCCTGTGGGTGGCCGAACAGTTGGGACGACCCGTGGTGAAGGCGTGGGACGCCATCGGCTCCCATTCCTTCGCGGCCAAGGGTAAGCCGGCGGGCAGCCCGGACCGCATCGCCATCCCCGTGGCGGCCGATGACGACCAGGACCGGGTCGTGGGCATGGCCCTCGTCGAGGACACCGGCTTCGACGCCTTCGACGCGGGCCCGTTGGCTCAATCGTGGCGCCAGCAGCCGGGCTCCCCGTGCTACTGCACCGACCTCACCCTCGACGAGATGCGGGAGCAGTGGGCAGCAGCGGACGCGAGGCGATCACCGAAGCGACGCGACCTGGCCGTCGCCGCCATCCAGGAACGAGTCGGGGACGCCACCACCAACCCCGACGCCGAATACGGCATGCGCCTCAACCGCACCCTCTTCATCTGAACCCGCAAAACCCTTTGGCCCGCTCCCTGGCAAACACGGTGAAAACCACCCCATACTGCAACGCCACCCTCGTAAGTCGTGACCGGTAGCCGGGCCATATGTAAAGCAGGTGCCCGCTCCGGGGAGTGCCCGCACCCGCCGTACTGGATCCGCTTGACGGCATACGGCTGTGGGATATTTCGCCCGCAAACACCGATTGCGCTGACGGACTCTGCCGGTACTCCTTCGTGACATGGTCCAGGACCAGGGGCACCCCGGTCATCCTGGACGGCTCGGGACGGAAAATTTCCAGCTCCGTTGCTGAACGAGTCCTGTTGCCAGCCGGTGGCCGCGGTCTATCGCTTCAGCCGATGGTGCCCGTGCCACTGGCCGTGACGCTGACCGTGGGCCGGTCCTCCACGGCGATGAGGAACTCCGGCCCCTGCTGGTCGACGGCCATGATCGAGGTGTCGTCCCGACTGTGGGCGAGGGCGACACCGGCTGCCGAAATCGTGTTGATGTTCTCAAAATCCAGCAGCGTTGTGTGAGCGACACCGGCATTGGCCACGCTTTGTGCGGATCCTGCCCCAGGAGCGGAGCCGATGGTTGGGTGAAAGCAAAGGAGCGAGCCACGCACGCCCTTTCGGCAGGGGTCAGGGGTGTTCTGGACATGGCGGCTCCCACAGACCACCGGCCCACCGACTCACCACCCTCCGAGCGCTGCCCCATCGCCCTACGAGTCCCCGCACGAGACGTCCGCGATGGCTCGGGCCGCCGCATTCAGCACAAGACCCCGTCCCACATATCAGGCCACACACCACTGGTCGAAAATTCCAAAATACGGAACGGCTATCGCATTCCACCCTGCAATCGTTGAGCCGACGGGAACTGCACACCCTTCATAGACGCACTGCACGTCGAAATCAGGTCTCTGAGCCATTCCAGATAGCGGAACGTGCCCCCAGATTCTTCTAAGTTCTCGTAGGGGTGACTAGCGTCACAGCACGAGGTGATCGCCTCGACCCACGCAGCAGCACGAGTGACGAGGAAACTGACATGGATGTTCTCGAGGAGATCCGCCAGTCGCGGATGAGCCGGTTCCAGGTGGTGGCCGTGTCCATCGCCCTGGCGCTGATCATGATCGACGGCTTCGACGTCGCGGTCATGGCCTACGCCGCCCCGACCCTGTCCCGGGAGTGGGGCATCGACGCCGTCACCCTGGGCTTCCTACTCAGCGCGAGCCTGTTCGGCATGGCCGCCGGCTCCATCTTCCTCACCCCGCTGGCGGACAAGATCGGGCGGCGGAAGCTGACGATCATCTCCCTGGTCATCATCAGCATCGGCATGGTCCTGTCGGTCTTCAGCACCGGTGCCACCGAGCTGATGATCTGGCGGGTGCTCACCGGCCTGGGCGTGGGCGGGATGATGGCCAACCTCAACGTGCTGGTCGCCGAGTACGCCTCGGACGCCCGCCGGGGCTCGATCATCGGCATCTACACCGCCGGCTACCCCATCGGCGCGACCATCGGCGGACTCGTGGCCGGGCCCTTCATCCCCCTCTACGGCTGGCAGGCGCTCTTCGCGATCGGCGCGGCCCTGACCGTGCTCATGCTCGCCGTGTCCTGGAAGTTCCTCCCGGAATCCCTGGACTACCTGCTCACCCGCCGTCCCACGAATGCGCTGGAGCGGATCAACGGCATCCTCACCAAGATCGGCAAGACCCCCGTGGCGGCCCTGCCCCCGGTGGCGGCGGCACTCGAGCAGCAGAGCGCGATCGGCGAGGTCATGACCCGCCCCGTGCGCTTCCGCACCCTGATGCTCTGGATCGGCTACGCGTGCCTGGTGGCGGCCTACTACTTCGCCAACACCTGGACCCCGAAGATCATGGCCACCGCCTCCGGCAGCGACGCCGTCGGCGTCACCACCGGCGTCATCGCCAACGCTGGCGGCATCCTGGGCTGCTTCATCTTCAGCGCCCTGGCCGTGAAGTTCCGCAGCCAGCTGCTGCTGGTCGCCACCCTGGGCGGGGCCGCAGTGGCCTACCTGTTCTTCGGACTGGTCTTCCACCAGATCGGTGTGGCCATGGTCCTGGCCCTGTTCCTGGGCATCCTCACCACCGCCGGCATCGCCGGGTTCTACGCGGTCTCCCCCGGCGTCTACACCGCCCGGGCCCGGGCCACCGGGGTGGGCTGGATGATCGGGCTGGGACGGCTGGTCTCCATCGTCGCCCCCATCCTGGTCGGCTACCTCATCTCCGGGGGCTGGCAGCCGGAGAACGTCTTCTTCCTCTTCGCCATCCCGCTGGCCGCCGCCGCCCTGTGCATCGTGGCCCTGGGCGTGTCCCTGAAGCGCTCCGGGGCCCCGCTGGGTGTGGCGGCCGTCCCGGCCG
Source organism: Kocuria sp. CH-021 (assembly GCF_049716185.1). Taxonomy (NCBI): domain Bacteria; kingdom Bacillati; phylum Actinomycetota; class Actinomycetes; order Micrococcales; family Micrococcaceae; genus Kocuria; species Kocuria sp. CH-021. The sequence continues at coordinate 196,259 of NZ_JBNAFK010000004.1, read as the reverse complement.
CCACGCACTGACCACCCGCCCCGGACGGTTCACCCGCACCCCACCGGCTCACGCCGGCACCACCCGAAGGACATCGCATGCACCCCGTCGAACCCGGCACCCTGCTCCGCCCCGCCCCCGCCCGCCAGGACTGGTCCGCCTCCCGGATGGGCCGCTTCCTCGAGCACATCGAGGCCAAGACCGGCCGGACCTTCCCCGACTACGAAACGGCCTGGGCGTGGTCGGTCGAGCACCTCGAGGAGTTCTGGGCCGAGATCTGGGAGCACTTCGAGATCATCGACCACGCCAGCTACGAGACCGTGCTACCCGAGCGGACCATGCCCGGGGCCCAGTGGTTCCCCGGGGCACGCATCAACTACACCGAGCACATCGTCCGCTCCCTGCGCGCCCGCTCCTCGGACGTGATGCTCAAGTCACGCAGCCAGACCAACGGTTCTGTTGACTGGACCGGGGAGCGGCTGCTGGAGGAGATCGGGCGCATCCAGGCCGGCCTGCGCCGGGCCGGCATCGGCCGCGGGGACCGGGTGGCCGGATACCTGCCCAACATCCCCCAGACCGTGGCCGCCTACCTGGCCGTCACCGCGATGGGCGCGATCTGGTGCTCCGTGCCCCCGGAGATGGGCCCCAAATCCGTCCTGGACCGCATCACCCAGCTGGAACCCTCCCTGCTGATCGCCATCGACGGCTACCGCTGGGGCGCCAAGGACCTCTCCCGCGCCGAGGACCTGGCCCGGATCCGGGCCTCCCTGCCCGAGGTCCCCGTGGTGCTGCTGCCCTACCTCGACGAGCACTGCGCCGTGCCCGCCGGTGCGGTGCCCTGGTCCGGGTTCACCGCCGAACAGGCCGAGATTCATTTCGAGGCCGTGCCCTTCGAACACCCCCTGACCGTGCTGTTCTCCTCCGGCACCACCGGCAGACCCAAGGCCATCGTGCACTCCCACGGCGGACTGCTACTGGAGCACTACAAGGCCATGGGCCTGCACTTCGACATGAGCCCGGAAGACACCGCGTTCTTCTTCTCCACCACCGGGTGGATGGTGTGGACCCTGTCCGTCTCCTGCCTGCTCGTCGGTGCGACCATGGTCCTCGAGGACGGAGACCCCAACTGGCCCGCCCTGGACGGCCCCTGGTCCCAGTGGGCCGTGGCCGCCGAGACACAGGCCACCTACTACGCCACCGGCTCGGCCTACCTCGCCGCCTGCGCCCACGCCGGGATGCGCCCGGGGCACACCTGGGACCTGTCCCAGCTCCGGGAGATCCAGTGCTCCGGCTCCCCGCTGGCCGCCGACGTCGCCGGCTGGGTCTACGAGGCGATCCACCCCGACGTGCTCCTGGCCCCCACCTCGGGCGGCACCGACATCTGCGCCGCCTTCGTCGGCGCCTCCCCGCTGACCCCGGTCTGGGCCGGAGAGATGTCCTGCCGCCCCCTGGGCGTGGCCGTGGAGTCCTGGGACCCCGAGGGCAAGCCGCTCGTGGGAACCCCGGGCGAACTGGTGGCCACCCAGCCGATGCCCTCGATGCCGGTGTTCTTCTGGGGCGATGAGAACAACGAACGCTATCTCAACAGCTACTTCGGCGCCTACGAGGGCGTCTGGCGCCACGGGGACTGGCTGATCCACACCGAACGCGACAGCTGGGTCATCACCGGCCGCTCCGACGCCACCCTCAACCGCGGCGGAGTGCGCCTGGGCACCGCCGAGTTCTACGCCGTCCTCGACGGGCTCACCGGCATCCAGGACTCCATGGTCCTGCACTTCGAGGACGGCGGCGGCATGGGCCAGCTCGTCCTGCTCATCGACGCTGACGACACCGCCGACACCGACGCCCTGGAGAAGACCATCCGCACGGGGCTGCGCACCGAGCTCTCCCCCCGGCACGTGCCCGACCACATCGTCTTCGTCGAGTCCATCCCGCGCAACCCCAACGGCAAACGCCTGGAGATTCCCCTCAAGCGCATCATCCAGGGCGCGGCCCTGGGCGAGGTCATCGACCCCGGCTCGGTCATCCGGGTCGAGGACATCGACGAGACCGCCCGCCGCGTCCACCGCGCCCTCCAGCCCAGCTGAACAACCCCGCCCCACACCACCTCCGACCCGCCCCGATCCGAGAAGGACCCACTGTGAGCACCTCCCTGAACCTCACCGACCTGGTGGCCATCGACATGCACGTCCACATCGAGTGCGACGACCACGGCCACACCGACATGCCCGATGCGTTCCGCGACGCCGCCCAGCAGCACTTCGGCGCCGCCCACGACCCCCTCGACGTCGCCGCGGTGGCCGAGCACTACCGGTCCCGGAACATGGCCGCCGTCGTGTTCACCGTCGACCACGAAGCCACCACCGGCCACCCCCCGATCTCCAACCGGCACCTGGCCGAGCAGGCCGCCGAGCACGCCGACGTGCTCATCCCCTTCGCCAGCATCGACCCCGCCCGGGGCAAGGCCGCGATCGAGGAGGCCCGGATCCTGGTGGAGGACTACGGGGTGAAGGGCTTCAAGTTCCACCCCAATCTGCAGTCCTTCTTCCCCAACGACCCGGCCGCCTACCCGCTCTACGAGCAGATCCAGGCGCTGGGGGTCCCGGCGCTGTTCCACACCGGCCAGTCCGGGATCGGCGCCGGGATGCCCGGCTCCGGAGGCATCCGCCTGAAGTACTCCAACCCGCTGGCCCTCGACGACGTGGCGGTGGACTTCCCCGAGCTGAGGATCATCGCAGCCCACCCCTCCTTCCCCTGGCAGGACGAAGCCCTGGCCGTGGCCGCCCGGCACAACCACGTCTACATCGACCTCTCCGGGTGGTCCCCGAAGTACTTCCCGGCCTCCCTCATCCAGTACGCCAACACGATGCTGCAGGACAAGGTGCTCTTCGGCTCCGACTTCCCCCTGCTGCCCCCGGACCGGTGGATCACCGACTTCGACAAACTCGAGATCAAGCCGAAGGTGCGCCCGAAGATCATGAAGGACAACGCCATCCGCCTCCTAGAACTCACCGATGCCCCGGCGACAGGCCCCGGCAGAGATCAGCCAGGAGCCTCCGCGGCGAGCAACTCCTCCAACGAGGCCCTGGCTGCGGCCAAGCCCTCCACGTAGCCGGGCACGTCCTGACGGCGGAACCGCACACTGGGCACCGCAGTGGTCAACGCAGCCACCACGTCACCGGAGGGCGCGTGCACACTGACTCCCAGACCGTGCACGCCCCGCTCGGTTTCCTCGACACTGGTGCCGTACCCCACCCGCCGCACCGTCGCCAGGTTGCGTTTCAAAGCGTTGAGTGTGGTGAATCGGGCAAAAGGCCAGGGTGTCAGGCCCCCGCGGTAGAGCCGCTCCAGCTCGGGATTGCTCAACTCCGCCAGCATGGCCTTCCCACCGGCCGAGCAGTAGGCCGGCATCTTGTCGTTGAGGCGCATCCCCACCCGCAGGCCCCGCTCCACGTCCTCGATACCATCGATGAACAAAATGCTGTTGCTCGAGAGCACCATCAGCTGCACCGTCTCCCCGAGACGCTCGTGAAGATCCTGCAGCACCGGATAGGCCAGCCTGCGCAGCAGACCCGCACCCACCTGCGGGGCCTGCGGGACGAACACCGGACCGGCCACGTACCGACGCTCCCGGTCCTGGGCTGCGAACCCGCGGTGGACTAAGGCACTGAGCAAGCGGTGGGCCGTGGACGGGGCAGTTCCCAGCGCCTCGGCCGCCTCCTGCACGGAGAACCGGCGGCCCTCGCGTAACAGCAACGCCAGGTGCAAGGCCCGGTCCACCGACTGCAACGGGACAACCTCAGAATTATTCTGCATAACGGAACCATGACACGGGCAGCTCACCCACGGAACGTTGTCCTCGACCATGTCGCACCTGACAGCGCCGCCCTCCGGGACAAGCACTCCACGACCACCACGAGAAAGGCATCCACCATGACCCCCCAGCGCGTTCTGGTCACCGCCGGCGCCAACGGCATCGGCCTGTCCATCGCCCAGGCCTTCGCCGCCGACGGCGCCCACGTCCACATCTGCGACATCGACCCCGCCGCCCTCAAGCAAGCCACCGCCAGCTCCGAAAACATCACAGGTTCCATCTGCGACGTCAGCGATCCCGCCGCCGTCACCACCCTGTTCGACGACGTCCAATCCGCCCTCGGCGGGCTGGACGTCCTCGTGAACAACGCCGGCATCGCCGGCCCCACCCAGCCGGTGGCCGACTACGACCAGGCCGCCTGGAACGCCGTGCTCTCCGTGAACCTCACCGGCACCTTCGCCGTCACCCAACAGGCGATCCCGCTGCTCAAGGAGTCCCTACGAGCGTCGATCGTCGTCATGAGCTCCATCGCCGGCCGCTTCGGCTACCCCAACCGGGTGGCCTACTCCACCACCAAGTGGGGCCTGGTCGGATTCACCAAGACCCTGTCCCTGGAACTGGGCCCGCACGGAATCACCGCCAACGCCATCCACCCCGGCGCCGTCCAAGGACCGCGAATCGAACAGGTCATGGCCGGACGCGCAGAGGTCTCCGGACGCACCGCGGAGGAAGAAACCCAGCTGGCCCTGGCCAACCAGGCCCTCAATCACTTCGTGGACCCGGCCGACATCGCCGCCCTAGCCGTTTTCCTCGCCGGCCCGCACGGCCGATCCATCTCCGGGCAGTCCTTCCCCATCGACGGAGACTCCAAAGCCGCCCAATGACAATCACCAAGAGGGACGGGACCCCATGAACGTGAACAGTCCCCACATCCATCTGACACCTTTCCCCACTCCGCGTCGGGCCCGGTACTTCCCGACCCCCAAGGTCCCCGAGTTCCGCCGAAAGAGTGGACACTGTGCTCATCACGGGCAGCGGACGACGGCCACCTCAGATCGTCGCCGGCGACAGCTCCCGGATCCGCCGATAGAGGGTCGCCCGGGACATCCCGAGGTCACGGGCGACCTGGGTGGCCGGCTCCCCACCGTCGATCAGTCGGAGGGCATTGCGGATCTGGGAGTCGGTGAAGGTCTGCCGGCGTCCGCCGAGGTCCTTGCCGGCGGCCCGGCGTTTGGCCACCGAGTCGGTGACCCGTTCGCGTTTGATCTCCAACTCCATCTGGGCCAAGGCAGCCATGACGGTGAAGACCATCGACCCCATCGGGGTGGCCGTGTCCACGTCTCCCCCACCCAGGTTGAGCACCCGCAGCCCCGCTCCCCTCCCCCGCAGCGCTTCGGCGAAGGCCAGCATGTTCTGCGTCGAGCGTCCCAGTCGGTCCAGCGTGGTGATCACCAGAGTGTCCCCCGACTCGAGCGCAGCGACCGCCCGGTCGAACTGCGGACGCGACGCACGGCCTCCAGACACTCCACTGTCGACATAGATGTCATCGCGCCGGACGCCGGCACCCAGGAGGTCAGACAGTTGACGGTCTGCGTCCTGCTGCCGCGTCGACACACGTGCGTACCCGATCAGCTTTCCCACGTCCACCCCATCTGTCTCGCAACTAACGTTGAGTATCCGATTCTAGGGGTATAGATAAAGCACATAGATGCGAGACGCGCTCAACCGCGGAAACTCGCGGGAGCAAATTTTCCGGACGAGACGTCTCGCATCCCATCGGTCGCGAAACGTCTCGTGCGGGAGCGTCGTGGCCGCACCTGTGACGCGCGAGGGCAAACGGCGGTGGTCTGACGACGCCCAGAAGCCGCCTCGGCGTCACTCACCGGGAGCCTGGTGACTGCCCGGCCGGTTTCGAGGGGCTCGACCGCCCTACGGCACCGGCCAGGTGTGCACCGGCTCGTTCTCGTCCATGTGCTCGGTGTAGGCCTGCAGCATCCGGCGCAGGGCGGTGGGCCGGTCCGCGCCGTGGCGCTCGAAGTGCTCGACCGCCCGGGTCTGCCACACCGCGCCGTTGACCCCGGAGACGCACCGGCCCTCGATGATCCCCAGGTAGCGCTCGCGCACCTCCGGGGCCACCCCCCACTCCTCGAGGCCCTGGTGGGCCAGCGGGAGCAGGTGGCGCAGCACGAGCTCGTCCGCGCTGACCTCCCCGAAGCCCGGCCAGTAGAACCGGGCGTCGAGACCGTCGCGGGCGGCGCGGGAGAAGTTCTCGGCACAGGCGGGGAAGCTCATCCGGGTCCACACCGGCCGCTCCTGCCGGGCCAGCACCCGCGTGGCCCCGTAGTAGAACGCGGCGTTGGCCATCACGTCGGCGATCGTCGGGCCCGCGGGCAGCACCCGGTTCTCGACCCGCAGGTGCGGCCGCCCGCCGACCACGTCGTAGATGGGCCGGTTCCAGCGGTAGACCGTCCCGTTGTGCAGCCGCAGCTCCGCGAGGTCCGGGGCCAGTCCGGCCCGCAGCTTCGCGGCCGGGTCCTCCTCGGAGCACTCGGCCAGCAGCGCCGGGAACCAGCGCACGTTCTCCTCGAACAGGTCGAAGATCGAGGTGATCCAGCGCTCGCCGAAGAACACCCGCGGGCGCACCCCCTGGTTCTTCAGTTCCACGGGACGGGTGTCCGTGGCCTGGGCGAACAGTGCGATCCGGGTCTCGGCGTGCAGCCGCCGGCCGTAGAAGTACGGGCTGTTCGCGCCGAGGGCGATCTGCGGGGCGGCCAGCGCCTGCGCGGCGTTCCAGTGCGCGGCGAACTCGGCCGGGGCGACCTGCAGGTGCAGCTGCACGCTCGTGCACGCCGACTCGGGGGCGATCGAGTCGCAGTAGGTGGAGATCCGCTCGCCGCCGGGCCCGTCGATCTCGAGCCGGATGTCCTCCCCGCGGGCCACGAAGATCGAGTCGTTGAGCGCCGTGTAGCGGTTGTTGTCGCTGATCCACTCCTGCTCGTAGTGCTCGGGACGCAGGGTGGGCAGGATGCCGATCGTCACGATCCTCGAGCCGACGCCGCGGGCCGCGGCGTCGGCGGCGTTGAGCGAGGCGCGCAGGTCCTCCTCGAGGTCGAGGGCGGCCCGCCCGGGCAGGGGTCGCGGGGGCACGTTGAGCTCGATGTTGTACCGCGCCAGCTCGGTCTGGTACCCGGGATCGGCGATCGCGGCGAGCACCTCGTCGTTGTGGAAGTGCGGGTCGAACCGCCCGTCCACGAGGTTGAGCTCGATCTCCAGGCCCGTCATGGGCCGGTCGAACTCGAACGAGGCGCGGGCGAGCATCTGCTCGAACACGTCGAGGTCCTCGCGGACCTTCTCCCGGTAGCGCTGGCGCTGCTCGCGCGTGTAGCTGCGGGAACTGACCTCTTCGCCCACGGTGGCCTCCGAATCCCGGCCGCGGCGCGGCCCCAGGACTCCAACCAACCACACCGCGGCCCGTGCGCCAACACCCGGCCCCGGCCCGGGCGGGTACGGGGTCTCCCCCGGGTGCCCCGCGGGGCTCAGAGGAGGTCGGTGACGTCGCAGCGCACGTGCACCGGGGGGTGCTTGCGCAGCGCGGAGGCCTTCGACCGGGCGGCCCGCAGGCGGCGGGTGACCTCGCCGGCCACGCCGTAGCCGAAGAACAGCAGCGCCCGGTGCGGCGCCGGCTCCCCCTCCGGCCCGGGCTCGTGGTCCTCCAGGGGCGTGGGCCCGATGACCCGCACCGCGGGCGGCAGCTCGAGGTCGGCCAGGAACGCGGCGACGGCCGCGGCGGGGCCCGTCAGCGCCGCCGAGCGCACGGCCGGGGGCAGGCCCAGGGACTGGCGCTCCACGAGCTCGCGCTCGGCGTGACCGGCCGGGTCCCACCGCACGAGCGCGCCCACGGCGGCCTCGTGCTCCGCGGTGACCACCACGATCCCGCCGTCCCGGGCCCGGCGCACGAGTGCGGCCGCGTTGAACCACCGGCGCAGCGTCTGCTCCGCGGCGCGCAGGGCCGGGCGCATCAGCATCCGGTTGCCGTCGAGCAGCAGCGCCGCCGCGTAGCCGCCCTCGGCGACGGGCTCCGCGCCCGGGGTCGCCACGACGAGGGCGGGGGCCCCGGTGACGTCCGCGCGCACCGCGTCCCCCGAGGACGCCACGACGGGCACCCGGGGGAACGCCCGCCCGAGCTCCTCGGCGGTGCGCAGCGCGCCGACGGTGACCAGGCGCATCCGCGGGGACCCGCACGCCGCGCAGGACCACGCGTGCGCCGAGCGGCCGCACCACCCGCACCGGGGGACCCCGCGCCGGGACACGACCCCGAGCGGGCCGTCGCAGGCGGTGCAGCGGGCGGGCTCGCGGCAGCGCTCGCACGCGAGGTGCGGGGCGTAGCCGGCGCGGGCGACCTGGACCAGGACGGGACCCCGCTCGAGGCCCTCGCGGGCGGCGCGGTAGGCCGTCTCGGGCAGCCGGGCGCGGGAGGCGAGGGGGTCCCGGGCGGCGTGGAAGGAGTCGGCCGTGGAGACGATCCGCGGCGTGTGGACCCGCAGCACGTCCCGGGCCGGCGCGATCCGGCGGGCCCACCCGGAGACGACGAGCCGCTGGGCCTCGGGGCTCACGGCGTGCCCGGCGAACAGGGCCGCGCACCCGCTGCGCCCGGCGCGCAGCAGCAGCACGTCCCGGACGTGCTGGTACGGGGCGCGCTGCTCCACGAGGTTCTCGTCGCCGTCGTCGAAGCAGGCCACGAGCCCGAGGTCGTCCACGGGGGCGTAGGCGGCGGAGCGGGTGCCCAGGACCACCCGGACCTGGCCGGTGGCCGCGGCGAGGAACGCCCGGTAGCGGGGCGTGGGCCCGTCCTCGGCGTGCAGGCGCACGAGGTGCTCCCCGCCGATCTCGTCCACGACCGAGCGCTCCAGCCGCGCCAGCGCCTTCTGGTCCGCGACGACCGCCACCGCTCCGCGCCCGGCCCGCCAGGCCGCCCCGATCGCCGCGGCGAGCACGTCGGTCCAGTCGTGGGCGGGATGGGCGGGGAGCACCTCGACGACGGCCCGCGGGGACGCCCCCGCCGCGAGCTCCGCCAGGAACGCCGCACCGCCGGCGTAGTCCGCCAGCGCGGCGTCGTGGGAGGGCCCCGGGGCCTGCGGGGACAGCCCGGTGGAGTGGCCCGGGGCCTCGGCCAGCCGCTGCTCGACCTCCTTCTCGACGCGGGCGACCCGCGGCGGGACGGCCACCCGCACGACGTCCGCGACGGTGCCGGCGGAGCGGGCGGCGACGTCCTCGGCCAGCCGGGCGATCTCGGGGGCGAGCACGGGCAGCGGGGACAGCACCCGGCGCAGGGGCTGGATCCGGTGCATGACCTCGGAGCCGGCGGCGCGCTCGAGCACGTAGCCGGTCAGCTCCTGGCCGCCGAAGCCGACCTTGACGCGCGCGCCCGGCACCGCCGCCGCGGCCATCCCGGCGGGCACGAGGTAGTCGAACGGGCGGTCCAGGTGCGGGACGTGGGTGTCGAGCAGCACCCGGGCCACGGGGTCCTGCTGCGCCGCCTGGACGGCGCCCACGCCCTTCGCGTCCTCGCGCGGAGGCCGGGGCGGGAAGCCCGAGAGGAGCGACAGCTGCCGCGGGCCCTCCGCGGCCGCCCCGGGGTCCTCCGGGTCCACGGTCAGAGCCCGGCGGCCGACCGCAGGTCCGCGACGCGGTCCGTGCGCTCCCAGGTGAACTCGGGCTCGGAGCGGCCGAAGTGCCCGTGCGCGGCGGTGCGCGCGTAGATGGGGCGCTTGAGGTCGAGGTCCTCGATGATCGCCAGGGGACGCAGGTCGAAGACCTCGCGGATGGCGCGCTCGATCCGGGCCGGGTCGACCTGCTCCGTGCCGAAGGTCTCCACGTAGAGGCCGACGGGAGCGGCGCGCCCGATCGCGTAGGCGACCTGGACCTCCACGCGGTGGGCCAGCCCGGCCGCCACCACGTTCTTGGCCACCCAGCGCATCGCGTAGGCCGCGGAGCGGTCGACCTTCGAAGGGTCCTTGCCGGAGAAGGCGCCCCCGCCGTGGCGGGCCATCCCGCCGTAGGTGTCCACGATGATCTTGCGCCCGGTCAGGCCGGCGTCCCCCACGGGACCGCCGCGCACGAAGTTGCCGGCCGGGTTGATGATGACCTGGGTCCCGGACAGGTCCAGCCCGGTCTCCTCGAGCACGGGGGTGATCACGCTCTGCCGCAGGTCGGAGGCCAGCTGGTCGAGGTCGTAGCCCTCGACGTGCTGGGCGGAGACCACCACGGTGTCCACGGCCACGGGCCGGTGGCCGTCGTAGCCGAGGGTGACCTGGGTCTTGCCGTCGGGGCGCAGCCCGGGCAGCACGGCGGTCTTGCGGACCCGGGTGAGCTGCTCGGAGAGCCGGTGCGCGATGAAGATCGGCGCCGGCATCAGGACCTCGGTCTCGTCGGAGGCGTAGCCGAACATGATGCCCTGGTCCCCGGCGCCCTGGGCGTCACGGGCGTCGCGGGCGGTGCCCTCGCGGACCTCGAGGGACTGGAACACGCCCTCGTAGATCTCCGGGGACTGCTCCCCCACGCTGATCGACACCCCGCAGAACTCGCCGTCGAAGCCGTGCACCGAGGAGTTGTAGCCGATGTCGAGCAGCGTCTTGCGCACCACGTTGGGGATCTCCACGTAGCCGCGGGTCTTCACCTCGCCGGCGACGTGGACGAGCCCCGTGGTCACCATGGTCTCGACCGCCACGGAGGACTCGGGGTCCTGGCGCAGCAGGTCGTCCAGGATGGAGTCGCTGATCTGGTCGCAGATCTTGTCGGGGTGTCCCTCCGTGACGGACTCGGAGGTGAACAGTCTCAGGTGCTGGGTCGTCTCGCTCACGGGAGACCACACTACCGGGCGCCCCGGACGGCGCAGCGCCGCGCCCGCCGGCGGCGGAGAGCGGGGCGGGGCGGCCGGCTCAGGCGCGGACGCCGGCCAGCTCCTCGGCGATCCGCGCCACGAGCCCGCGGGCCACGTCCGCCTTGGACCCCTCCAGGACCTGTTCGGGGCCGCCGGCGGCGCTGAGCACGGTCAGGACCGTGCTGTCCTGGCCGAACACCAGGTTCTCCCCCACGTGGTTGACGGCCAGCAGGTCGCAGCCCTTGCGCACGAGCTTCCGGCGCCCGAACGTCAGCGGGTCGGTCTCGGCGTCACCGGTCTCGGCGGCGAAGCCCACGAGGAGCTGGCGGCGCCGGGCGGTGTTGCGCAGGTCCACGAGCTCCCGCAGGACGTCGGGGTTGCGCACCAGCTCGAGCACGGGGTTGGAGCCGTCCTCGGCCTTCTTCAGCTTCGCGTCGGCGACCCGGGCCGGGCGGTAGTCGGCCACCGCGGCGGCCATCACCACGACGTCGGCCCGCGCCGCGGCGCGCACGCAGGCGCGGCGCAGCTGCTCGGCGGTGCCCGCGTGCACGACCTCGACGCCGGCGGGCACCGGGGTCTCCAGGTGGGCGGCCACGAGGGTCACCGCGGCGCCGGCGTCCCGGGCGGCGGCGGCGATCGCCACGCCCTGCTTGCCGGAGGAGCGGTTGCCCAGGTACCGGACGGGGTCCAGGGGCTCGCGGGTGCCGCCGGCGCTCACGAGCACCCGGGTGCCGGCCAGCGGGCCGTCGGGGGCGTCGCCCCGTCCGGCGAGGGCCAGGGCGGCGTCGCGGACGGTCTCCGGCTCGGGGAGCCGGCCGGGGCCGGAGTCGGGACCGGTGAGCCGGCCGTCGGCGGGCTCGAGGACGGTGTGCCCGTGGGCGCGCAGCGTCGCGACGTTGGCCTGCACGGCCGGGTTGAGCCACATCTCGGTGTGCATGGCCGGGGCGAACAGCACGGGGGCGCGGGTGGCGAGCAGCGTGGTGGTCAGCAGGTCGTCGGCGTGCCCGTGGGCGGCGCGCGCCAGCAGGTCGGCGGTCGCCGGGGCGACGACGACGAGGTCGGCGGCCTGGCCCTGGTGGACGTGGTTGACCTCGTCCACCCGGTCGAAGACGTCCGTGCTGACCCGCTGGCCCGAGAGCGCCTCCCACGTGGGGGCGCCCACGAACCGCAGCGCGGCCTCGGTGGGGACGGGCACCACCGTGTGGCCGCCCTCGGTGAACAGGCGCAGGAGCAGCGCCGCCTTGTACGCGGCGATGCCCCCGCCGATGCCGAGGACGATCCTCATGCCGCCGCGCCCCGGCGCGAGGGTGCCGGGCGGCTCACTGGTCCTGGAGGTCCCCGGGCTCCCGCCCCGGCTCGGCCGGAGCGGCGTCCGCGGCGTCGCCGGCGCCGTCGGAGGCGCTGTCGGCGGCGATGGCCGCGGCGCTGCCGGGCAGGTCGCCCAGCGGCTCGGCCGGGGTCTCGGCGCCGGAGGAGAAGTCGACCGAGGTGCCGCCGGAGAAGGCGGCGTCCGCGGAGAACTCCACGGCATCCTCCTCGGTGCCCTGGGCGAAGAAGTCGGCGCCGAACACGTCGGCGGCGAGGTCGGCCTCCGTGGTGAGCTGGCCGTTCTCGGCGAACCCGGCGTGCTCCACCGGGCGGCCCTCGATGAGGCCCTCGTCGATCTCGCGGAACGCGATCGACAGCGGCTTCTCGTTGAGCTGGGTGTCCACGAGGGGACCGACGTACTCGAACAGGCCCTCGTGGAGCTGCGAGTAGTAGGCATTGATCTGCCGGGCCCGCCGGGCGCCGAAGATGACGAGCCCGTACTTGGAGTCGGACTTCTTCAGCAGGGCGTCGATCGGCGGGTTGATGATGCCTTCGGTGTGGGTAGACAAGCGATTGCTCCAGACGGGGTGGACGGGTATCAGGATGCCTGCTCGGGGTCGATCCCCATGAGCTGCACGAGTTCGGCGGCGGCGCGCTCGACCCGGTCGTTGACGACGGTGTGGTCGAACTCCGGCTCTGCCGCGAGCTCCAGTTTAGCGGTTTCCAGCCGGACCCGCTGTTCCGCGGCCGTCTCGGTGCCCCGGCCGACGAGCCGGGCGACCATCTCGTCCCAGCTGGGCGGGGCGAGGAACACGAAGTTGGCGTCCGGCATGGTGTCGCGGACCTGCCGGGCGCCCTGCAGGTCGATCTCGAGCAGGACGCGGTATCCGCGCTCGATGGCCTGCTCCACGGTGGAGCGCAGCGTGCCGTAGCGGTGCGAGTTGTGCACCACGGCCCACTCGAGCAGCCGGCCGTCCCGGGCCATCGCGTCGAACTCCTCGTCGGAGACGAAGAAGTAGTGCGTGCCGTCGACCTCCCCCGGGCGGGGGGCCCGGGTGGTCGCGGACACGGACAGCCACACCTGGGGGTAGTGGTCCCGGACGTAGGTCGAGACCGTGCCCTTGCCCACGGCCGTGGGTCCGGCGAGCACGGTCAGGGACGGGCGCGCGGCGCGGGGCGCGTCGGGGCTCACGGGCATCCTCCTGGGACTGGGGTGTTTCCCCCAATCTAGCGGATCGCGCCCGGGCCCCCGCGCCCCGCCCGCCTCAGCGGTCGAGGTGCTCGATGAGCGCCCTGCGCTGGTGCACGCCGAGCCCGCGCAGCCGCCGGGTGCGGGCGATGCCGATCTCGTCCATGATGGCCGCCGAACGGACCTTGCCGATGCCGGGGGTGGCCTCGAGCAGGTCCGAGACCTTCAGCCGGCTCACGGCCTCGTCCCGGTCCGCCCGCTCGAGGATCTCGGCGACCGTCAGGCGGCGCTCGCGCAGCCCCTTCTTCACGTCGGCGCGTGCGGTCCGCGCTCTGGTGGCCTTCTCCCGCGCGGCGGCGCGCTCCTCGTCGGTCAACGGACGCAGTGCCATGTGGTTCCTCCTCGTCGCCACGGACTGCAGCCCCCGTCCCGCGGAGGGACGGACAGCCCGTTTGCTAAAGAAACTACATGAAGAACGATGTTCTGCACGGCAACACGTCCGTGGCGTGACCAGGGGTGTCGTCATCGGGGACCCCGCCGGAGCACGTCCCGGGACCGGCGAGGAGCTCAGCCCAGCGCGGCCGCCAGCTCCCCGGCGGAGCGGCGGACCGCCTCCCGCAGCGCCGCGGCGTCCGGTCCGCGGCGCAGGATCGCCCGGCTCGAGGCCGCGAGCACTTGGCCGGCCGCGGTGCCGAACACGCCCGGCAGCTCCTCGGCGCGGGCGCCCTGCGCGCCGTAGCCCGGGGCGAGCAGCGGCCCGCGCACGGCGGCCAGGTCGAGGCCCAGCTCGGCGGGGGCGGCGCCGACCGTGGCGCCCACCACGAGCCCGCAGGAGCCCAGGCCGTCCCGGGCCGTCCCGGCGGCCGTCCCGTCCGCGGTCGCGAGGAGCCGGGCGTTCTCGGCCGCGGCCGCGGCGCACACCGCGCCCGCCACCGACTCGCGGCCCCCGGCGTGCTGGACGGAGCGGCCCTCGGGGTTGGAGGTGAGCGCCAGCACGAACGTGCCGCGCCCGGTCCGGGCGGCCAGGTCCAGGGCCGGGCGCAGGGACTCGAAGCCGAGGTACGGGCTCAGGGTCACGGCGTCGGCCGCGAGCGGGGACCCCTCCCCCAGCCACGCGGCCGCGTAGGCCTCCATCGTGGAGCCGATGTCGCCGCGCTTGGCGTCGGCGACGGTCAGCAGGCCCGCCGAGCGGGCCTCGGCGAGCAGCTCCTCGAGCACGGCGAAGCCGGCGGCGCCGTAGGGCTCGTACAGCGCCACCTGGGGCTTGAGGGCGGCGGCGTGGCCGGCGGCCGCCTCGAGGACCGTCAGGGTGAACCGGCGCAGTCCCTCGGCGGAGCGGGGCAGGCCCCACGCGTCCAGAAGGCCCGGGTGCGGGTCGACGCCCACGCACAGGGGGCCGTGCTCGTCCATCGCCGCCCCCAGCCGGGCGCCGAAGGGCGCGCGGCCGGGGGCGGGGGGCACCGGGGCCGCGCGCTCAGGCACGCACGGCCTCGGGCTCGGACTCCTCGGCGCGGAGCAGGGCCTCCAGGCGCTGCTCGTGCTCCTGCAGGCTCGTGACGTCCCACGAGTAGGAGCGCAGCGCGGTGACGGCCTGCAGGGCGGCGCCCAGCACGGAGACCGTGGTCATCAGGGGCACGCCCACGCTGGTGGCCGCGGCGCGGATCTCGTAGCCGTCGCCGCGGGCGGCGCCGCCGGCCGGGGTGTTGAAGATCAGGTCGATCTCCCCGTCCGCGATCAGGTCCACGATGGTCCGCTCGCCGGGTGCCGTCTCCCGGATCTTGCGGACCACGGTGGACTCGATGCCGTTGCGGCGCAGCACGTCCGCGGTCCCGCCGGTGGCGAGGATCTCGAAGCCGAGGTCGCGGAACATCCGCACGTAGGCGATCGAGGAGCGCTTGTCCTTGTTGGCCACCGAGACGAACATCCGCCCGGACGTGGGCAGGGAGACGTTCGCGGCGGCCTGGGCCTTGGCGAAGGCCGTGTCGAAGTACTTGTCCAGGCCCATGACCTCGCCGGTGGAGCGCATCTCCGGGCCCAGCAGGGAGTCGACCACGGCCCCCTCGGCGGTGCGGAAGCGCGCGAACGGCAGCACGGCCTCCTTCACGGCCACGGGGGCCGAGGCCGGCAGCGTGGAGCCGTCGATCCGCTGGGGCAGGTGCCCCTGGGCCCGCAGCTGGGCGATGGTCGTGCCGGTGCCGATGAGGGCGGCGGCCTTGGCCAGCTGCACGCCCGTGGCCTTGGACACGAACGGCACGGTGCGGGAGGCCCGCGGGTTCGCCTCGATGACGTAGAGGACGTCGGAGGCCACGGCGAACTGGATGTTGATCAGCCCGCACACGCCCACGCCGCGGGCGATGGCCAGGGTGGCCTCGCGCACGCGCTCGACCACGTCGGGGCCGAGGGTGATGGAGGGCAGGGTGCACGCGGAGTCGCCGGAGTGGATGCCGGCCTCCTCGAGGTGCTCCATGACGCCGCCCACGTAGAGCTCCCGGCCGTCGTAGAGGGCGTCCACGTCGATCTCGATGGCGTCCTCGAGGAACTTGTCGATCAGCGCGGGCCGCGCGGCCGAGACCTCCGTGGCGTTCTGCAGGTAGCGGGCCAGGGCCGGCTCGTCGTAGACGATCTCCATGCCGCGGCCGCCGAGCACGTACGAGGGGCGCACGAGCACGGGGTAGCCGATGTCGTCCGCGATCCGCTTGGCGTCCTCGAAGGTGGACGCCGTGCCGTTCTTGGGCTGGCGCAGGCCGGCCTCGCCGAGCACGCGGGCGAACTCCCCGCGGTCCTCGGCGAGGTCGATGGCCTCCGGCGTGGTGCCCAGGATCGGCACCCCCGCGGCCTTGAGCTGGGCGGCGAGCTTGAGCGGGGTCTGCCCGCCCAGCTGCACGAACACCCCGAGCAGCCCGCCGGTGCGCCGCTCGGTCTCGACGACCTCCATGACGTCCTCGAAGGTCAGCGGCTCGAAGTACAGCCGCGTGGAGATGTCGTAGTCGGTGGAGACGGTCTCCGGGTTGCAGTTGACCATGACGGTCTCGTGACCGGCCTCGCGCAGCACCATGGACGCGTGCACGCACGAGTAGTCGAACTCGATGCCCTGCCCGATCCGGTTCGGCCCCGAGCCCAGGATCATGATCGACGGGCGCTCGTGCCGGCCCACCTCGCTCTCCTCGTCGTAGGAGGAGTAGTGGTAGGGGGTGAACGCCTCGAACTCCGCCGCGCACGTGTCCACGGTCTTGAACACGGGCCGGATGCCCAGCGCGTGGCGCACGCCGCGCACCACGTCCTCGGACAGGTGGGCGAGCTCGCCGATCTGGGCGTCGGAGAAGCCGTGCCGCTTGGCCAGGCGCAGGGTGCGGACCGTGAGGTCGCCGTCCTCGCGCACGGCGTCGGCGACCTCGTTGAGCAGCACCAGCTGGTCGAGGAACCAGGGGTCGATGCCCGTGGCCTCGTAGAGCCGCTCCACCGACGCGCCGGCCAGCAGGGCCTGCTGGACCTGCTGGAGGCGCTCCGTGGTGGGCGTCCGCGTGGCGTCGACGAGCCGCGCCAGGGCGTCGTCGTCGAGCTCGGCGCGCACGAACGAGAAGCTCGAGCCCTTCTGCTCGAGGGAGCGCATGGCCTTCTGCAGCGCCTCGGTGAAGTTGCGCCCGATCGCCATGGCCTCGCCGACCGACTTCATGGTGGTGGTCAGCGTGGGATCCGCGGCCGGGAACTTCTCGAACGCGAAGCGCGGGATCTTCACGACGACGTAGTCCAGCGCCGGCTCGAAGGACGCCGGGGTCTTCTGCGTGATGTCGTTGGGGATCTCGTCCAGGGTGTAGCCGAGCGACAGCTTCGTGGCGATCTTGGCGATCGGGAAGCCGGTGGCCTTGGAGGCCAGCGCCGAGGAGCGGGAGACCCTGGGGTTCATCTCGATGACGACGACGCGGCCGGTGTCCGGCTCGACCGCGAACTGGACGTTGCACCCGCCGGTGTCCACCCCGACCTCGCGGATCACGGCGATCGCGATGTCGCGCAGCTTCTGGTACTCGCGGTCGGTCAGGGTCATGGCCGGGGCCACGGTGATCGAGTCCCCGGTGTGCACCCCGACGGGGTCCAGGTTCTCGATGGAGCACACGACCACGACGTTGTCGTGCTTGTCGCGCATCATCTCCAGCTCGTACTCCTTCCAGCCGAGGATCGACTCCTCGAGGAGCACCTCGGAGGTGGGGCTGTACTGGATGCCGGCGCCGGCGATGCGGTGCAGGTCCTCCTCGTCGTAGGCCATGCCCGAGCCCAGGCCGCCCATCGTGAAGGACGGGCGCACCACCATGGGGTAGCCCAGCTGCTCGGCGGCGGCGAGGGCCTCCGGCATGGAGTGCACGATCACGGAGCGGGCGGACTCGGCGCCGCAGCGCTCCACCACGCCCTTGAACGCCTCCCGGTCCTCGGCGAGGTTGATCGCCTCGACGTCCGCCCCGATGAGCTCCACGCCGTACTTCTCGAGCACGCCGTTCGCGTCGAGGGCGATGGCCGCGGTGAGGGCCGTCTGCCCGCCCAGGGTCGGCAGCAGGGCGTCGGGCCGCTCCTTGGCGATGATCTTCTCCACCACCTCGGGGGTGATGGGCTCCACGTAGGTCGCGTCGGCGAACTCCGGGTCGGTCATGATGGTCGCGGGGTTGGAGTTCACGAGGATGACCCGCAGGCCCTCCTCCTTGAGCACCCGCAGGGCCTGCGTGCCCGAGTAGTCGAACTCCGCGGCCTGGCCGATGACGATCGGCCCGGAGCCGATGACCAGAACGCTGGTGAGGTCTGTCCTGCGCGGCATGTCAGTTCTGCCCTTCCGTGTCTGCGTCCCGGGACTCCTGCGCGCCCTGGGCGCCGCCGGGGACGGCGTTGTCGATGGTCGGGTCGGCGCGGCCGTCCCGGTGGCTGTCCATCAGCTCGATGAACCGGCCGAAGAGGTAGGAGGCGTCGTGCGGGCCGGCGGCGGCCTCCGGGTGGTACTGCACCGAGAACGCGGGCAGGTCGAGGCAGTTGAGCCCCTCCACCACGTCGTCGTTGAGGCACACGTGGCTGACCTCGACGCGCCCGAACTCGCCCAGGGGCGCCTCGACCGGGCCGTCCAGGGGGGCGTCGACGGCGAAGCCGTGGTTGTGGGCGGTGATCTCCACGCGCCCGGTCCTCCGGTCCAGCACCGGCTGGTTGATCCCCCGGTGGCCGAAGACGAGCTTGTAGGTGCCGAAGCCCAGGGCACGGCCCAGCAGCTGGTTGCCGAAGCAGATGCCGAAGAACGGGATGCCGGCGCGGAGCACCTCCCGCAGGGTCTCGATCTGCCGCTCGGCGGTGGCGGGGTCGCCGGGGCCGTTGGAGAAGAACACCCCGCGCGGGTCCAGGGCCCGGATCTGCTCGAAGTCCGTGCCGGCGGGCACGACGTGCACGCGCACGCCGCGCTCGGCGAAGCGGTGGGGGGTCATCGACTTGATCCCCAGGTCCACCGCCACGAGCTCGTGCAGCACCTCGCCGGTCCAGCCGTGCTCGGCGGGCTCCACGACGTAGGCCTCCGGCGCCGAGACCGTCTCGGCGAGCCGGCGGCCCTCCATCCGCTCGGTGGCGCCGACCTCGGCCACGAGCTCGGCGTCCGGGCGCAGCGCGGCGTCCCCGGAGAAGATCCCGCCGCGCATCGCGCCGCGGTCCCGCAGGTGGCGGGTGATCGCCCGGGTGTCGACGTCCTGGATGCCGACGACGCCCTGCGCGGCCAGCTCCTCGTCGAGGGAGCCCTCGGAGCGCCAGTTGGACGGGCGGCGGGCCGCGTCGCGCACGACGTAGCCGGACACCCAGATCCGCCGGGACTCGGCGTCGGCGGCGTTGACGCCGGTGTTGCCGATGTGCGGGGCGGTCTGCACGACGAGCTGGCCGGCGTAGGAGGG
Organism: Kocuria sp. CH-021; assembly: GCF_049716185.1. Lineage (NCBI taxonomy): Bacteria > Bacillati > Actinomycetota > Actinomycetes > Micrococcales > Micrococcaceae > Kocuria > Kocuria sp. CH-021. The sequence continues at coordinate 177,186 of NZ_JBNAFK010000004.1, read as the reverse complement.
GTCGGTGATGGTCTCCTGGTAGCCGGTCATGCCGGTGGAGAACACGGCCTCGCCGAGGGCGGTGCCGAGCGCGCCGTAGGCGCGGCCGCGGAAGACGCGGCCGTCCTCCAGCACGAGCACGGCGGGTTCAGTGGTGATCGAGCTCAAGGTCGTCCTCACGTTCAGGTCTGTGGGTCGTCAAGTCTGGGGGTCGTTGCGGCGGGGCGGCGGGGTGCCGCCGGCGGGTCAGGAGTGCGGTGCCGGGACGATCGCCTCCACGGCGGCGAGGAGCCGCTGCTTGTCCTCGGCCCGCTGGGTGCGGAAGCCGGTGTCCACCACGGTGGGGCCGAGCCTCCAGGTGAGCACGGCGAGCCCGTCCCGCTCCACGAACTTCCCGACCATGCCGGAGCTGGTGCCCACGGCCACGAGGTCAGCGGCGGGGACGAACAGGGCCGGGGCGCCCTGCCGGTCGAGGAGCACGCCGTCCTCGAGGACCAGCGCCCTCGCCCGGGCGCGCACGCCCAGGCCGTGGGCGGCGATCCGCTCGAGCGGGGCGCCGGTCTCCGTGGTGCTCACGTACATGCCCGGGACCACGAGCCGGGGCTCGCGCTCCTCGAGGCCCGCGGGCGGCGCGGCCGGCGCGGGGATCCCGGACTGGCGCCGCACGCGCGTGGTCCAGCCCCGGCGGAGCAGGGCGAAGAGCACGGCGAGGACGAGGACCGTGACGAGCACGGTGGTGAGCTGGTCCATGGGACGGGGGCCTCCGGGCGGTGGAAGGGGGTCGGAGCGGTCAGGCGGCGGGCACCGGGGCGGGGGTGTTGAGCGCCCGGTCCAGGACGGTGGGGTGGCCGCGGAAGAAGGTGGCCCGGACCGCGCCGGGCAGCTCCATGCCGCGGTAGGGGCTGTTGCGGCCCTTGGACGCGTGCCGGGCGGGGTCCACCACGGTGGTGGCCGCCGGGTCCCACAGGGTGATGTTCGCCGGCTCGCCCTCCGCGAGCGGCCGGCCCTGGCCGGCCAGGCGGCCGATCCGGGCGGGGGTCGCCGAGGTGATCCGGGCGACGTCGCGCCACGTCAGGAGGCCGGTGTCCACGAGGCTGAGCTGGACCACGGACAGCGCGGTCTCGAGCCCGGTCATCCCGTTGGCCGCGCAGGACCACTCGCACTCCTTGTCCTCGGCGGGGTGCGGCGCGTGGTCGGTGCCGATCACGTCGATGGTGCCGTCGGCCACGGCCTCGCGCAGGGCGTGCACGTCCTCGTCCGTGCGCAGCGGCGGGTTGACCTTGAACACCGGGTCGAAGCTGCGGACCCGCTCGTCGGTGAGCAGCAGGTGGTGCGGGGTGGCCTCCGCGGTGACGTCGATGCCGCGCCGCTTGGCCCAGCGGACGATGTCCACGGAGCCCTTCGTGGAGAGGTGGCAGATGTGCACGCGGGAGCCGACGTGCTCGGCGAGCAGGACGTCGCGGGCGATGATCGCCTCCTCGGCGACGGCGGGCCAGCCCGTGAGCCCGAGCTCGGCGGAGACGGAGCCCTCGTTCATCTGGGCGCCCTCGGTCAGGCGCGGTTCCTGGGCGTGCTGGGCCACGACGCCGTCGAAGCCCTTGACGTACTCGAGCGCCCGGCGCATCAGCACCGGGTCGTGCACGCACATGCCGTCGTCGGAGAACATCCGCACGCCGGCGCGGGACTCGGCCATCGCCATGATCTCGGACAGCCGCTCCCCCTTCAGGCCCACGGTCACGGCGCCCACGGGCCGGACCTCGACCCAGCCGGCGGAGCGGCCCAGCTCGTGGACCTGCTCGACGACGCCGGCCGTGTCCGCCACGGGGTCGGAGTTCGCCATGGCGAAGACGGCGGTGTAGCCGCCGAGGGCGGCCGCGCGGGTGCCCGTCTCGACGGTCTCGGCGTCCTCCCGGCCCGGCTCGCGCAGGTGGGTGTGGATGTCCACGAGACCGGGCAGGGCCACGAGCCCGGCGGCGTCGACGACGCGCGCGCCGCCCGCGGCCCCGGCGAGGTCGGGGCCGATGCGCCGGACCACGCCGTCCTCGACGAGGATGTCGGCGGCCTGCTCGCCGTACGGCTGGGCGCCCTGGATGAGGTACGAGGTCACGAGAGGTCAGCGCTCCTGGGGTGCGGGGTGGAGGTGGGGTCGAGGTCGTCGCCGGACAGCAGCAGGTAGAGCACCGACATCCGCACGGAGACGCCGTTGCGCACCTGGTCCAGGACGGTGGAGCGCGGGGAGTCCGCCGCGGCCGAGGAGATCTCCAGGCCCCGGTTCATGGGTCCCGGGTGCATGATCGCCGTGGACGCCCCGGCGGCGTCGAGGGCCGCGACCCGCTCGGGGGTCAGCCCCCACTCCCGGGCGTACTCCTGGGCGGTCGGGAAGAACGCCGCGTGCATCCGCTCGCGCTGCACGCGCAGCATCATCACGGCGTCCGGGGCCGGGTCCAGCGCCTCGTCGAGCGAGAAGACCACCCGGCACGGCCAGTCCGCGATGCCGACCGGCAGCAGCGTGGGCGGGGCCACGAAGGTCACGCGGGCGCCGAGGGTGGTGAACAGCCACAGGTCGGAGCGGGCCACCCGGGAGTGCAGGACGTCGCCGACGATCACCACGTGCAGGCCGTCGAGGTCGAGCCCGCGGGTGCTCTCCCGGCCCTCGGTGCGGGCACGGTGCTGGCGCAGCGTCATGGCGTCGAGCAGCGCCTGGGTGGGGTGCTCGTGGGTGCCGTCCCCGGCGTTGACCACGGCGGCGTCGATCCAGTCGGACTCGGCGAGCTGCTGCGGGGAGCCGGAGGCCGAGTGCCGGATCACCACGGCGTCGGCGCTCATCGCCGCGAGGGTCTGGGCGGTGTCCTTGAGCGACTCGCCCTTCGAGACCGAGGAGCCCTTGGCGGAGAAGTTCAGCACGTCCGCGGACAGGCGCTTGGCCGCTGTCTCGAAGGAGATGCGGGTGCGGGTGGAGTCCTCGAAGAAGAGGTTGACCACGGTGCGGCCCCGCAGTGCGGGGAGCTTCTTAACGGAGCGCTGGCCCACGGCGGCCATCTGGTCCGCGGTGTCCAGGACCGTCAGGGCGGCGTCGTAGGAGAGGTCCTTCGTGGACAGCAGGTGCCTCATGCGCCGGCCCCCGGCACGGTGGTCTCGATGACCACGCAGTCGGCGTTCTCCTGCGCGCGGGGCTCCGGGTCGGTCTCGGCCAGCCGGACCCGCACCTTCTCCTGCGAGGAGGTGGGCAGGTTCTTGCCCACGTGGTCGGCGCGGACGGGCAGCTCCCGGTGGCCGCGGTCGACGAGCACGGCGAGCCGGACCACGCGGGGGCGCCCGACGTCCACGAGGGCGTCGAGGGCGGCGCGCACGGTGCGCCCGGAGTACAGGACGTCGTCGACGAGGACCACGGTGCGCCCGTCGATGCCCTGCACGGGGATGCGGGTCGGCTGGGGGGCGCGGGCGGGGTTCTTGCGCAGGTCGTCGCGGAACATCGTGACGTCGAGCTGGCCGAGGCTCGCGGCGGCGTCGAAGCCGGGGTCGGTCGCGGCGATCTTGGCGGCGATCCGCTGGGCCAGCGGATAGCCGCGGCGCGGGATGCCCAGCAGCACGAGGTCCGAGCTGCCCTTGTTGGCCTCGAGGATCTCGTGGGCGATGCGCGTCAGGGCGCGGTCGATGTCGGCTGCCGAGAGGATGACGCGCGCGGCCGCGGGTCCCGTGGCGGGACCGGCCGTGGAGGTGTCGTCGTTCATGGGTGCCGCCTCCTTCCCCGCCTCACAGGACGGACTTAAAGGTTGCTTGCTCGCCCCAAACTAGCACAGCGGCCCGCACCCCCCGGGCCGGGCGTGACCTGCGCCTCCTCCGGCCGTGCGGGCCCGGTCAGGCGCTGTGGTCGGCCCGCTCCCACCAGGCCGCGGTGGCCGCGGCCGAGCCGAGGGCAACGAGCCCCACGCCCAGGGGCCCGGCCCAGCCGGTGTCCGCGGCGGCCGGGCCGGCGGTCCCGGCGAGCAGGGCGGGCACGGCCCAGGGGAACCACGCGCCGTGGCCGACGGCGGCGAGCACCTGGGCCGTGAGCACGGTGAAGAAGAGCACCGCCACGGCGGGCAGGTAGCCCCGCCCCACGCTCGCGGCCAGCCCGTACGGCACGGCCAGGCCCGCCGTGAGCAGCCCGGCGCCGAGGACGCCGCCGGCCCCGCGCAGGGCGGCGCCGGCCGACCAGCCGGGCAGTCCGAGGCCCGCGCCGAGGACGAGCACGAGCAGCACGAGGAGCACCGTGAGCACCCCGCACCAGCCGAGCAGCAGCAGCAGCTTCGCCAGGACCACGGCGGTGCGGGAGGTGGGCAGGGCCAGCAGGTCCGTGGCGGTGCGGTCGGAGAACTCCCGGCCGAACAGCCAGATCGCCGCGGTCCCGAAGATCACGAGCCCGCCCACCGAGACGGTCTGCGCGGTGAGGGAGAAGTACCCCGCCCAGTCCGCGGTGCCCCGGTGAGCTGGGCCTTGGTCCCCAGCAGCCCCAGGGTCCGGGCGCGGTCGACGTCCTGGAGCACGAACATGAAGAACGCCCCCACGGCCCCGGCGAGCAGGACGGCCCCGGCGGTGGCCCACGGCACGCGCGAGCGGCGCAGCTTCAGGGCCTCGGCGTGCAGGGCGGCCACCAGCTCAGCGGGCACCGGAGGCCTCCTGCTGCTCCGGGGCCTGCGCGCCCACCAGGCGCAGGAAGTAGGCCTCGAGGTCCTCGCGGACCACCGTCAGGCCCGTGGGCGGCACGCCGCCGTGCACCAGGGCGGCGGCCACGGCGTCCGGCCGGTCCGTGGCCCCGTCCGCGTCGAGCACGAGCGCGCGGGGCCCGCGCCGGGCCGCGAAGCCGGCGGCGGCCAGGACCCGCACCGCCCGGTCGTCGTCGCGCGTGCTGAGCTCGAGCCGGCGGCGGACCCGGTCGGGCAGGGCTGCGGTGGCGAACTCGTCGAGCAGCGCGCCGCGGTGCAGGACCCCGATCCGGGTGGCCACGCGGGCGACCTCGCCGAGGATGTGGCTGGAGAGCAGCACGGCGGTGCCGTGCTCGCGGGCGAGGCGCTCGAGCAGGGTGCGCACCTCGACCACGCCGGCCGGGTCCAGCCCGTTGACCGGCTCGTCGAGGACCAGCAGGGACGGGCGGTGCAGCACGGCCCGGGCCAGGGCCAGCCGCTGCAGGTTGCCCTGGGACAGGACGCGGGCGCGACGGTCGGCGTGCTCGCGCAGACCGAGGAGCTCCACGGCGTCCTCGACCGCGGCCGGGGACCGCAGCCGGTGCAGCCGGCGGGCGACCTCGAGGTTCTCCCGCACGGTCAGCTCCGGGTAGGCGGAGGCGGCCTCCACGAGGTAGCCGACCTCCGCCCACACCGACCGCTCGCCGCGGCCGCGGCCGAGCACCGTGACGGAGCCGGCCGCGGGCCGGACCATGCCGAGGACCATCCGCATCACCGTGGTCTTCCCGGCGCCGTTGAGCCCCAGCAGCGCGTAGATCTCCCCCGGGGCGACCTCGAGGCAGACGCGGTCGACCGCGCGCACGGTCCCGTAGTGCTTTGAGACGCCCTGCAGGCGCAGTGCGGGAGCTGTCATCGGGACCTCCCCGGGAACGGCGGGCCGTGCTCCCGGCCATGCTAGCGCCCCGGGCGTGCCGATCAGCCCAGCAGGGTCGGCTTCATCCTCTGCAGCCGGCCCAGGAGGCCGTTGACGAAGCGCGGGGAGTCGTCCCCCGCGAGCTCCTTGGCGAGGGACACGGCCTCGGCCACGGCGACCCCATCCGGGACGTCGTCGTTGAACAGCAGCTCCCAGGCGCCCACGCGCAGCACGTTGCGGTCCACGGCCGGCATCCGCTCGAGGGTCCAGCCCTGGGAGTACGTCTCCAGGTACTCGTCGAGCTCACCGCGGCGCATCGTGACGCCGAGCACGAGCTCCTCGGCGTACGGGGAGACCAGCGAGTCGCTGTGCAGCCGGCGCCGCTCCATCACCTCGCGGGCGTCCTCGCCGCGCTGCTCGGCCTCGAAGAGGATCTCCACGGCGCGCCGGCGCGCCTTGCCCCGGGCGCTCACTCGTTGACGCGGCCCAGGTAGTCACCCGTGCGGGTGTCGACCTTGACCTTGGTGCCCTGCTCGAGGAACAGCGGCACCTGGATCTGGTAGCCGGTCTCCACGGTGGCGGGCTTGGTGCCGCCGGTGGAGCGGTCGCCCTGCAGGCCCGGCTCGGTGTAGGTGATCTCGAGCACCACGGACGCGGGCAGCTCGATGTACAGCGGGGCGCCCTCGTACATCGCGATGGTGGCGTTGAGGTTCTCGAGCATGAAGTTGGCGGCGTCGCCCACCACCTCACCGGGGACGGTGATCTGGTCGTAGGTCTTGTTGTCCATGAAGACGTAGTCGGCGCCGTCCTGGTACAGGTACTGGTACTCGCTGCGGTCCACGGTGGCCGTCTCGATCTTGGCGCCGGCGTTGAAAGTCTTGTCGACGACCTTCCCGGACCGGATGTTGCGCATCTTGGTGCGCACGAACGCCCCGCCCTTGCCCGGCTTGACGTGCTGGAACTCGATGACGTTCCAGAGGTTGCCCTCCAGCTTCAGGACGGTGCCGTTCTTGATGTCGTTCGTGGTAGCCACAGGTTCTCTCTCTGTCTGTCTGCGAAGTCGGCAGGTCGGCGCGGTCGGCCGGTGTCGTCCCGGACCGCGGACCAGTCTAGCGGGGCGCGCCCTCGGCGATTTCCTGGTAGGTCGCGAAGAGGATCGCGGGGTCGGGGACCTCGAGGACACGGGGCTTGCCGACGGCGTCGAGGACGACGAAGCGCAGCAGGTTCCCGCGGGTCTTCTTGTCCCGCTTCATGACCTCGAGCAGCCGGGGCCACTGGTCCCACCGGTAGGCGGTGGGCAGCCCCAGGGCGGTGAGGACGCTGCGGTGGCGCTCGACGACGTCGTCGGCCAGGCTGCCGGCGGTGCGGGCGAGCTCCGCGGCGAAGACCATCCCCACGGCGACCGCCGCGCCGTGGCGCCACTGGTAGCGCTCGTTGTGCTCGATCGCGTGGCCGAGGGTGTGCCCGTAGTTGAGCACCTCCCGGCGCCCGGCCTCCCGCAGGTCGCCGGAGACGATCTCGGCCTTGACCCGGATGCCGCGCTCCACGAGCTCGCGCACCACCTCGGACTGCGAGTCCCGCACCGCCTCCGGGTGGCCCTCGATGAGCTCGAGGATCCGCTCGTCGGCGATGAAGCCGCACTTGACGACCTCCGCCATGCCGGTGAGCAGCTCGTTCTCGGGCAGCGTCCGCAGCGTGTCGAGGTCGCACAGCACGGCCGCGGGCGGGTGGAAGGCGCCCACGAGGTTCTTGCCCTCCGCGGTGTTGATCCCGGTCTTGCCGCCCACGGCGGCGTCCACCATGCCGAGCAGGGTCGTGGGCACGTGCACCACCCGCACCCCGCGCAGCCAGGTGGCGGCCACGAAGCCCGCGAGGTCGGAGACCGCTCCCCCGCCCACGGAGACGATGGCGTCCGAGCGGGTGAAGTCGTTCTGCCCCAGGACCTGCCAGCAGAAGGACGCCACCTGGACGTGCTTGCCCTCCTCGGCGTCGGGGATCTCGGCCGTGAACGCCTGGTAGCCCTGGCCGCGCAGCTCCTCCATGACCACGTCGCCGGTGCTGCGCAGCGCCCTCGGGTGGATGACCAGCACGCGCTGGACCCGGTCGCCGAGCACGCGGGGGACCTCCCCGAGCAGCCCGTGGCCCACGAGGACGTCGTAGTTCTCGGCCGGACGGTCCCCGGTGACGGGGATGGTCGTGACGGTGCGGGGAGCGGACTCGCTCATGCCTGGACCTCCTGGGTGCTGTCGGTGGTGCCGCCGGCGGCCCGCGCGGACCGCAGGCGGACGAGCTCCGCCTCGAGGTCGGCGCCGATCTCCGCGACGGGTCGGTTGCGGGTGCCGTCGAGGGTGATGTCGGCGAGCTCCTCGTAGCAGGCGCGCCGGCACTCGTAGAGCTCCTGCCAGCGCCGCTCCGGGTCCGGCTGGAGCATGGGCCGGGTCCGGTTGCCGCTGATCCTGGGGAGCACGGTCTCGGCGTCCACCTCGAGGTAGGCGACGAGCTCGTGGCGCAGCAGCTCCCGGGTGGACGGGGTCATGGGGGCGCCGCCGCCCACGGAGAAGATCGCGTTGGCGTGGTCGGGGTCCCGGAGGATCTCGGCGATGGTGTCCGCCTCGAGGTCGCGGAAGTACTTCTCGCCGTGCTCCGCGAAGATCCCCGAGATCACGCCGTAGCGGGAGACGATCACCTGGTCGGCGTCCACGAAGTCGTAGCCGTAGAACTTGGACATGTGCAGGGCCAGGAAGGACTTGCCGGCGGCCATGGGGCCGATGAGCACCACGGGCCGCTGCGGGACCGCGGTGCCGTCGGCCGGGGCGGGGAACTGCGCGTTCACGCCTGGCCCTCCCCCGTCTCGGCGGGCGCCACGAGCGGGTCGCCCATGTGGTCGTCGCGCGCCGCGGCGTCGCCCTCGAACTGCCCGAGCTCGCCGGAGGAGTGCAGGTTCTCCGGGACGGCGGCGAGGTAGGCGTCCTTGTTGCGGGCGGTCTCGGCGATCGAGTCCCCGCCGAACTTCTCCGTCACGGCGTCGGCGAGCACGAGGGCCACCATCGCCTCGGCCACCACGCCGGCCGCGGGCACGGCGCACACGTCCGAGCGCTGGTGGTGGGCCCGGGCGGCCTCGCCGGTCGCGACGTCGACGGTGCGCAGGGCCTTCGGCACGGTGGCGATGGGCTTCATGGCCGCGCGCACGCGCAGGACGTCCCCGATGGACATGCCGCCCTCGATCCCGCCGGCCCGGTTGCTCACGCGGCGCACCGCGCCGTCGGCGCCGCGGGCGATCTCGTCGTGGGCCTCGGACCCGGGGCGGGACGCGGTCAGGAAGCCGTCCCCGACCTCGACGCCCTTGATCGCCTGGATGCCCATCAGCGCCCCGGCGAGGCGGGAGTCCAGCCGGCGGTCCCAGTGCACGTAGGAGCCGAGTCCCGGCGGCAGGCCGTAGGCGAGGACCTCCACGACGCCCCCGAGGGTCTCCCCGTCCTTGTGCGCGGCGTCCACCGCCGCCACCATGGACTCCGCCGTGGCGGGGTCGAAGCACCGCAGGGGGTCGGCGTCGAGGGCGGCCACGTCCGCGGGCAGCGGCCGCGGGGCGTCCACCGGCGCGCTCACGGCGCCCACGGCGGTCGTGTGGGAGACGAGGCGCACACCCACGGCCTCGAGCATCTTCGCGGCGACGGCGCCGAGGGCCACGCGCGTGGCGGTCTCCCGGGCGCTGGCCCGCTCCAGCACGGGGCGGGCCTCGTCGAAGCCGTACTTCTGCATCCCGGTGAGATCGGCGTGGCCGGGGCGGGGGCGGGTCAGGGGGGCGTTGCGGGCACGGCCCTCGAGCACCTCATCGTCCACGGGGTCCGCGGACATCACCTCGCGCCACTTGGGCCACTCGGTGTTGGCGATCTCGATCGCCACCGGTCCGCCCTGGGTCACGCCGTGGCGCACGCCGCCGAGCAGGCGCACCTGGTCCTGCTCGAACTTCATCCGCGCGCCCCGCCCGTAGCCGAGACGGCGGCGGGCCAGGGCGTCGCGGACGTCCTGGCTGGTCAGGCTCACCCCCGCGGGGACGCCCTCGATGATCCCGACGAGCGCCTCGCCGTGCGACTCGCCGGCCGTGAGCCAACGCAACATAACAACTCTTTCCGTTTCGGGGTCTCGTCGGCCGGGTCCGCAGGGCGCGGCCGCCGACGGGTCTCAGGTGCGGGGCAGGGACGGGACGGGGAGGACGGGCCGCCCCACCGCCGTGCACATCGCCGCGATCACGTCCTGTTCCCGGGGCAGGGGTGTGCCCGGATCACGGCCGGTGAACAGGCGGATCTGGTCCACCGCCTGGAAGATCAGCATATCGAGTCCCGGGGCCACCGCTCCCCCGGCCCGGGCCCAGGCCCCGGCGACCGCCGACGGCCACGGATCGTAGGCGGCGTCCAGCAGGACGCCCGTGGTCGCCGGGGAACCGGCCTCGAGCTGCGCCGCCAGCTCGTCGGCGCCGTGCGGTGGGAGGGTCGAGACGACCACGTCGTAGCCGGCCAGCAGGCCCGGCGCCTCGTCCCAGGCGCGCAGGAGCACGGGGATCCCGAGCCGGCGGCCCGCCTCGGCGGCGCGCCCGGCGCGGACCGCGGAGCGCACGAAGACGTCCACGGAGGAGGCTCCGAGCAGCTGCGCGGCGGCGACCGCGGCCGTGGCCGTGCCCCCACCGCCCAGGACGGCGGCCCGGGGCGCGTCCGGGACCGTGCCCGCCGCGAGCACCGCGCCCACGATGCCCGTGACGTCGGTGTTGTGGCCCAGGACCGTCCCGTCGGCGCGGAAGAGCAGGGTGTTGACCGCGCCGACCGCGTCCCCCAGTCCCGTCAGCTCGTCGGCGCACGCCGCGGCGACCGACTTGAGGGGCATCGTCACCGACAGCCCGCGCCAGGCGGGGTCGCCGCGGCGGGCGTCGACGAACGGCGGGAGCTGCTCCTCGACGAGGTCGTGGGCGTCGTAGTCCACGTCCTCGCCCAGCACCGCGTACGCGGCGCGGTGCAGGTCCGGGGACCTCGAGTGGCCGATGGGGTGGCCCACCACGGCCGCGTGGGCGGGGCTCACCCGCACCGGCCCTCGTTCTCGCTGCACCACTGGTTGTACTCCTCCACGTACTCGAGGTGCTGCGCGTAGGTCTCGGAGAACTTCGTCTCGCCCGTGTCGAGGTTCACGGTGACCCAGAAGTAGTAGTCGTTCTCCTGCGGGTCGGCGGCCGCCGCGATGGCGGCGTCGCCCGGGGAGCCGATCGGGCCCACGGGCAGCCCCGGGTTGGCGAAGGTGTTGTACCGGTTGGACTCGTCGCGGCGCTCCTCCTCCGTGAAGTCGTAGCTCCTGCGGTCGAGGCCGTAGGTCACGGACGCGTCGGACTGGATGAACCCGGAGGTCTCGCCGTCGGGGTTGTCGAGGCGGTTCTGGATCGCGCCCGCCACCACGTCGTAGTGCTCGGGCTGGACCTCGAACTCGATGATCGAGCCGATGGTGAGCACCTCGAAGATCCTGTCCTCGCCGCTGACACCGTTGTCCTCCAGGGTCGCCCGGGTGCGGTCCACCATGTCGCGCAGGATCTGCTCCGCGGTGGCGTCCAGCGGGAACCGGTACTCCCCCGGGTGCAGCCAGCCCTCGAGGGTCGGGAAGCGCCCGGGGATCCCGAACGCCTCCGTGTCCTCCTCGTAGGCCTCGAACTCGGAGACCGGGATGCCCGTGGACTCGCTGAGGACCCCGAAGACGTCGGACATGCGCAGGGTCCGGTTGACCGCCGCGTAGTGGGTGGCCTCGTCCTCCTCCATGAGCGCGTCCACGGCGGCCTCGGAGCTCATCTCCGTGCGCAGCTCGTACTCGCCCGGCTGGATGAACTGCTCGGCGTGCTCCTCCTGGTAGGTCTCGACGAACGTCTCGGCGTCCGCCACGATCCCCTGCTCCTGGAGCGCCACGGCGATCTGCCCGGTGGTGGCGCCCTGGCCCACGGAGAACGTCACGGGGTCCTTGCCGTCGCCGCGGTAGTCGCGGATCTCGAACCAGCCGAAGGTCGAGCCGAGCACGGACACGGTGATCAGCGCGGCGAGCAGGAACAGGGCGATGGCCGTGGTGAGGGACACGCGGCCGCGGCGCTGCCGCCGCTTGACCTGCTCCGGGGTGAGCTCCTCGTGCTCGAAGACGCCGCGCAGGCCGGTGGAGGGCTGCCGCGAGGACGGCGCGTCCAGGAGGCTCCCCAGACCGCCGCCGCCTCCGGAGGACTCGCGGGCTCCCTCGGGTCGGCGGGACGCCGACTGGTCGTACGGATCGTCGCTCACGAATGCTCTCCGTCCGGATCGGTGGTCGTCAACGGTGCCGTCCGCGCCCGGTCGGGCGCTCCGGCGGTGTCCTCGGCCGTGCTCCCGGCCTCGCGGGACGGCTGCCCGTCCTGCGCCCCGGCGGGACCGTGCCCGTCGAGGTCCCCCCCATTATGCGCGACCGCCGGTTCCGCGGCGGCAGGGACCGGCGGGTCCACCGGCGCCCCGGGCTCCGCACCGGTCGCCCTGGCCCGGTCCACGGCGCTCTGCAGGATGGTGGCCGCGGCCACCTGGTCGACCTTGTCCATGTGGTCCCGGCGGGAGACCCCGGCCTCGAGGAGCGCCCGGTGGGCGTCCACCGTGCTGAGGCGCTCGTCGACCAGCCGCACCGGCACCTCGCGGCCCTTCACGCGCAGCCGCCGCACGAGGGCCTCCGCGTAGTCGCGGGCCATCGCGGTGGAGGCGTTCTCCCCGCCGTCGAGGCTGCGGGGCAGGCCGACGTAGACGGCGACGACGTCGTGCTCCTGGACCAGGCCGGCCAGCAGCTTCACGTCGAAGCCCTTCCGGGGGTCGCGCCGCAGCGTGGTGAGCGGCGTGGCGAGGATGCCGTCGGGGTCGCACAGGGCCACCCCGACGCGGACGAGGCCGACGTCGACCCCCATCCGCCGTCCCCGGGCGAAGGCGTCGCTCACGCGGCGGTGCCGCCCGTCGCCCGGGCGATGTCGGCCAGCACCGCGTCCAGGGCGGCCCCGACCTGGGCGGGGTCCTGCCCGCCGCCCTGGGCGATGTCGTCCTTGCCGCCGCCGCCGCCGCCGAGGACCTGGGCGGCGGTGCGCACGAGCCGGCCGGCCTGCACGCCCGCGTCGCGGGCGCCCTCGGTGGTGGCCACGAGGACCAGGGGCCGGCCCTTGGCGGTGCCCGTGACGGCGACCACGAAGGGCTCGGCCGTCATCCGGCCGCGCAGGTCGAGCGCGAGCGAGCGGACGTCGTCGGCCCCGGAGACCTCCCCCATGTCGTGGGCGAGGACCTTGACCGGGCCGACCTGGCGCACCCCGTCGAGCAGGGACCCCGCCTGCGCCTGCAGCTTCTCCCGGCGCAGCACCGCGAGCTCCTTCTCGGCCGACTTCAGCTTCTCGAGGGTGCCCGCCAGGCGCTCGGGCAGCTCCGCGGAGGACTGCGCCTTGAGCATGCCGGTCAGCTGGTGCACGAGGGTCCGCTCGGCGGCGAGGTGCCGGAACGAGTCCAGCCCCACGAGCGCCTCGACGCGGCGGTTGCCCGAGCCCACGGACTGCTCGGTCAGCAGCGTGAGCGAGCCGATCTGGGCCGTGCCGCCCACGTGCGTGCCGCCGCACAGCTCCCGGGACCACGGGCCGTTGAGCTCGACCACGCGCACCCGGTCCCCGTACTTCTCGCCGAACAGGGACATGGCGCCCATGGCCTTCGCCTCGGCGAGGGCCATCTCCTGGGTCACGACCTCGTGGTTGGCGTGGATCGCGGCGTTGGAGACCTCCTCGATCTCCTGGCGCTGGGCCTCTCCGAGGCCCTCGCCCCACGCGAAGTCGAAGCGCAGGTAGCCCTCCTTGTTGAACGAGCCGCGCTGGACGGCCTCGGGGCCGAGGACGTCGTGCAGGGCCGCGTGCACGATGTGGGTGCCGGTGTGGGCGGCCTCGGCGGCACGGCGCCGGGCGACGTCCACCTGGGCGTGCACCGTGGCGCCGGAGAGGGCCTCGCCCTCGCGCACCACCGCCTGGTGCACGGACAGCCCCTTCACGGGCTGCTGGACGTCGGTGACCTCGAGCACGAACCCGTCGCCGGAGATCGTGCCCCGGTCGGCGGCCTGGCCGCCGGCCTCGGCGTAGAACGGCGTCTCGTCCAGGACCACCTCCACGTGCGTCCCGGCCGGCGCGGCGGGGACGCTCACGCCGTCCTGCAGCAGGGCGCGCAGCACCGTCCCGTGCCCCAGCCGGGTGTAGCCGGTGAACTCCGAGCCGCCCTCGTCCACGAGCCGGCGGAACACCGAGAGGTCGGCGTGGGCGCCCTTCTTGGCGCGGGCGTCCTGCTGCGCGCGGTGGCGCTGCTCCTCCATGAGACCGCGGAAGGCCGTCTCGTCGACCGCGACCCCGGCCTCGGCGGCCATCTCCAGGGTCAGGTCGATGGGGAAGCCGTAGGTGTCGTGCAGGGCGAAGGCCTCCGCGCCCGAGACGGTCCGGCCCTGCTGCCGGGCGCCGGCCACCGCCTCGTTGAGCCGGGTGGTCCCGGACTCGATGGTCTTCAGGAACGCCCGCTCCTCGGCGTAGGCGATCCGGGAGATCCGCTCGAAGTCCTCGGCCACGTAGGGGTAGACGCCGCGCATGGCGTCCCGGGAGGCGGGCAGCAGCACGGGCAGGCAGGGCTCGGTGACGCCCATCAGGCGCATCGCGCGGATCGCGCGGCGCAGCAGGCGGCGCAGGATGTACCCGCGGCCCTCGTTGGAGGGACTGACGCCGTCGGCGATGAGCATCAGCGAGGAGCGGACGTGGTCGGCGACCACGCGCATCCGCACGTCGTCCTCGTAGCCCTCCTCCCCCGGCTTCTCCGAGCCGCGGTAGCGCTTGCCGGAGAGCTCGGCCGCCCGGTCGAGGACGGGCCGGACCTGGTCGGTCTCGTAGAAGTTCTCCACGCCCTGCAGGAGCATGGCCAGGCGCTCCACGCCGAGGCCGGTGTCGATGTTCTTCTCGGGCAGGTCGCCCAGGATCTCGTAGTCCTTGCCCGTGCCCTCGCCGCGCTGGTACTGCATGAAGACGAGGTTCCAGATCTCGATGTACCGGTCGTCGTCGACGGCCGGCCCGCCCTCCCGGCCGTACCGGGGGCCGCGGTCGTAGAAGATCTCCGAGTCGGGGCCCGCGGGGCCGGGCTGGCCGGTGTCCCAGTAGTTCTCGTCCCGGCCCATCCGCTGGATCCGCTCGGCGGGCACGCCCACGGTGTCCTTCCACAGCGTGTAGGACTCCTCGTCGTCCTCGTACACGGTGACCCACAGCCGGTCCGGGTCCAGGCCGAAGCGGCCCTCGTCCACGGGTCCGGTGAGCAGCTCCCAGGCCATGGGGATGGCCCGCTCCTTGAAGTAGTCCCCGAAGGAGAAGTTGCCGGCCATCTGGAAGAACGTGCCGTGCCGGGCGGTCTTGCCCACCTCGTCGATGTCGAGGGTGCGGATGCACTTCTGGATGGACGTGGCGCGCCGGTAGGGGGCGGTCTCCTGGCCGAGGAAGTACGGGATGAACGGGACCATGCCCGCGATGGTGAACATGGCACCGGGCTGGGAGGAGATGAGCGAGGCGGAGGGCACCACGGTGTGGCCCTGGCCTTCGAAGTAGTCCAGCCAGCGCTTGGTGATTTCCTGAGACAGCATTACCGGTGCTTTCCTTCGCGGTGGGTCGAGGGGGGTGTCGAGGGGTCGGTGGGGTCCGCCGAGGCCTCGGCCCCGTGGGGAGCGGTGGTGCCGTCGAGCACCGGCGGGGCGGTGTCGCGGGCGGCGAGGCGCGCGGCCGGCGGCCGGGGCGCGGCCACGCCGAAGGACTCGCGCAGCTCGGCCTCCCGTTCGTCCATGCCCGCCCGCACGGCGGCGGCGAACCGGTAGAGCCGGGACCGCCAGTCCCCGGCGCGGGGGGTGCGCGCGGTGCCGGCGGCCTCCCGGACGGCGAGGTCCTGGCCGGTCGAGCGGGCGAACCGGGTGGCGGCGGCGCCGAGCACCCCGCCGGCGGCCACGAGGGCGAGCCTGCCCCAGAAGCTCATGGCCGGTCCTCCCCCGGGGCGCCGGGGACCGGCTCGTCGGCGGTCCCGAAGCGGTCGGCCCGGTGGGCGCCGCCCGTCGCGGTGTCGCCGGTGAACGCCCGGCGCACGCCGTGGGAGAACGCGGCGACCTTGATCAGCGGCTGGCCCACGGTGGAGGCCACCAGGGAGGACAGCGCGGAGACGTTCGCGGAGGCGTCGGAGACGTTGGTCGTGATGCCGTCCACCTTCTCGAGCTGGGAGTTGGTGGTCGAGACGGTGCGGGTGACCTCGTCGATGAGGGGGACGGTCTCGTTGTTGAGCGAGCGGATCGTCAGCCGCAGCTCGTCGAAGACCTTGCCGAGCTTGAGGATCGGCACCGCGAGCAGGAGGACCAGCACGGCGAACACCCCCGCGGCGAGCAGTCCTGCGATTTCTCCACCGGTCATGGGGCGGCGCGCTCCTTGCTGGTCGGGTCGAGGGGACCGGGGCGGCGGGGCCGCCCGGGCGTGCGGTGCCGGGCAACGGTGCGGTGCCCGGGGATCAACTGTACCGAACGGGAGAGCCCGCGGCGCAGGCGCCGCGGGCTCTCCGCCGGTAAGGCCCTGCTCCCGGGGCGTCCCGGGAGCAGGAGCCCGCAGGATCAGGCCATGCGGGCGTAGTACTCCACCACGAGCTGCTCCTCGCAGGTCACGGGGACCTCGGCGCGCTTGGGCTTGCGGACCAGCTTGGCCTGCAGCTTCTCGATCTGCACGTCGAGGTAGCCCGGGGTGTCGGGCAGCACGGCCTGGTGCGCGCCGGCGGCGGCGACCTGGAAGGGCACCATCTTCTCCGACTTGGCGTGCACGTGGATCAGCTGGCCCTCCTTGACCTGGTAGGAGGGGCGGTCCACCCGCTCGCCGTCCACCAGGATGTGGCGGTGCACGACCATCTGGCGGGCCTGGGCCATGGTCCGGGCGAAGCCGGAGCGCAGGACCAGGGCGTCCAGGCGGGACTCCAGCAGGGCGACCAGGTTCTCACCGGTCTGCCCCTCCTGGCGCTTGGCCTCGACATAGGCGATGTGCATCTGCTTCTCGCGGATGTTGTACTGCGCCCGGAGACGCTGCTTCTCGCGCAGCCGGACGGCGTAGTCCGAGTCGGCCTTCCGGCGGGCACGGCCGTGCTCACCGGGGCCGTAGGGACGGCGCTCGAAGTACTTCTCGGCCTTCGGGGTCAGGGCGATCCCGAGGGCGCGGGACTTGCGCACCTGGCGGCGCGCACGCGTGTTGTTAGCCACGTTTACCTTTCACAATGCGGTGCCCTCCCCCGTCCGGTGCCCGGCGCGGGGGGAGCGTGTTCTGTTCGGTCCGGCCTCCGAGGACGGGACCGGTCCCGCCGGAGAGGTGAGGATCAGCCGCAATCCTCCGGTCCTACAAGCGCCGTGGCCGCTCGCCGTGCACCGTGGTTGAGGCGGTGCGCCGGGCGTGCGGGAGCACGGGCCTTGCCGGCCGACGTCCCACTATAGCGTGTGCGGGCCCGCGGCGCGCCCCGGGCCCGCACAGTGCGGGCCGGCCCCCACAATGCGGACCGCCCCCACAATGCGGACCGGCCCCCGCCCCCGTCCCGGCGCGCCGGAGCGCCGCCCGGGACTCCCGGACGGCGCTCCGACGGCGAGCCCTCGGCGCGGACGCGGTCAGTCGACGTCCTCGTCCACCCAGTCGAAGGTCTTGGTGACGGCCTTCTGCCAGTTGCGGAACAGCCGGGCGCGCTGGGCGTCCTCCATCTGCGGCTCCCAGCGCTTGTTCTCGGCCCAGTTGGCGGTGACCTCCTCCGTCCCGGACCAGAAGCCGACGGCGATGCCCGCGGCGTAGGCGGCGCCGAGGGCCGTGGTCTCGGTGACCTCGGGTCGGATCACGGGCACCCCCAGCTGGTCCGCCTGGAACTGCATGAGCAGCTCGTTGGCGGTCATCCCGCCGTCCACCTTCAGCTCGGTGATGTCCACCCCGGCGTCGGCGTTCATCGCCTCGACCACCTCGCGGGACTGGTAGGCCGTGGCCTCCAGGGCGGCGCGGGCGATGTGGCCCTTGTTGACGTAGCGGGTCAGGCCCACCAGGGCGCCGCGGGCGTCCGAGCGCCAGTACGGGGCGAACAGGCCGCTGAAGGCCGGGACGAAGTAGGCCCCGCCGTTGTCCTCGACCGACGCGGCCAGGGACTCGACCTGCGGCGCGGAGGAGAGGATGCCCAGGTTGTCGCGCAGCCACTGGACCAGGGACCCGGTCACCGCGATCGAGCCCTCCAGGGCGTAGACGGCGTCCTGGTCGCCGATCTTGTAGCACACGGTGCTCAGCAGGCCGTTCTGCGAGTGCACCACCTCGGTGCCCACGTTCATGAGCACGAAGCTGCCCGTGCCGTAGGTGTTCTTGCCCATGCCCTTCTCGAAGCAGGCCTGGCCGAACATCGCGGCCTGCTGGTCGCCCAGGATCCCGGCGATCGGCACGTCCTTGAGGAAGCCGCGGGTGCGGCCCTTGCCGTAGACCTCGGAGGAGGAGCGGATCTCGGGCAGCATCGACGTGGGGATGCCCATGTCGGCGCAGATCTCCTCGTTCCAGTCGAGGGTCGCCAGGTTCATGAGCATGGTGCGCGAGGCGTTGGTGACGTCGGTGACGTGCACCCCGCCGTCCACGCCGCCGGTCATGTTCCACACCAGCCAGGAGTCGGTGTTGCCCATGAGCAGGTCCCCCCGCTCGGCCCGCTCCCGGGCGCCGTCCACGTTGTCCAGGATCCACTTGACCTTGGGGCCCGAGAAGTAGCTGGCCAGGGGCAGCCCCACGCGGTCCTTGTACCGGTCCGGGCCGGCGTCCCCGCCGAGCTCCTCGGCGATCTTCTGGGTCCGGGTGTCCTGCCAGACGATGGCGTTGTAGACGGGCTCCCCGGTGGTGCGGTCCCAGACCACGGTGGTCTCGCGCTGGTTGGTGATGCCCACGGCGGCCAGGTCCCGGGCGTTGATCTCGGCGGAGGCCTCGGCGTCCGCGACGACCTTGCGGACGTTGCGCCAGATCTCCATCGGGTCGTGCTCCACCCAGCCGGCGCGCGGGAAGATCTGCTCGTGCTCGAGCTGGCCGGTGCTGACGATCGTGCCCCGGTGGTCGAAGATGATGGCCCGGGTGCTGGTGGTGCCCTGGTCGATGGCCATGACGTGCTGCGGTTCGGTGCTCACGGGTGGTACCTCACTTCGTTGTGGTGTGCTGCGGGTCGGACGGGTGCGGGCCGCCGGGCTCAGGCCGGCGGGTTGGAGTAGAGCTGGAAGAAGCCGCCGGCGAGCATCGCGCCGAGGACCGGGCCGAGGACCGGGACCCAGGCGTAGGCCCAGTCGCTGGAGCCCTTGCCGCGGATGGGCAGCAGGGCGTGGGCGATGCGGGGCCCGAGGTCACGGGCGGGGTTGATGGCGTAGCCCGTGGGTCCGCCGAGGCTCGCGCCGATGCCGACCACGAGCAGGGCCACGGCCAGGGGGCCGAGCTGGGACGGGGTGTTGCCGAAGAGCAGGATCACCGCGACGAGGACGAAGGTGCCGACGATCTCGGTGACCAGGTTCCAGCCGTAGGAGCGCACCGCCGGCCCGGTCGAGAACACGGCGAGCTTGGTCGCTCCGAGGACCTCCTCCTCGATCTCCTCGTCGAAGTGCTTCTTGTAGGCCAGGAACGCCACGACGGCGCCGAGGATGCCGCCGACGAGCTCGCCGGCGAAGTAGACGAGCGTGCTGACCGCGGTGATGGCCACGCCGGGGGCGTACTCCTCGGCCCCGCTGGCCCACAGGCCCACGGTCACGGCGGGGTTGATGTGGGCGCCGGACTGGTAGGCCACGTACACGCCGGCGAACACGGCCAGGCCCCAGCCGAAGTTGATCATCAGGAAGCCGCCGCCGACTCCCTTGGTCTTCGGCAGCACGGCGTTGGCGACGACGCCGCAGCCGAGCAGCAGCAGCATCGCGGTGCCCGCGACCTCGGACCAGAAGACGGTGGACAGGGGGATCGGCACGGCAGGCGCGACGGCCTGGACCACTGCGTTCGACATCGACAGCACTTGCGACTCCTCGGTTGGTGCGGACTGGGTGGACCGGTCGTCCGTCGGGGACGGCCGGTGGGGTGGGTTTCTGGGTGGACGGGGTCCGGTGGGACGCGCGGCGGCGGGACGCTCAGCCGTCGGTGGGGCGCACGAGCTCCAGGACGTCGGGGGCGGCGGCGCGCGCGGAGGCCGCCGCGGTGTCGTCGGCGGTCCCGGCGGCGGCGTCCTCCGCCGCGCAGCGCAGCCGGTAGGCCTCGACCTCGGCCTCGCGCCGCCGCCCGTCCCAGCCGAGGGCCTCGGCCGCGAGGTCCGCGACCTCCTCCACGGCGTCGAGGCCGTGGCGGGCCTGCTCCCACGTGAGCCGGGTGCGGGTGTCGTAGAGGTCCTCGAGGTGCAGCGCGCCCTCGTGGGTGCAGGCGTGCACGATCTCGGCCCGCAGGTAGGCGGGGGCGCCCGCCAGCGGGCGGCCCAGGTCGGGGCGGTCCTCCACGAGCTCGGTGATCTCGGTGATCGCCGAGCCGTAGCGGCCGAGCAGGTGCTGCACCCGCTCCTCGTCCCAGTCGTGCCGGGCGCCCAGGGTCCCGGCCTGCCGGCCCAGCGCGAGGTAGCCCTCGGCGCCCAGCAGCGGCGTCCGGTCGGTGACCGAGGGGACGGCCTCGGCCCGCTCCTCGCCCAGGGCGAGGTCCACGGCGTCCCGGGCCATCACCCGGTAGGTGGTGAGCTTGCCACCGGCGATCGTGATCAGGCCGGGGGCGACCTCGGTCACGGTGTGCTCGCGGGAGATCTTCGTGGACTGCGCGTCCCCGCCGTCCTTCTTCGTCCCGGGCTGCAGCAGCGGCCGCAGTCCGGCGTACGTGCCGATGACGTCCTCGCGGGTGAGGGGCCGGTCCAGGACCACGTTGGCGTGGTCGATGACGTAGTCGATGTCCTCCGCGGTGGCCACCGGGTTCACGAGGTCCTGGTGGTACGGGGTGTCGGTGGTGCCGATGATCCAGTACCTCGCCCACGGGATGATGAACAGCACGGACTTCTCGGTCTGCAGGATCAGCCCCTTCTCGCCGCGGATCCGCTCGCGGGGCACGATGATGTGGATCCCCTTGGAGGCGAGCACCTTCAGCCCGCCCTCGGCGTGGGCCAGGTCCTGGGTCTGCTCCGTCCACACCCCGGTGGCGGCGATGACGGTCCTCGCCCGGACCGTGTGCTCCTGGCCCGTCTCGAGGTCCCGGACGGTGGCCCCGACGACGCGGCCGGAGTCGTCCTTCGGGAAGTCCACCGCCCGCGTCCGGTTGGCGGCGAGAGCGCCGTAGCGCACCGCGGTGCGCACGATGGTCAGGACGAGTCGGGCGTCGTCGACCTGGCCGTCCCAGTACTGCACGGCGCCCACCATGGAGCCGGGCTTCACGTCGGGGAAGACCCGCTGGACGCCCTTGAAGCCGTAGTGGCGCTGGTAGGGCAGGGTCGCGACCTTGGCGCCGAGGTGGGCCAGGGCGTCGTAGAGGCCGATGCCGGCCGTGACATAGGGCCGCTCCCAGAAGCGGTGGGTCAGCGGGTACAGGAAGGGCACGGGCTTGACGAGGTGGGGGGCGAGGAAGTCGAGCAGGAGCTCCCGCTCGCGCAGGGCCTCGGAGACGAGCTTGAAGTCGAGCTGCTGGAGGTAGCGCAGACCGCCGTGGACGAGCTTGGAGGACCACTGCGAGGTGCCCCCGGCCCAGTCCTGGGCCTCGACGATCCCGGTGCGCAGCCCCCGGGTCACGGCGTCCAGGGCGATGCCGGCGCCGGTGATGCCTCCGCCGACCACGAGGACGTCGAGCTCGGGACCGCCGGAGAGCTCGGCGAGCGCCCGGTCGCGCTGGGTGCTGGAGAGTGCGGGGTGGGCCATGGTGGGGATCTCCTCGGGGCGGGTCGTTGCGGGTGGAAACGTGCTCTGCATCACACTCTGTCCCGGATTGCACCTATGCTCAAAGAGAATGAACGGACGTGCAGCCCGAGGAGGACACCGTGCACGGTGATGCCGAGCTCCACCACGCGGCGGAGCTGTACTACGTGCAGGGCATGACGATGGAAGCGGTCGCGGACCGGTTCGGCGTCTCCCGCCCCACGGTCTCGCGGATGCTGCAGTCCGCCCGGGAGCGGGGCATCGTGCGGATCAGCCTGAGTGCTCCCCCGCACGCGGGACACGACCTGTCCCACCGGCTGCGGGAGGCCTTCGGCGTGCAGGTGCACGTGGCGGGCACGCCCCGCACGGCCACGGAGCCGCAGCGGCTGGAGTCCGTGGCGCGCGCCGCGGCCGGGCTGCTCGGCGACTGGTTCGGGGACGGGATGACGCTGGCGGTCGCGTGGGGGACCACGACCTCGGCGATCGCGGGGCACCTGCAGCCCAAGGCCGTGCGGGACGCCGTCGTGGTGCAGATGAACGGCGCGGTGAGCGTCCGCTCCCCGGGCGCGGCGCAGTCCTCGGCGCTGCTGGGGCAGATGTCGACGGCCTTCGGGGCGGCGCTGGTGCCCTTCCCCACCCCGGCGTTCTTCGACCAGGAGGAGACCCGCCGGCTGATGTGGCAGGAGTCCTCGGTGCGCCGGGTGCTCGCGGTGCGCAGCGCGGCGGACCTGGCGGTGTTCAGCGTGGGGGCCTTCCGGGGGCCGATGATCTCCCAGGTGTACAGCAGCGGCTACCTGCCGGAGGACGCGCTGCGGGAGCTGTCCGCCCACCGCGTGGTCGGCGACGTGTGCACCGTGTTCCTCCGCGAGGACGGCACCTACGCGGACATCGACTACAACCGCCGGGCGAGCGGGCCGACGCCCATGGAGCTGCGGCGGATCCCGCGCCGGCTGTGCGTGGCCGCGGGGGACCACAAGGTGCCGGGCGTGGTGGGGGCGCTGCGCGCGGGCGTGGTCACGGACCTGCTCCTCGACGAGCGCACGGCCGCGGCGGTGGTGCGCCACCTGTTCGGCCGCTGAGCCCGCCGGTCACCGGCCCCTCGGGGCGCGGCCGGTGCGCTTCCCGGTCTCACCGGCCCCGGACGATGCCCCGCAGGATCTCCAGGCGGTGGGCGATCTCGCGCTCGCGGCCGTGCTCGGTCGGCCGGTAGTAGTCGGTGCCGACGAGCTCGTCCGGAGGGTACTGCTGGGCGGCCACGCCGTTGGGCTCGTCGTGGGAGTAGACGTAGCCGCGGCCGTGGCCCAGCTGGCCCGCGCCGGGGTAGTGGGCGTCGCGCAGGTGGAGCGGGACGGGCCCGGCCCGGCCCGCCCGGACGTCGGCGACGGCCTCGTTGATCGCGGTGTAGGCGGCGTTGGACTTCGGGGCGGTCGCCAGGTGCGCCACGGCCTGGGCCAGCGGGATCCGTCCCTCGGGCATGCCGATGAGCTGGACGGCGTCGGCGGCCGCGACCGCGGTCTGCAGGGCGGTCGGGTCGGCGGTGCCGATGTCCTCGGAGGCGGAGATGATGAGCCGGCGGGCGATGAACCGGGGGTCCTCCCCCGCCTCGATCATCCGGGCGAGGTAGTGCATCGCGGCGTCGACGTCCGAGCCGCGGATGGACTTGATGAACGCGCTGACCACGTCGTAGTGCTGGTCGCCGTTGCGGTCGTAGCGCACCGCCGCCCGGTCGAGGGCCTCCTCGGCGTGCTCCCGGGTGATCACGGGGACCGGACGCCCGCGGTCCTCCTCCGCGCCGTCCTCCTCGCTGTCCTCCTCCTCGCCGTTCTCCCCGTCCTCCTCCTCGGTGCGGTCCACCGCCGCCGGCTGCTCGGAGAGGGCGACCCCGGCGGCGGCCTCCAGGGCGGTCAGGGCCTTGCGGGCGTCCCCGCCGCACAGGTCCAGCAGGTGCTCGCGGGCCTCCGGGGAGAGCTCCACCTCGCCGTTCAGGCCCCGGGGGTCGGCGACGGCCCGGTCCACCAGCGCCCCGATGTCGGCGCGCTCCAGCGGCTGGAGGGTCAGCAGCAGCGAGCGCGAGAGCAGGGGCGAGATCACCGAGAAGGACGGGTTCTCCGTGGTGGCCGCCACGAGCACCACCCACTGGTTCTCCACCCCCGGCAGCAGCGCGTCCTGCTGGGCCTTGGTGAAGCGGTGGATCTCGTCGAGGAACAGCACCGTGGTGCGCCCGTGCAGGTCGCGGTCGGTGAGCGCCTCCTCCATGACCTTCCGGACGTCCTTGACGCCGGCGGTGATCGCGGAGAGCTCCACGAACTTCCGGGACACCCCGCGGGCGATCACGTGGGCCAGGGTGGTCTTGCCCGTGCCGGGCGGGCCCCACAGGATGATCGACGACGGTCCCGCCGGCCCCCGGTCCTCCCCCGCCAGGACCTGCAGCGGGGAGCCGGGCTTCAGCAGGTGCTGCTGGCCCACGATCTCGTCGAGCCGGCGCGGGCGCATCCGCACCGCGAGCGGTGCCCGGGAGCGGGTGCGCCGTCCCCGCCCGGCGGGGCGGGCCGGCGCGGCGGCGTCGCGCCGGTCGCCGTCGGAGGCGTCGAGGTCGTCGAAGAGGGAGCCGGTCACCCCCTCAGGCTAGCGGCTGTCCCCGTCGTGGCCTGTCGGACGACAGACGATCGGCGTACGATCAGCATGCTGATCACGTCGGTTCCCCCGGTGGGCGGACGGCGCAGGACGACGGTCGACCAGGAGCGGGCTCCACCCGGGAGCCCGCCCGGCCGTCCGAGGGACGAGGTACCGGTGTTCGAACCCCCCAGTCTGATCTTCGCCGCCGCCGGTCTGGCCGTGTTCGCGGCCGCCCTGCTGCCCCGTCTGCTCGTGCGGGCACCCGTGTCGATGCCCATGGTGTTCCTGGCCGCGGGCGCGGTGGTCTTCTCGCTGACCGACAGGCTGCCCGATCCGGACCCGGTGGCCCACAGCGACGTCACCGTGCACCTCAGCGAGGTCTGCGTGATCGTGTCGCTGATGGGTGCCGGGCTGGCGCTGGACCGCCCGCCGGGGCTCAGGCGGTGGGCCACGACCTGGCGGCTGCTGGGGATCGCCATGCCCCTGAGCCTGCTCGGGGCGGCGCTGCTCGGGTGGTCGGTGCTGGGGCTGAGCGCGGCCGGCGCCGTGCTCGTGGCCGCGGCGCTCGCCCCCACGGACCCGGTGCTGGCCTCCGAGGTCCAGGTCGGGGAGCCCTCGGAGACCCAGGACGACCTCGAGGGCGAGGACGAGGTCCGGTTCGGGCTCACCTCCGAGGCCGGGCTCAACGACGGCCTGGCCTTCCCCTTCGTCTACCTCGCCATCGGCCTCAGTCTCGTGGGCACCGACCCCGTGGCGTGGTTGCCGCACTTCCTCGCCGTGGACGTGGCCTGGCGGATCGCCCTCGGCTGCCTCGTCGGCTTCCTGGTGGGCCGGCTCCTGGGTCGGATCTTCCTGCGCTCCGCGCTCGAGAGCGTCCGCACGACCGTGCACTCCGAGGGATTCGTGGCCCTGGCCGCGACCTTCCTCACCTACGGCCTGGCCGAGATGGTCGAGGGCTACGGCTTCATCGCCGTGTTCGTGTGCGCGGTGACCATCCGCGCGGTCGAGCGGGTCCACGGTGTGCACGGCGTACTGCACAGCTACATCGAGCAGCTCGAGCGGCTGCTGACCGTCGTGGTGCTCGTGCTCCTGGGCGGCGCCGTGTCCCGCGGCCTGCTCAGCGGGCTCACCTGGCGCGAGGTCCTCGTCGCGGCGGCCTTCCTCCTGCTGGTCCGTCCCCTCGCCGGGTGGATCGGCCTGCTCGGCGGCCGGACGGGCCCGTGGGAGCGCGGCGTGATCGTCTTCTTCGGCGTGCGCGGCATCGGCTCCGTCTACTACCTCGGCTACGCCCTGTCCGAGGGCGAGTTCGCCGCGGAGGACCAGGCCCTGTGGCGCATCGTGGGGCTGGTGGTCGTCTCCTCCATCGTGCTGCACGGAGTGACCGCGGGTCCCGTCATCACGAGGCTCGACCGTGCCCGGAGGCGCAGGGCGCGGAAGGGGACGGGAACCGAGGAGGCCGCCTCCCGCACCCCGATCTGACGCCCCCCGTACGGCGGGGGCGAGCGGCGCCGGGGCCGGGCACGGCGGTCCCGGGCTCAGCCCCGCCGGGGCCGGTCCAGCTCGGCGCTGTCCAGGACCAGGGTGAACGGGCCGTCGTTGACGAGCTCGACCTGCATCGCCGCCCCGAAGCGGCCGGTCTGCACGTGCGCGCCGAGCTCCCGCAGCGCCTGGACGTAGGCCTCGAACACCGGCTCCGAGACGGGTCCGGGAGCGGCCGCCGACCACGAGGGGCGCCGGCCCCGGCGGGCGTCGCCGTAGAGGGTGAACTGGCTGATCGCCAACACCGGGGCGCCGAGGTCGGCGCAGGACCGCTCCCCCGCCAGCAGCCGCAGCGTCCAGGTCTTCTCGGCCAGCTTCGCGGCCGTTGCGGCGTCGTCGTCGTGCGTCACCCCCACGAGGGCGACGAGGCCCGGTCCCTCGATGGCCCCCACGACGTCTCCTCCGACGGTCACGGCGGCCCGGGCCGCCCGCTGCAGAACGATGCGCATGCGCCCCAGTCCACCACAGGCGCGGACGGACCGGGAGCACCGCTAGCCTCGTCCCATGGCAGCAGAGCGCACGACGTCCCGGCCGAGCACCGTGGTGGCGGAGGTGTTCGCGCCGGCCCCGCTGGTGCTGTCCCTGCTGGTGCTCGCCGGCTGGTCGGGAGCCGGGTGGCCCGGGGCCGCGTGGGGCCTGGGCACGGCGGTGGTCGTGGCGTCGCTGCCGATGCTCGTGCTGCGGGTGCTGGCCCGGCGGGGACGGGTGGACGGGCACTTCGTGCGCTCCCGCGCGCAGCGGCTGCCCGTCTACGCCGCCACGGGGCTGCTGACGGCCCTCGTGGTGGTGGCCGAGTCCGCGCTGGGCGCCCCCGTCATCGTGCCGGTGACCGCGGGGTTCGTGCTGCTGGGCATCCTGGTGCTGCTGCTCGTGACGCTGCGGTGGAAGGTCTCGGCCCACGTGGCGATGGCGGCGTGCTGGGCCGTGGCCCTCGGCGTCCTCGCCGCCCCGTGGGCGGCGCTCGCCGCGGCGCCGGTGCCGTTCGCGGTGGCCGTCTCGCGGGTGCGCACCGGGGACCACACCCCGGCGCAGGCGGTCGTCGGCGCGCTGATCGGGGTGCTCATCGGGGTGGGCTACGCGGCCGCCGCCGGCAGGGTGCTCTGACGGAGGGCCGGGCCCGGGCCCGTGCAGCGCGGCGCCGGGGCGCCGGCCGCCCAGGGACGGGACGGGGCCTGCTCAGGGCAGGACCGAGAACCCCGGCGGCAGCGGCCGCCGGCCCGTGAGCGCCAGCAGGATCCCGGGCAGGTGCCCGCCGTCGGCGCCGATCTCCAGCAGGGTCTGCCCGGCGTCGGCCAGGACGTGCTCCGGGGGCGTGCGGTCCAGCCCGCAGGCCTGGGCCACGTCGAGGCCGTGCACGGCCAGCTCGAACGTGCGGGTGGGCACGTAGGCGCGCAGCCGGGTGCCGCCCACCACGGTGCGGATCAGGGGGTCCTCGTCGAGCGGCACCTGCGCGAGGGCGTCCCGGGCCCGGTCCAGTGACGCCCGGACGGTGTCGGCCGGGTGCCGGCCGAGCTCGTGACCGGCGACCACGCCCCGGGCCGCGACGTCGGCCGGGTCCGTGGCGGCCGCGGCGAGCGCGTAGTACTGGGCCACCCCGGTGCAGGTCTCGTCCTCGGCGGGGACCGTGAGATAGCTGCCGAGCGTCACGAGCGCGCGGTGGGTGTGGCCCACCAGCGCCCGGACGTCCCAGACGCCGGGGCCCGGGCGCGTCCAGTGGTGCGGGCGGAGCTCCTCGACGAGCTCGGCGAACCAGGCCCCGGCGTCGAGCAGGGCGGTGCGGGCGGCGGCGGGATCACGGCTCATGGGCTCCCCTGGGGTGCTGCGGCGGGGACGGGACACGGCCCCGGACGTGACGGAAGCCTACTGCGGGGCGCCGGCGGCGGGACCCATGTTGCGTCCGGTTGCGCCCGCACACCCTCCGGCCGGGGCCCGGGCGCGCGGTGGTGCCCGCGGTCCGGGCACGGCACGGTCGCGGGACGCCCGGCGGCCGCCGGGACGTCCTACGCTCGGGGGAGTCCGCACGGGCGCCCGTCCTGGCGGCCCGCTCCTGCCCCGCTCCGTGTCCAGTTCTCGTCCCGTCCTCGTCCCGGAAGGCCCAGCATGCCGCCCCGCCCCTCCTCACGGACCATGGCCGCCGCCTCGATCGGCGCCCTGACGATCGCCCTGACCGGCTGCGGCCAGGAGACCCAGGACGTCCAGGAGGTGGACTCCGACTACGCCCGGATCTGCGTCGAGGACCAGGACGGGGAGGGCGGGGCGGAGCCCGTCCGGGTCGACGACGAGTGCGAGGACGACCGCGGCCCGCGGGTCGGCGGCTTCTTCCCGATGTGGGTGCTCATGAGCTCCTCCCGCGCGGTGCCCGTGCCCGCCGTCGGCTCGTCCGTGCCGTCCTCGGCGGGCTGGACCACCGGCCGCCCGCCGGCCTCGGCCACCGTGGCCCGCGGGCTGCCCCGGAACGGGACCGCCGTGGGCAAGAGCGGCGTCTCGCGCGGCTTCGGCGGGTCGAAGACCGGCTGGGGCTCCTGATGCGGCGCATCGACGGCCTGGCCCCACGGCCCGGCTGGGAGCGGACCGTGCGCGACGAGGGGCTCACCTACGCCCTCACCGAGCGACCCGACGGCCGGCGCTTCTCCTACTGGAACGAGACGGCCGCCTACGTCCTCTCCCCCGACGAGGTGGACGAGCTGGAGACCGTCACGGACGAGCTGCACCGGATGTGCGCCGAGGCCGCCCGGTACCTGGCCACCGGCGCCCTGGGCACGCTGGGCCTGTCCGAGGCGGCCTTCGAGCTCGCCCAGCACTCCCTGCGGCTGCGGGAGCCCTCGATCTACGGCCGCTTCGACCTGGCATGGGACGGGACGGGCCCGCCGAAGATGCTCGAGCTCAACGGCGACACCCCCACCGGTCTCGTGGAGGGGGCGATCTGCCAGTGGAGCCGCGTCGAGGCGCTGTTCCCGGGCCTGGGCGAGGACCACCCGGAGTTCGACCAGCTCAACGGGCTGTGGCCCATGCTCGTGGAGCGGTGGCGGCAGCGGCTGCCGTTCTCGGCCACGAAGACCCTGCACGTGGCCTACACCCGTGCGGAGGAGTCCGGGGAGGACGCCGCCAACGCCGCGGTCCTGGCGAACACCGCCGCCGAGGCCGGCTACCGGACCGTCCTGCTGCCCGTCGAGGACGTCCGCTACGACACCCGGTCCCGCGGCTGGGTGCACGCCACCGGGGACGTGGACCACCCCGTGGTGGTGGGGCCCATCGAGGAGATCTTCGCCCTGCACCCGTGGGAGCAGATGGTCGACGACGTGCCCGGGGCGTTCGTGCTCGAGGACCCCACCCTGATGCACCACTGGTACGAGCCGCCGTGGAAGATGTTCCAGTCCAACAAGCTGCTGCTCGTGGCCCTGTGGCGGTGCTTCCCCGGCCACGAGAACCTGCTGGCCGCCCACCCGGACGGGCCCGGTGAGCTGCGGGAATGGGTGCGCAAGCCCGTGTTCGGCCGCGAGGGCGACGGCATCGAGGTGCACGCCCGCGACGTGCGGATCCGCGCGGAGCACGCCCACGACTCCCCGCTGGACGTGTGGCAGGCCTACACCCCCGTCCGGAGCTTCCCGGGCTCCGACGGCGCCCCCAACCACCCGGTCATCGGCTCCTGGGTGGTGGGCGAGGCCGGCGCGGCCGGCATCGGGATCCGGGAGTCCGACGGCCCGCTCACCGACTACTACTGCCGCTTCGTCCCGAACATCATCGACAAGAAGGGCCTGCTGTGACCGCCCACCTGCTCCCCCGGTCGATCTCCACCACGACCTCGGCGGTCATCGGGTCCACCTCGATCGCCCCGCTGTACTCGGCCGTGGTCACGGTGGGGCTGATCCACGCCCTGGTGGGCGCCTGGACCCCCGTGGTCCTGGTCGGCGCCGTGCTCCCCATGGCGGTCGTCTCCCTGTGCTTCGCCCGCCTGGACGCGCTCTACGAGGACCAGGGCACCGTCTACCGGTGGGCCCGGGAGGCCTACGGGGCGTTCACGGGGTTCCTGGGCGGCTGGGGGCTGTGGCTCTCGGCGACCCTCGTGCTCGCCTCCCTGGCCTGGGTCACGGCCGACTCCGCCCTGTTCGCCCTCGGGATCGGCGCCGGGCCCTGGACCACGACCGCCGTGGCCGTCCTGCTCATGGCGGCCTTCGCGGCGGTCTCCTCGTCCGGGATCCGGGTCTCGGCCGCCGTGCAGTGGGTCCTGGCCGTGCTGCAGCTGATCGGGGTGGGCGTGCTGGTGTGGGCCGTGCGCACCGCGCCGGCCCTCCCGCCCGGCACGGGCGCCGAGGACGGCGAGTGGACCGGCTTCTACGGGGCCGCGGAGCTCGCGACCGGCGCCGCCGTGTCGGCCGGGGACGTCGCGGCGGCCCTGCTGCTGGCCCTGTTCCTGTACTGGGGGTGGGACTCCACGTTCTCGCTGACCGAGGAGTCCACCACCCAGCGCGCACCGCGGGTCTCGGCGTGGATCGCCCTGGGCGTGGTGGCCGCCGCCTACGCCGCCATCGGCTGGGCCTACGCCCCGGGCTCCTCGGTGGCCTCCCCGCTGCTGGCCGCCCTCGTGGCGGTCTCCGCGGGCGCCTCCATCGGCACCACGATGATCCCCACCTCCCGCGGCCTGATGTCCATGGCCCGCGGCGGGCACCTCCCCCGCCGCTTCCTGTCCCTGTCCTTCGCCACGTGGACCACCGCAGCCGTCGCGGCCGCGTGGATGACGTTCTCCGGTCCCCTGTTCGACGACTCGATCGGGATCATCTCGGTGCTCGTGGCCCTCTACTACGGCCTGGCGTGCGCGGCGGTCGCGAAGCTCGGCCGGAGCGCCGGGGCGCGGGCGCTCGGTGCGGTGGGCACGGTGCTCATGGCCGTGGCCCTCGTGCTGACGGCCGCGGAGTACGCGCTGACCGCCTCGTGGGTGTGGGTGGGCCTGCTGCTGGGGCTGCTCGTGGTCCCGCTGTGGTTCCTCCTGGGCCGGGGCCGCGACCCCCTGCCGGGCGCCCACGAGCGCACCCCGCACCTGGAGAGCCTGCTCGACTGACACTACCCGCACGGGCCGGGCCCGTCGTCGTCGTGCACGACCGGACCCGGCCCCCGCGGGCGCCGCCGACGGCTCAGGCGTCGACCGGCTTCTTCTCCCGGGCTCCGGGCTGCGCCGCGGCACCGGACTTGGCCTCGGGCTTGGCGTCCACCCCGGCCTCCTTGCGCTGCTGCGGGGTGATCGGCGCCGGTGCGGCGGTCAGCGGGTCGTAGCCGTTGCCGGTCTTCGGGAACGCGATGACCTCGCGGATGGAGTCCGTGCCGGCCAGCAGGGCGACCACGCGGTCCCAGCCGAAGGCGATGCCGCCGTGCGGGGGCGCGCCGTACTGGAAGCCCTCGAGCAGGAAGCCGAACTTCTCGTCCGCCTCCTCGCGGCTGATGCCCATGACCTCGAAGACCCGCCGCTGCACGTCCTGCTGGTGGATGCGGATGGAGCCGCCGCCGATCTCGTTGCCGTTGCAGACGATGTCGTAGGCGTAGGCCAGCGCGTGCTCGGGGTCCTGGTCGAAGGTGTCCAGGAACTCGGGCTTGGGCGAGGTGAACGCGTGGTGCACGGCGGTCCACTGGCCGGCGCCCACGGCCACGTCGCCGGACTCGACGGCCTCGGCCGCGGACTCGAACAGGGGCGCGTCCACGATCCACACGAACGCCCAGGCGTCCTCGTCGATCAGCCCGGTGCGGTGGCCGATCTCCACGCGCGCCGCGCCCAGCAGGGCGCGGGAGGACTTCCGCTCGCCGGCGGCGAAGAAGATGCAGTCCCCGGGCTGCGCCCCGGTCGCGGCGGCGAGGCCATCGCGCTCGGCCTCGGTGATGTTCTTGGCCACCGGTCCGCTCAGGGTGCCGTCCTCCCCGACGAGCACGTAGGCCAGGCCCTTGGCCCCGCGCTGCTTGGCCCACTCCTGCCAGGCATCCAGGGTGCGGCGCGGCTGGGAGGCCCCGCCCGGCATGACCACGGCGCCCACGTAGGGGGCCTTGAACACGCGGAAGGTGGTGTCCTGGAAGTACTCGGTCAGCTCGGTGAGCTCGAGGCCGAAGCGCAGGTCCGGCTTGTCGGAGCCGTACTTGGCCATCGCCTCCGCGTAGGTCATCCGGCGGATCGGGGTGGGGATCTCCACGTCGATGAGCTTCCACAGGGCGGCCACGATGCGCTCGCCGAGGGCGATGACGTCATCCTGCTCCACGAAGGAGGCCTCGATGTCGAGCTGGGTGAACTCCGGCTGGCGGTCGGCGCGGAAGTCCTCGTCCCGGTAGCAGCGGGCGATCTGGTAGTACTTCTCGATCCCGCCGACCTGCAGCAGCTGCTTGAACAGCTGCGGGGACTGCGGCAGGGCGTACCAGGAGCCCGGGGCCAGGCGGGCGGGGACCAGGAAGTCGCGGGCGCCCTCGGGCGTGGAGCGGGTCAGCGTGGGCGTCTCGACCTCGGTGAACCCGTCCTCGTGCAGCATCTCGCGGGCCACCCGGTTGGCGTCGGAGCGCAGCCGCATGATCCGGGCCGGCTCGGGCCGGCGCAGGTCCAGGTAGCGGTGCCGCAGCCGGGCGTCCTCGCCGACCTCCACGTGCTCGTCGATCTGGAAGGGCAGCGCGGCGGCGGTGTTGAGCACGGTCACGGTCTCGGCCATGACCTCGACCTCGCCGGTGGCCAGGGCCGGGTTCTCGTTGCCCTCGGGGCGGCGCTCCACCGTGCCGGTGACCTGCAGCACGAACTCGTTGCGCAGGTGGTGGAAGTCCGCCTCGTCGCGCACCACGATCTGGGCGACCCCGGAGGCGTCGCGCAGGTCCAGGAAGGCCACTCCTCCGTGGTCGCGGCGCCGGCCGACCCAGCCGGCCAGCGTGACGGTCTCTCCGATGTGCTCGGCGCGCAGGGCGCCGAGGTTGTGGGTGCGCAGCACTGAAAAACCCTTCGTTGTTCGGGAGGTGCGGACGGGGCCGCGCTCGTCGCGCGTTGGTCCGGTGTTTCCCCGGTGCCCCTACTCTCGTTCCGGGACGAGTTTACAGCCCGCCCCTCGGGCCCCAGGACGACGACAGGACGACCATGAGCACCTCCCCCGGCCACCCCGCCCTCGCCCGCCGCCTGGGCACCCTCGACGCGGCCGTGATCGGGGTGGGCTCGATGGTCGGGGCCGGGGTGTTCGTGGCCTTCGCCCCGGCCGCGGCGCTCGCCGGTCCCCGGCTGCCGCTGGCCCTGCTGCTGGCCGCCGTGGTCGCGTGGTGCAACGCGAGCTCCACCGCCCAGCTGGCCGCCGTCCACCCCGCCTCCGGCGGCGCCTACCTGTACGCGAACCGGCAGCTGGGCCCGTGGCCGGGCTTCGTGGCCGGCTGGGGGTTCGTGACCGGCAAGACCGCGTCCGCGGCCGCGATGGCCCTGACGTTCGGCCTCTACACGGCGGAGCTCACAGGGGCCGACGACGCCGGGGCGCGGCTGCTCGCCGTGGCCGCGGTCCTCGGCCTCACGGCGGTGAACCTGGGCGGGGTCACCCGCACGGCCCGGCTGACGCAGCTGCTGGTCCTCCCGGTGCTGGTGGTCCTGCTGGCGGTGGCCGTCCTGCTGTTCGCGGGCACCGGTCCGGCCGCGGGCGGGGCCTCCGGGGCGGGGCCCGGCGGCTGGGTCGGCGCGGCGTGGGACGGCACCGCGTGGGGCGTGCTGCCGGCCGCGGGCACCCTGTTCTTCGCCTTCGCCGGCTACGCCCGCGTGGCCACGATGGGCGAGGAGGTCCGGGACCCGGCGCGGACCATCCCCCGGGCCGTGCTGGGGGCGCTGGCGTTCACCCTGCTGCTCTACGGGCTGCTCGGTCTCGGACTGCTGCGCTTCCTCGGGGTCGACCGGCTGGCCGCCTCGACCGCCCCGCTGCTGGCCGTGGTCCGGGACGCCGGCTGGGCGGCGGGACCGGCGACCGCGGGCGCCGTCGTCGTCACCGCGGCCGCCGCCCTGGCCACGCTGGGAGCGCTGCTGGCGCTGGTCGCCGGGATCTCCCGCACGGCCCTGGCCATGGCCCGCGAGCGGGACCTGCCCGGGCCGCTGAGCGCGGTGTCGCGGCGGCACCGGGTGCCGTGGGCGGCGGAACTGGCCGTGGCCGGGCTCGTGGTGGTGCTCGTGCTGGTCGGCGACGTGCGCACGGTCATCGGGTTCTCGAGCTTCGGGGTGCTCGTCTACTACGCGCTGGCCAACCTCTCGGCGCTCACGCTGGCGCAGCGCCCCCGGTGGGCGCCGCGGGCGGTCAACGCGCTCGGTCTGACCGGTTGCCTGGTCCTGGCCTTCACGCTGCCGTGGCAGTCCGTGGTCACCATGCTCGGGGTCTTCGCCGTGGGCCTGGCCGGGCGCGCCCTGGTCCTGGCCCGGCGGCGCTGATCCCGCACACCGGGCCACGCCACACCGGCCTCTCGCCGCCACCGCGCGCCGGCCCCTCGGTCACCCGCCACCGTCCCGCGCCGAGCCCCCACTCGCGTCGCAGTTCCCCAGGAAAAGCGGTATGAATCAAGCTGTTTGCGACAGCTGTGGGTTGATGGGGTTGAGTGGCTGGTTGATCCAGGCCTGGGTGGGTGGGGTCTTGATCGTGTGGCCGGGCCGGGCTCGGGCGGGGTGGGCCCGGTCGTAGGCGGTGCGGGCGGTGGTGCGCGCGGCATGGATGGCCGGCCAGGTGCCGTGGTGGACGCTGGCCGGGGTGTAGCCGTTGAGCCCGCTGTGGCGGTGGTGGTCGTTGTAGTCGGCGAAGAATGCCTGGCACCAGGAACGGGCCGCGTCCAGGTCGGTGAAGCGCACCGGGATGGTCGGGGTGTACTTCACGGTCTTGAACAACGCCTCGATGTGCGGGTTGTCGTCGCTGACCCGCGGGCGGGAGTGGGAGGGTCGGATCCCGAAGCGGGCGTAGAGCTCGTGAGTGCTCCCCGCGCGCATGGCCGAACCGTTGTCGGCGTGGACGACCTCCGGCACGGTGGTCGAGGCGGTGATCGCCTCGGTGAGGAACGCCGCGGCCGTCGCGGCACCCTCCCCGGTGGCCACGTGGTGGCCCACCGCCGCACGGGAGAACAGGTCCATGATCGTGAACAGCTTGTAGCGGGCCCGCCCCGGGCCGGTGAGCTCGGTGACGTCCCAGCACCAGACCTGGTTCGGGGCGGTGGCGGCCAGCACCGGTTTCGGGCGCGTCCCGCCGGGCACCGGGGCCCGCTGCCGGCGCCAGTCCCCGGTCAGCCCCGCCTGACGCACCAGACGGTGCGCGGTGGCGGCGGAGCAGTGGTACCGGCCCGCGTCGACCATCCGTTGCCAGGCCTCGGTGACCGACAGGTGCCCGTAGACCGGGCCGGTGAGCTCGCCCAAAAACGCCGCGGCCTCGCCCGCGGTGATGCGGTGGGCGTAGGCCCTCTCGCGCTGATGGATCGGCTCCGGGCGCGGGCCTGCGTCGTTGTCCTGCCGGCGGGAGCGGTAGAAGCGGTCCTTGGAGATCCCCACCAGTACGCACGCGCCGCGCACGCCGTGCCCGGCACGGCTCAGGGCCGCGACCGCGGCGAGGGCGAGTCGCCGGTGGGTCCTTTCAACCACTGCGGCCAGCCCTGGTCCGATTCCGGAATCGGTTCCGGGCTCCGGGTGCGGGCCCTGGCGCTCTTGGCGGCTGCTTCCAAGAGCGCGGAAGCTTTTCCCAGGATCTCCACCGCCTCCTGCGAGGTGGCCAGCTGGTCCTTGAGCACCTCGTTCTCGGCCCGCAACCGGGCCAGTTCCGCTCGCTCCTCGTAGCTCAACTGTTTCCTTCCGGACACTGGTTGCACCGTCTCGGCCGGGTCCACCAGACGCCCCTGGGCCCGAGCCCGCACCCAGTCATAGACCGTGGTGGGGTCCACCTGGACGTGGGCGAAGAACGCCGCCTTGGCACCACGATCGGTGCACTTGTCGAACTCGATCAGCAGCTCCCACCGCTGCGCAGCACTGAAGTGCTGACGGCGAGAAGCACGCACGGGAACATCCATGAGAAACACCTTCCCCGCCCCACACGTGTCGCACACCAGGCTGACACACAGGGAAAGGACTGGGGAAACGCGGCCCGACTGGGGACTCGGCGGAACGGGCGTCCGGGGAGTCGGGACGCGGCGGCGGTGGGGCCGGCCGGGGCCGGCGAGGGCCCGCGCGGTCAGGCCCCGGCGGCCCGCACGACCGGGCGCAGGTCCTCGGCCGGCGGCGTCCAGGAGGCCGGGTCGGCGCGGACCTGCTCGCCGGAGCGGATGTCCTTGACCTCGTGGGCGAGCGAGCCGTCCTCGCCGCGGACCGTGAACCACACGAAGGGGATGCCGCGGCGCTCGGCGTACTTGATCTGCTTGCCGAACTTCGCCGCGCTCGCGGAGACCTCGCACGCGATGCCGCGCCGGCGCAGCTGCTGGGCCACGTCCTGGGCCGAGGACCAGGACTCCTCGTCCACCAGGGAGACCAGCACCGCGGTGGGGACCTTGCGGGAGGGCGCGGCCATCCCCTGGGAGAGGACGCGGGACACGAGCCGGGTCACGCCCACGGACAGTCCCACGCCCGGGTAGGTCTTCTTGCCGGTGGAGGCGAGGGACTCGTAGCGCCCGCCGGAGCACACGGAGCCCAGCTGCTCGTGGCCCACGAGCACCGTCTCGTAGACGGTGCCGGTGTAGTAGTCGAGGCCGCGGGCGATCGAGAGGTCGGCGACCACCGTGCCGGGGGCGCGGCGCGAGGCCTCCCCGACCACCTCGGCCAGCTCGCGCAGGCCCTCCTCGAGCAGCTGGGTGTTCACCCCGAGCGCGCGGACCCGGTCCACGAAGGAGGCGTCCTCGGTGCGGATCGCCGCGAGCTGCAGGGCGGCCTGCGCCTGCTCGGGGGTCGCGCCGACCTCCTCGCACAGTGCCTGGGCCACCCGCTCGGGGCCGATCTTCTCGAGCTTGTCGATGTTGCGGAGCACGCCGGCGGTGTCCTGCAGCCCGATGCCCTGGTAGAAGCCCTCCGCGAGCTTGCGGTTGTTGACGCGCAGCACGAACGGCGGGATGGGCAGCTTCGACAGGGCGTCGATCATCACGAGAGCGAGCTCCACGTCGTAGCGGAAGGGCAGCGTGCCGTCCCCCACCACGTCGATGTCGGCCTGGGTGAACTCGCGGGCCCGGCCCTCCTGGGGCCGCTCGCCCCGCCACACCTTCTGGATCTGGTAGCGGCGGAACGGGAAGGCGAGGTGCCCGCCGTTCTCCACCACGTACCGGGCGAAGGGCACGGTGAGGTCGAAGTGCAGGGCCAGCTGGTCGTCACCGCGCTCGGCCGGGGCGTCCTCGTCCTCCTGCAGCCGGGAGACGACGTAGACCTCCTTGTCGATCTCGCCCTTGCGCAGCAGCTGCCCGACCGTCTCGACGGCGCGGGTCTCGATCGAGGAGAAGCCGTGCAGCTCGAAGGTCTCCCGCAGGACGTCGAGGACGTGCAGCTCGACCAGACGCTCCTCCGGAAGCCATTCGGGGAAACCGGACAGGGAGGTCTTGCGGGCCATGGGGACGTGCTCCTCGGGTGGGTCGGCGGCGGGGCGGGTGGACGGTCGGCCCGGGCGGGCCCGACGGTTCCGCACTCATCCTAGGGATCCCCGGGCGCACCGCCCAAAGCACCGCGGGGCGCCCGGACGTCCCGCCACCGGGCCCGCGGCGGCCGGAGGAGGTGTCCTCGGTAGTATGGGGCTGACGATTGTCCGGAGCCGGGCGACGACGCCGGGCACGTTCCCGGTGCCGCCGCCCCGGCGAGAGCGAAAGAGTTTCAGCGGTGACAGAACGTCTCGAATCCGACGACCAGCCCACGCCCCGCCCCGCCCCCACCCCGGGGCCCGTGCCGAAGCCGGGGGCCCCGAGACCGGGCGCCCCGGCGGCACCCGCACAGGCCTCCCCCGCCCCGGCGGCGGCGCCCACGCCCCCGGCGACGCCCGCTGGCCCGGCTGCCCCGGCCCTGGCCTCCCCGGAGTCCGTGGCGCGCGCCCGGGCCTTCGGCCGGGTCACCGAGGACGGCCACGTCTACGTGGTCGTCGACGGCGAGGAGGTCCTCTGCGGGCAGTTCCCGGACGCCACCGAGGACGAGGCGCTGGGCTACTTCGCCCGTAAGTTCGACGACGTCGAAGCGCAGGTGGCCCTGCTGGAGCAGCGGGTGGCCGCCGGTGCGCCCTCGGCGGACATGCTCAGCACGGTGGACCACCTCGCCGAGCAGGTCGGCCAGCGCACGATGCTCGGGGACGTCAAGGGCCTCGAGTCCCGCCTGGAGGCCCTGCGCCCGGCGATCCGGGAGCTCGAGGCCGCCGAGCGGGCCGCCCACGAGGCCCAGCGCGCCCAGAACGTCGCGGCGCGGGAGGCGATCGTCGCGGAGGCGGAGCAGATCGCCGCCCAGGACCCCCAGCGCACGCAGTGGAAGCAGTCCTCGGCCCGGATGGCCGAGCTGTTCGACCAGTGGAAGACCCACCAGAAGTCCGGCATCCGCCTGGGCCGGGCCGCGGAGGACGCCCTGTGGAAGCGGTTCCGCACCGCACGCACCACGTTCGACCGGCACCGCCGCGCGTTCTTCTCGCAGCTGGACGCCGACAACGCCGAGGCCAAGAAGGCCAAGGAGGCCCTCATCGCCGAGGCGGAGGCCTTGTCCGGCTCCACCGACTGGGGCGCCACGGCCGCGGAGTACCGCCGGCTGATGGACCGGTGGAAGGAGTCGAAGCGCGCGTCCAAGAAGGACGACGACGCCCTGTGGGCGCGGTTCCGCGCCGCGCAGGACACGTTCTTCGCGGCGCGCAAGGCCGACAACGACCGGATCGACCAGGAGTTCGAGGGCAACCTCGCCGTGAAGGAGCAGCTGCTCGCCGAGGCGAAGGCCCTGCTGCCGATCACGGACCTCAAGGCCGCCAAGCGGGCGCTCGGCGACATCCTGGACCGGTGGGAGCAGGCGGGGAAGGTCCCGCGCGCCCACATGCGCCGGGTGGAGGCCGAGCTGCGCACCGTGGAGGACGCAGTGCGCCAGGCCGAGGACGAGAAGTGGCAGCGCTCCAACCCCGAGACCAAGGCCCGGTCCAACTCGATGCTCACGCAGCTCGAGTCGAAGATCGAGGACCAGGAGGCGGCGCTGGACCGGGCGCAGTCCACCGGGGACACCAAGCGCGCGGCCAAGCTGGAGGGCGAGCTCGCCACCAGCCGCCAGTGGCTGGAGACCCTGCGCCGCTCCGCGGCGGACCTGCGCTGAGCGCAGGCGCACCGGGAGGCCCCGCGGGGCGCTGTCCACAGCGCCCCGCGGGGCCTTTCCCGTGCCGGGGCCGTGGGGCGAGAGTGGCCCCATGGACGTCCCGCCCTGGCACCCCGACACCCTGTTCCTGCCGGCGCGCCCCTTCTCGCGCACCGAGCTCTCGGCCCTCGTCACGGACGGGGTGCTCGTGCCCGTGGTGCTGGAGGCCCACGTGCTGCGCGGCCGTCCCGTGACCCGGGCGGTGAAGGTCGCGGCCCTGGAGGCCCAGCTGCCCCCGCACCTGCTGCGGCGCGGGGTGCTCGGCCGGCTCTCCGCCGCGTGGTTCTACGACTGCGCCGGACGCCCCAGCATCCTGCCGGTGCTGCTGGACAAGCTGCGCCGCACCACGATGTCCCCGGTGCCGGAGGGCCTGGCGCTGCACCAGGTCACGCTGGGCGGCTACGACGTCCACGACGCCGGGCCGGTGCACGTCACCACGCCGCTGCGCACCGCCGTGGACCTGGCTCTGCACGTGCCGGGGCGGGAGGGGCTCGCGGCCCTGGAGAAGCTCATGCACGCCCCGCACCTGCACTGCCCGCCCCCGCTGGTGCAGGCCGCCCTCGAGAGCTTCGAGCGGATGCCCGGCCGGCAGGCGGCGCTGCTGCGGGTCCGCCGTGCCGCCCGTGCCGTCGGGCGCCCGCTGCGCTGACGGCGGCAGGAGCGGCCGACTCCGGGAGCGGACGGCTCCAGGAGCGGACGGCTCCGAGAGCGGCCGGGCCGGCGCGAGGACGGCTCCCACGAGCGACCGGACCGGCACGAAGACGGCCACGGGAGCGGATGGACCAGCGCGAGGACGGCCCCCGGGCCAGCCGGGTCAGCGCGAGGACGGCCCCCGGGCCAGCCGGGTCAGCGCGAGGACGGCTCCGAGATGGGCCGGTTGCCCGAGGTGCGGTAGACGTCGTAGACCCCGTCGATGCGGCGGACCTGGTTGAGCACGTGGTCCAGGTAGCGCGGATCGCCCATCTCGAAGGCGAAGCGGGAGATCGCCAGCCGCGCCTTCGAGGTGTGCACCGAGGCGGCGAGGATGTTGACGTGGTTCTCCGAGAGCACCCGGGTGACGTCCGAGAGCAGGGACTTGCGGTCGAGGGCCTCCACCTGGATCTCGACCAGGAACACGCTGGACTGGGTGGGCGCCCACTCGACCTCGACCACCCGCTCCGTGGACGTCAGGGCCAGCATGTTGGCGCAGTCCTTGCGGTGCACGGAGATGCCGGCGCCGCGGGTCACGAAACCCATGATCTCGTCCGGCGGCACCGGCGTGCAGCAGCGGGCGAGCTTGACGTAGACGTCGGAGGCGCCCTGGACCGTCACCCCGGAGTCGGACACGCGCGGGCGCACCGGCTGGGTGGCGATGGTGGTCTCCGCGAAGTCCTCCTCCGCGCCGTCCGCCCCGCCGAGGTCGCCCACGATCTTCTCGACCACGTTCTGGGCGCTGACCACGTCGGAGCCGATCGCCTCGTAGAGGGAGCTGATGTCGGTGCGGTGGAAGTCCTGGGCCACCGCGAGCAGGGACTCCTGGGTGAGCGTGCGCTGCAGGGGGAGGTGGTGCTTGCGCAGGGCGCGGGTGAGCGCGTCCTTGCCCTTTTCGATCGCCTCCTCGCGGCGCTCCTTGGAGAACCACTGCCGGATCTTGTTGCGGGCCCGCGGGGACTGCACGAACTTCAGCCAGTCCTGCGAGGGCCCGGCGTGCTCCGACTTGGAGGTCAGCACCTCCACCCAGTCCCCGTGCTGGAGCTCCGAGGACAGGGGCACGAGCTTGCCGTTGACACGGGCCCCGATGGTCTTGTGCCCCACCTCGGTGTGCACGGCGTAGGCGAAGTCCACGGGCGTGGAGCCGGCGGGCAGGGCCATGACCTCGCCCTTGGGGGTGAACACGTACACCTCGGACGTGTTGATCTGGTAGCGCAGGGAGTCGAGGAACTCGGAGGAGTCCTGGGTCTCCTCCTGCCAGGACACGAGCGAGCTCAGCCAGGCGAGGTCCCCCTCCTGGGCCTTCGGGGTCGCGGAGTTCGCCTGGTTGGCCTGGTCCTTGTACTTCCAGTGCGCGGCCACGCCGTACTCGGCCCGGCGGTGCATCTCGTGGGTGCGGATCTGGATCTCCACGGGCCGCCCGTCCGGGCCGATGACCGTGGTGTGCAGGGACTGGTACATGTTGAACTTCGGCATGGCGATGTAGTCCTTGAACCGCCCCGGCAGCGGCCGCCACCGCGCGTGCAGGGCGCCCAGCGCCGCGTAGCACTCGCGCACCGTGTTCACCAGGACCCGCACCGCCTGCAGGTCCTGGATCTCGTCGAAGTCCTTCCCGCGCACGATCATCTTCTGGTAGATCGAGTAGTAGTGCTTGGGCCGGCCGGTGATGGTCGCCTCGATGCCCGCCTCGGAGAGGTCCAGGGCGATCCGCTCCCGGATCTTGGCCAGGGACCGCTCGCGCTGGGGCTGGCGCTCCCCCACCATCCGCACGATCTCCTCGTAGACCTTGGGGTAGAGCGCCGCGAAGGCCAGGTCCTCGAGCTCCCACTTGATGGTGTTCATGCCGAGGCGGTGGGCCAGCGGGGCGAAGATCTCGAGGGTCTCGCGGGCCTTCTTCGAGGACGAGGTCTGCGAGACGAAGCGCCAGGTGCGGGCGTTGTGCAGGCGGTCGGCGAGCTTGATGACGAGCACGCGGATGTCCTTGGCCATCGCCACGATCATCTTGCGCACGGTCTCGGCCTGCGCGGCGTCCCCGTACTGGACCTTGTCCAGCTTCGTCACGCCGTCCACGAGGGCGGCGACCTCCTCGCCGAACTCGGCGCGCAGCTGCTCGAGGGTGTAGTCCGTGTCCTCCACGGTGTCGTGGAGCAGGGCCGCCACGAGGGTGGCGCCCGTCATGCCGAGCTCGGCGAGGATCGTGGTCACGGCCACGGGGTGGGTGATGTACGGGTCGCCGCTCTTGCGCTTCTGGCCCTCGTGGCACTTCTCGGCGACCTTGAAGGCGCGCTGCAGGACCTCGAGGTCCTCCTCCGGGTGGGTGGCGCGCACGGTGTGCAGCAGCGGCTCGAGGATCGGCGAGTGGTCCATGGGCCGCCCGGACAGGTAGGACAGGCTCGACCGGGTGCGGTCGCTGCGTCCCGGGAACACGGCGCGGCCCAGGAGCGGCCGGGACGCGGGCACCACGTAGTGCGTGCCGGCCATGTCCGACCGGCGCGGCGGGGTCGGTGCGGCGGCCTGGTCCGCGGGGACGGCCCCGTCGTCGGACGAGCTCATGACCGAGACTTCCTTCCCATCGATGCACGCGGGGCGGCGGCCGTGCGGCCGCCGCCCCGATCGTCGTCTCCGGTTCGGGTTCGACGTGTGCTGCTGTGCGGGGGGCCGCTCCTGCACGACCCGCCCTACGGTGGCTACAGTCTAGTGCGCCGCGGCCCCCTCGGCGGCACGCTCGACGGGCGCCCCCGCGCGGGCCTCCTGCTCCTGGACCGCGGGCTCGCCGCGGCGCAGCAGCGCGTAGAGGGGCGCGGCCACGAACAGGGTGGCCGCGGTGCCCACGATGATGCCGACGAACAGGGACAGCGACAGGTCCTTGAGGGTGCCCGCCCCCAGGACGAGCCAGCCGATGAACAGGATCGAGCCGACCGGCAGGATGCCCACCACGGAGGTGTTGATCGAGCGCACCAGCGTCTGGTTGACCGCGAGGTTCACCTGGTCGGAGAATCTCCGGCCGGCCCGCTCCGGCGGGGCCGTGCCGTCGAGCAGCCCCTCGGTGTTCTCCCGGACCTTGTCGAAGACCACCACGGAGTCGTAGAGCGAGTAGCTGAGCACCGTGAGGAAGCCGATCACCGCGGACGGGGTGACCTCGAAGCCCACGAGCGAGTAGATCCCGGCGGTGATCGCCACCGAGGCGAGCATGCCGGCGACCGCCGAGACGGACATCTTCCAGGTGCGGAAGTACAGGGCCATCAGGGCGGTGGCCAGGACCACGAAGACCACCAGGCCCTGCAGGGCCTGGGTGGTGACGCCGGCGCCCCAGGTGGGACCCACGAAGTTGGAGGTGACCTCCTGCTCGCTCACGCCGTAGGCGTCGACCAGGGCGTCCTTGACGGCCAGGGTCTGGTCGTCGTCGAGCTGCTCCGTGCGCACCCGGACGGTCTCCGGGGCGATGTTGGTGACCTCCACGCCGGCGGCGTCCGAGGACTCGGCGACGGCCTCCCGGCCGGCCTCGATGTCCGGGTCGGCCACGGAGGACACGGTGAACTCGGACCCGCCGGTGAAGTCGATGCCGAGGTTGAAG
The DNA here is from genome assembly GCF_049716185.1 of Kocuria sp. CH-021. NCBI lineage: Bacteria > Bacillati > Actinomycetota > Actinomycetes > Micrococcales > Micrococcaceae > Kocuria > Kocuria sp. CH-021. The sequence continues at coordinate 133,996 of NZ_JBNAFK010000004.1, read as the reverse complement.
CCGCCCTTGGCCACGGGCACGAGCAGGGACAGCAGCACGAGGACGCCCACGACGGCGAGCCACTGCTTGGCCCGGCCCACGAAGGGGTAGGAGGTCCGTCCGCTGTGCAGGGCGTTGCCGAAATCTGCGAACTTGGACATCAGGCGTTCTCCTCGGGGGTGCGGGCGGCGGACGACGACGCGCCGACCGGCGCGCCGTCCGGTGCCGCCGCGGACGGGGGGTCCTCCGGCGCGGTCCGCGCCGCGCGCCGGCGCCGCTCGGCGATGGTCAGGCCGTCGTGCTCCGCCTGCGGCTCGCGCAGCCGGCCGGCGCCCCGGTACAGGGGCACCGCGTCGAGGGCCTCGGGGCTGAGCCCCGAGTGCTTCCCGCCGCCGCCGAAGTAGCGGGTGCGGGCGAGCATGACCATCACCGGGTGCGTGAAGAGGAAGACGACGAGCAGGTCGGCGATCGCGGTCAGGCCCAGGGTGAAGGCGAAGCCGCGCACGTTGCCCACGGCCACGAAGTACAGCACGGCCGCGGCCAGCAGGTTCACGGCCTTGGACGCGAGCACGGTCTGGCGGGCGCGCTGCCAGCCGTGGTCGACGGCCGCCGGGATGGAGCGGCCGCTGCGGATCTCGTCGCGGATGCGCTCGAAGTAGACGATGAACGAGTCCGCGGTCTGGCCGATCGCCACGATCAGGCCCGCCACGCCGGCCAGGGACAGGCGGTAGTTCGCGGACCAGCCCAGCAGGGTGATCGCCAGCCAGGTGAGCACGCCCGCGACCACGAGCGAGCTGATGGTCACGAGGCCCAGCAGCCGGTACTGGAAGAGCGAGTACACGCACACGAGCACCAGGCCGATGATCCCGGCGATGATGCCCATCCGCAGCTGATCGGCGCCCAGGGTCGCGGAGATCTGCTGCTCGGACTGGATGTCGAAGCTCATCGGCAGCGCGCCGTACTTGAGCTGCTCGGCCAGGAACTTCGCCTGCTCCTCGGTGAACTGACCCGTGATCTGGGCCTGTCCGTCGGAGATCACGGCGTTCATCGACGGGGCGGAGACCACCTGGCCGTCCAGCAGGATCGCGAACTGGCTGCGGGGGTCGCCGGAGGTGGCGGTGCCGATCCCGTAGAGCCGCTCGGAGAGCTGCCGGAAGGTGTCCGTGGCCTCCGGGCCGAACTGGAGGTTCACGGCGAACTGGTTCAGGGACACGCCCTGGGAGTTCTGGGCGGTGCCGTAGGAGGCGTCCTCGATGCCGGTGCCCTGGATCTCCACGGGCCCCAGGAGGTACTTGGTGCCGGTCTCGGGCTCGCACGCGACGATCGGCTCGCCGGACTCCTGGGCCTCCCGCTCCTCGGGTGACTGGGGCACGGTGCAGTCGGTCGCCTCGAACTCCCGGAACAGCTCCGGGGTGATCCAGTTCGGGTCGGAGGCGTCGGTCGGCTCGGCGGTGGGCTCGGGCAGCTCCTCGTCGGTGGCGCGCTGGTCCTCGGGGACCGGCTCCGCCGCGGCGGTGGTGAGCACGGGCCGGAAGTTCATCTGCGCCGAGGTCTGGATGAGCTCGCGGGTCTCGGCGGAGGGCACGCCCGGCATGGAGACCACGATGTTGTCGCCGGACTGGGTGGCGATCTCCGCCTCGGCCACTCCGGAGCCGTCGACGCGCTGGCGGATGATCTCCACGGCCTGGTCCAGCTGCTCCGGGGAGACCTCCTCGCCGGCGTCCTCCCCCTGCAGGGACGGGGAGAGGATCATCTGGGTGCCGCCCTCGAGGTCGAGGGCCAGCTTGGGCCCCCAGCCGGTGCGGTCGGTGCCCGCGCCCCAGGCCAGCAGCCCGCCCAGCAGGGCGAGCAGCACCAGCAGCCCGATCAGGGACCGCCGGGCGGTCGAGAGGGCGGCCCGCACCCCCGAGCGTGCCGGCGCGGTCGAGCCGCCCCGCCCGGGCGTGCCGTCCGGTGCGGCGGCCCCGGGGTCACCGGGGGTCTTGCGTGTGGTCAGTGCCATGGTCTTCCTTACGAACGACGGCCCGGTGCTGCCGGGCCTGTGCATGGGAACGGGCCGACCAGTGGTCGGCCCGTCGTCCCGTGTGGGGGGGTCAGTCGTTGCGCTGCCCGGGATCGCGCCGGGTGTCGTCGTCGAGGGGGTCCACCGGGGTCGACCCGGCGCCGGGGGCGTCGGGCTCGATCACCGACGGCTCCGCCTCGGTCCCGGGGGCCGGTGCGGGCGCCGTCTCGTCCTCGACGACCGTGGTGACGGTCTGCAGGTGCACGGTCACGGCGGTGCCCGGGGCGATCTCGAGGACGACCTTGTTGGTGTCCCGGTCGATCGAGCGCACCGTGCCGTAGAGGCCGTAGTTCGTCATGACCTCCGTGCCGGGGCCCATGGCCGCCTGCTTCTCCTTGACCTGTGCCATGGCCTTCTTCTGCCGCCGCATGGGCAGCCAGAGCAGGAGCACCATGGCCACCAGCATCAGCGGCAGCAGCCAGGCGGTGCCGCCCCCCGTGGACTGGGGGGCCTGGGCGGCGAGGGACTGGGTGGCGAGGAGCGGGATCACGGACTTCCGTTCGATCGGTGGTGGGTGTCCTCACCATGGTAGGCGATCCACCCTGTCGGCGTCCTGGACGGCGCCCGGTGGGCGGCCGCCGGTCCGCGCACGGATCCGGGGCGGCCCCCGGAGCTCGGTCCCGGTCATCGGCGCCCGGTGCTCAGTCCTCAGTGCTCAGTCCCCGGTGCTCGGCCCTCGGAACCCGGGCCTCAGTCCTCGAACAGGGGCGGGACGTCCTCGGCGGCCGGCGCCGGCGCGGTCCCGCCGAAGGCCGCCCGCAGCCCGGGGTCCTTGAACGCGGCGTGCTCGGGCGGGCGCAGTCCCAGGTGGTCCCAGGCCGCGGCCATCGCGATCCGGCCCCGGGGCGTCCGGCCGAGCAGGCCCTCGCGGACCAGGTAGGGCTCGGCCACGGTCTCGACCGTCTCGGTCTCCTCCCCCACGGCGATCGCCAGGGTGGACAGGCCCACCGGCCCGCCGCCGAACTTCGTCACGAGCGCCTCGAGCACCGAGCGGTCCAGGCGGTCGAGGCCGCGAGTGTCCACCTCGTACATGTCGAGGGCGGCGGACGAGGTGCGGGCGTCGATCCGCTCGATGCCGTGCACGAGCGCCCAGTCCCGCACCCGGCGCAGCAGCCGGTTGGCGATGCGCGGGGTGCCCCGGGACCGGGAGGCGACCTCGGCGAAGCCCTCGGCGGTCATCGCGAGGTCCATGAGCCCGGCGGAGCGGCGCAGCACGAGCTCGAGCTCCTCCACGGAGTAGAACTCGAGGTGGCCGGTGAAGCCGAAGCGGTCGCGCAGCGGGCCCGGCAGCAGGCCCGCGCGGGTGGTGGCGCCCACCAGGGTGAAGGGCGGCAGGTCCAGCGGGATGGACGTGGCGCCGGCGCCCTTGCCCACCACGATGTCCACCCGGAAGTCCTCCATGGCCATGTAGAGCATCTCCTCGGCGGGCCGGGACATGCGGTGGATCTCGTCGAGGAACAGCACCTCCCCCTCGGTCAGGGAGGAGAGGATGGCGGCGAGGTCGCCGGCGTGCTGGATGGCCGGCCCGGAGGAGATCCGCAGGGGGGCGCCCATCTCCTCGGCGATGATCATGGCCAGGGTCGTCTTGCCCAGCCCGGGCGGGCCGGAGAGCAGGACGTGGTCGGCGGAGCGGCCCCGCAGCCGGGAGGCCTCGAGCACCAGGGAGAGCTGCTGGCGCACCCGCTTCTGCCCCACGAACTCGTCGAGGTTCGCGGGCCGCAGGGCCGACTCGAGCTGCTTCTCGTCGGGCTCGTCGTCGGCCGAGACCAGCCGGTCCCGGGCGTTCACGGCGGCACCGTCCTCGCGGGCCACGCTCAGGCCCCCCGCTCGGCACCGGCCCGCGAGCCGGCCTTGGCGGCGCCGAGCCACCCGAGCACGGTGCGCAGGATCGTCGGGACGTCCCCGGAGGCGGCGAGCTCCTCCCGGTCGGCGAGGGCGTCGGCGACGCCGCGGGCGGCGTCCTTCTCGCTCCAGCCCAGGCCCACGAGCGCCTCGAGCACCTGCGCCCGCCACGGCTCCATCGGGGCGGCGGCGGGCTGGGCGGGACGGTCCGGGACGATGAGCTTGTCGGCGAGCTCCAGCACGATCCGGCGGGCGCCCTTGGGGCCGATGCCGGGGACGGTCGTGAACGCCTTGGCGTCGCCCTGCGCGATCGCGCGGTGCACGTCGTCCGGGCCCAGCACGGAGAGCACGGCCAGGGCGGTGCGGGGGCCCACACCGCTGACCCCGAGCATGATCTCGAAGACCTCGCGCTCGGCGGGGCTGCGGAAGCCGAAGAGCAGCGGGGACTCGTCCTTGCGCGCCACGTAGGCGGTGTCCAGGCGGACCTCGCGGCCGATCCGCAGCCCGGCCAGGGTCTCCGGCGTCGCCTGGACCTGGACGCCGAAGCCGGCCACGGCCACGACGGCGGTGGTGAGGCCGACGTGCTCGACCTGTCCCGTGATGGACGCGATCACCGGGCAACTCCTTCCCGTGCCCGGCGGGGGCCGAGCACGGTCGATCGAACAGGTCTACGAATGACGACCACTCTAGCAGTGGGCACCGACTCAGCCGCGCCGGCCCCGTCGGGCGCGGTGCTCGGCCTCGGCCCAGGCCCGCTGGGCGGGGGTCATGCCGGTGCGGGCGGCGGCCAGGGGGCGGGCGCCCTGGTGCGTCTCGGTCCCTGCCGTCGCGTCCACGCCCGTGCCGCCGCCGCGCCAGCCGTGGCAGATGGCGATGGCGAGGGCGTCGGCGGCGTCGGCGGGGCGGGGCGCCGCGTCGAGCCGGAGGATGCGCACCACCATGCGGGCCACGGACGCCTTGTCGGCCCGCCCCTCCCCCGTCACCGCGGCCTTGACCTCGGAGGGGGTGTGCCACGCGACCGGCACGCCGTGGCGGGCCGCCGAGGCGATGACGGCGCCCGAGGCGTGCGCCGTGCCGATGACGGTGTTCACGTTGGTCTGGGCGAACACGCGCTCCAGGGCGAGGGCGTCCGGACGGTACCGCTCGATCCACCGCTCGGTGGCCTCCCAGATCCGCAGCACGCGCACGTCGAGCGGGTCGGCGGCGTCCGTGCCGGCCACGCCGACGTCCACGAAGGACGCGGTGCGGTTGCCGGCCATGTCGATCAGACCGAACCCGCACCGCGTCAGTCCGGGGTCCACCCCGAGGATCCGCTGCGTGGCCGTGGTCAGTCCTCGGAGTCGAGCTGGGCCAGGACGTCGGCGGGGATGTCCGCGTTCGAGTAGACGCTCTGCACGTCGTCGAGCTCCTCGACGGCGTCGACCAGGCGCAGGAACTTCCGGGCGCCCTCCGCGTCGAGCTCCACGAGCATGCTCGGGCGGAACTGCGGGTCGTCGTTGTTGTACTCGAGCCCGGCCTCGTCGAGGGCGGTGCGGATCGCCGGCAGGTCGGTGGCCTCGGAGACGACCTCGAAGACGTCCTCCTGCTCCACGACCTCGTCGGCGCCCGCGTCCAGCACGGCCATCAGCACGTCGTCCTCGGTCAGCCCGTCGGTGCGGGTGACCTCCACGACGCCCTTGCGCTCGAAGAGGAACGCCACGGAGCCGGAGTCGGCCATGGTGCCGCCGTTGCGGGTCACGGCCACGCGCACCTCGGAGGCGGCACGGTTCTTGTTGTCGGTGAGGCACTCGATGTACAGCGCCGTGCCCTGGGGACCGCGGGCCTCGTAGAGGATCTCGGTGTAGTCGACGACCTCACCGGTCAGGCCCGCGCCGCGCTTGATCGCCCGGTCGATGTTCGCCACCGGCACCGAGTTCTTCTTCGCCTTGGACACGGCGAGGTCCAGCGCCGGGTTGCCGGCGGTGTCGGGCCCGCCCATGCGCGCAGCCACCTCGATGCCCTTGATGTACTTGGCGAAGGCCTTGGCGCGCTTGGCGTCGATCGCGGCCTTCTTGTGCTTGGTCGTGGCCCACTTGGAGTGTCCTGACATGCGTCCCTCCTCGGGAAGTCGTTCGTGCTCGGCCGGGACGCGCCGGTCGTCGTCCCGGCACGGCCCGCTCCGGCGGTGGCCGGAGCGGGCCGTGCCGGCCGCCGCCGGGGCGGGCCGGAGAAGTCCTGACCCATTCTACCGGGTGCGCCCACCCCGGACCGGGGGTCTAGCGGGGCCGGGCCTGCGCGACCTCGCGGGCCCGCTCGGCCAGGGTGTCGTCCAGCGGCGCGGCGTCGAAGGCCCCGAGCCGGCGTTCCACGGCGGCGCGGATGAGGTGGTCGGCCACGGCGGGGTTCTTGGGCAGCATCGACCCGTGCAGGTAGGAGCCCACCACGTGGTGCACGCGAGCGCCCTCGGTGCCGTCCTCGCCGTTGTTGCCGGCGCCCTTGAGCACCGTCCCGAGCGGCGCCTGGCCGGGGCCGAGGCGGGTGACCCCGGAGTGGTTCTCGTAGCCGACGACGGTCCCGAACTCCGGGGACTCCAGCACGATGTTGCCGATCAGGCGCGTGGGCCCGCCCACCGTGGTCAGGTCGAGGATGCCGATGCCGGGCAGCGTCTCGCCGGCGCCGGTGCGGAACTCGTGGCCGAAGAGCTGGTAGAGACCGCAGATCGCGAGCATCGGCACGCCGTCGGCGGCCATGGCCCGCAGCTCGGGGGCGATCCGCTGCAGGTCCTCCTGGACCCGGAACTGCCCGGAGTCCTGGCCGCCGCCCCCCACCAGGAGGTCGGCGTCGGGCGGGAACGGGTCCCCGGGGTTGTGGTCGCTCAGCCGTACGGCATAGCCGTACTTCTCCAGCCGGCGCTTGAGGGTGAGGGTGTTGCCCCAGTCCCCGTAGATGTTCATGTCCCGGGGGTAGAGCTGGACGAGGTGGACGGTGCGGTCGGTCACGGGGGCTCCGCTCAGATCTCGGCGACCTCGGCCACCCGGGAGAGCTCCCGGCGCAGCTCGAGCATGGACGTGTAGGTGCAGAAGACGCGCATGGGCCGCTCGCCGGCCCCGGCGACGAAGCGCCGCAGCGCGTCGCCGAGCCCCGGGACCACCTCGCGCACCGGGACCTCGTCGTAGTCCAGGCGCAGGGCCATGTCCCACGCGCGGGTGCCGGCCACCACGTCCACTCCGCCGGAGCGCAGGGAGTGGAAGTCGACGTCCCACAGCCAGGAGACGTCGCGGCCGTCGGCGTACTCGTCGTTGATGGCGATCATCGTGGCGTAGTCGCCCGGCCGGGCCGAGGCCAGTGAGAGCCGGAACCCGGCGGGGTTCTTCACGAGCAGCAGCTGCAGCGGGCGGCCGTCCACGGTGATGGTCTCCCCGCGGCCGAAGGCGGGGGTGACCCGGGAGAGCTCGTCCACCAGCGCGGCGCGGTCGGCGTCGGGCCCGGCCACCGCGAGGGCCAGGGCGAGGGCGGCCGCCGCGTTGTACATGTTGTAGACGCCGTAGAGCTCCACGGTGGTCTCGACGGGCTCTCCGCCCACCGTGAGCCGGACCCGGTTCGCCTCGAAGGACGTCAGCTCCACGTCGGCGGCGGGCCGGGGCGCCAAGTCGCCCTCGTGGTCGTCCTCGGCGTCGGGCCCGCCGGCCGAGCGCATGTCGTCGTCGGAGGGGAACATGGGCCGCAGCGGCGCGGACAGGCCGAACCAGCGGGTCTGCGTGCCCTCCGGGACGTGCTCCGCCAGGGAGACGATCCTGGGGTCCTCGCGGTTGAGCACCACGGTGCCCGTGGTGGCCGCAGCGATCTGGGCCAGCATCCGCCGGGTGGTGTCGATCTCGCCGAAGCGGTCGAGCTGGTCGCGCATGACGTTGAGCAGCAGCGCGTGGCGGGGCTTGACCTGCTTGACGAAGTGCACGGCGTGGGCCTCGTCGAGCTCGAGCACGGCGACGTCCGCGTCGAGGCGGCCGGTGAGGCTCATCTCTCCGAGCAGGGCCGCGGCCACGCCGCGCACGAAGTTGGACCCCGTGCGGTTGGTGAAGACCTTGAACCTCTGCGAGCGCAGCAGCTGGACGGCCATCTTGGTGGTGGTCGTCTTGCCGTTGGTGCCGCTGATGAGCACCACGCCGTGCGGGAGCTTCGCGAGCTCCTCGGCCACGAACCCGGGGTGCAGCCGCTCCATCACGAGGCCGGGGAAGGCGGAGCCTCCGCCGCGCAGTGTGGTCAGGTACCGGATGCCTTGGCCGAGCAGGCGCACGTGGGGTCTGGACATGCGCTCCATCCTATGGTCTGCGCCCCGGCGGCGGCGGGCACCCGGGTGCGTCCTGGGGAGCGCGGCCCCTGGTCCGTCCGGGGCCGCGCGGGGCGCGGAGGACGACGACGGAGGACACGACGCCGCCGCCGCGTGCCGCGCGAGGTGGGGCGCCGCACCCGTAGGGTCGGACCATGGACTCCGTCGGCCCCGCCACTGCTCCGTCCGTTCCGCCGCGAAGGCCGCCCCGGTGGTGGGTGGTCCTGGCGCTGCTGGGCGCGGTGCTGGTGCTGGGCGGGGCGATGCTGGTGCTGCTGCATCCGGCGGACGCGGCGTTCGGGTGGTTCGGGGACCTCCCTGCGAGCGGCGAGACGCTCCCGGCCATGACCGTGGTGACCCCGGAGGCCACGGCGGGGTGGTCCGGGGTGGCCGCGGGTCTCGTCCTGTGGGCCTTCTGCGCCGGCTGGCTGCTGGGCCGGCGGCGTGGCCCGGACGGGCCTGCTCGGCCGCAGAGGCGCTGAGGGGCACAGCCGCGGTGGTGGAGGAACACGGCGCTCCTGACGTGCTCGGTCGGCGGAGGGCTGCCGGGCCGGTCGGCCGGGCCCTTCACAGCGGTCGATCGAGCGGTGGCTCAAGCGGTGGATCGAGCGGTGCGTCGACGGCGTGGAGCTCGTTGGAGAGAGCCGTGCCCTCGACGCCGTCCAGCGGGGTGATGTCCACCACGATGCCCGTCCGCAGGTCGAGGTGCACGCGGTAGACCGTGGCGAGGTCGCCGCCGGTGAGGGTCGGGTCATCGGGGCCGTACTCGAGGATCCGGCTGGCCCGGCTCTCCAGCAGCGGGCAGCACCCGCACCGCGGCGTGTAGCCGTTCTCCCACTCCTCCCCGTCACCGATCAGCGGCCGGCAGGTGGCGGACCAGGTCGGACGTCCCCGCAGCGTCGTGGCCAGGACGTCGCTGACGTCCACGCCGCGGCTGAGCTCGGCCGGGTCGAGCATGGCCGTCCACCGGTAGTCCTGCCACAGGGGATCACCGTGGTCGTAGTGCCAGTCCTCCGGGCGCCGGGCGACCAGACCGTCGGGGCGCAGCACCGGCTCCGGCTCCCGAGTCGACGTCGGAGTCGGCGATGACGGCGGGCCGGCGCATGCCACGCCGTCGCCGTGGCAGGCCACCGCGCTCACGGCCTCGCCGTAGGGCGGGCCCTCGGCGACCTCGACCTCACCGGCAGAGCGGACGACGAGCCGGCCGAGGCGCCGGTCGAGCCAGGCCTCGGCCGGTTCGCCGCTCGCCGTGCTCCCGCGGTTCACCTGTTGCCGGTGGGTGAAGTGCAGGGTGCTGAAGCGCCACGGCGAGCTGCGCGCCAGCGCGCGGAAGTCCTCCGCCGTGGGCGTGTCGGGCAGGGAGGTGCCGGTCATGCGACCGAGTAGAGCACATCCCGCTATCGTCGGACCACGACCGGGCGCGACACTGTCGGCGCGGGCCGGGACGCGCCCGGCGCGGCCGGAGACCGCGGGACATGCCCCCAAGGAACCAGCAGCCTCCACGAACCAGCAACCCCCAGAACCAGCAATCCCCAGGACCAGCAGAGGAGCCGATGCCGGTGGACGTCCAGGTCGGTCCCGTGCCTCCGGAGAGGCCGCGCCCTGCCCCGCGCGCGCCGAACGGGACGTCCCCGACGGCTCCGGCGGGGCCGCGGCCCGCCGCCCGGGCCGACGCCCAGCAGCGGGAGGTCCGGGCCGCCCTGAGCCGGCGCACGGCTCCGCTGTGGCCGGCTCATGCGCCGGTGCGGCCGGCACCGGGAGCGACCCCTCAGGACCGGCGGCAGGTCCGCCGGCTGGCCGGACTGGAGATCCAGCACCACGCGCTGGTGCTGCGCCGGATCAGCACCGCCGGCGTCGTGGCCGTGGCCGAGCCCTGCTTCGATGCCGGGTGGACCGTGGCCGACGTCCTGCACGCCCTGGACTGGACTCCGCAGGGGGCCCGCTACGCCCACGACTCGGTGACCGGGATCGAGAATCCCGGCGCATGGTTCGCCGCCCGGCTGCGCACCTGGACCCACCAGGACGGCACCCCGATGCGCTCCGCCGACCAGCGTGCCGCCGCCGAGGCCGAGCAGCGGCGGGCCGAGGCCCTCGCCGCCGCCCGACGGCACGCCGACCGCCGGCCACGGCAGGAGGGTCCCGGGACGGACACCGCCGCGACGGACACCGGTGCGACAGACTCCGGGGCGACGGACGCGGCCGTGGATCCGCCGGGGACCGCGGCGCCGGACCCGCGGCCGTTCCGGGTGCGCTGGGCGGCCCAGATCGCCGCCGGCCGTGCCGAGCGCGAGCGCCAGGACGGCCGGGACCGCGATCCGGACCGCCCTCGGCGCGGCACCGCCTCCGCTGCTCCGGTGCCGCGCAGCACCGGGTCCGTGCGCGCAGCCGGTCCGCCCTCGTGATGGCGGACGAGAACACGCGTCGGCGCCGGTCCGGTTCCGTGCGCACGCTCGTGGGTCTGCTCCTCGTGCTGGGGGTGCTCGCGGGCGCCCTGGGGCTCCTGGGGCCCGGCCTGCTCGGCGGACTGAGCACGGGGGACAGCTGGCTGCCGTGGGGCCCGGAGTGCACGGTCGAGACCGCCGAGGGAGAGGTCGGGCTCGACCGGGAGCAGGCGAAGCGGGCCACCACGGCGGTGGCGCTCGCGGCCCGCGGGGCGGAGGCCCCCGACACCTCGGGCATCGACGAGGCGGTGCTGCAGCGGCTGGCCGACGGGCCGCCCGGGGACGCCGGTGCGAGCCTCTCCTGCCGGGGCTCGGCGGCCGGTGGTCTGCCGGAGCAGGAGCTGACCGGCACCGGCCTGACCCCGCGCGCCGAGCGGCTGCGCGCGGCGATGACCGAGGTGCTCGGTGCGCAGAGCCTCGGCGGGTTCGCACCCGGCGGAGTCGACCACGGTCACGGGGCGGAGTCGACGCACTACGACGGCCGGGCCGTCGACGTCTTCTTCCGCCCGGTGACCGAGGAGAACCGGCGGGCGGGCTGGCTGCTGGCCCACTGGCTGGTCGCGCACGCCGAGGACCTGGACGTCCAGTACGTCATCTTCGACGACCGGTTCTGGAGCGCCCACAGCTCCCGGGGGCAGTGGCGGGACTACGACGCGCCCGAGCCCGGCAACGAGATCCTCCGCCACCTGGACCACGTGCACGTGGACGTCCTGCGCGGAGGCGCCGGCTGAGCTGGTGCCGGGCATAGGCTGGCGTCATCATGCCGATCGTCGATGTCCGGAAGAAGCAGCCGCCCGCGGTGCCGCGAGGCCGCGGCGGGAGCACCCCCGCCGATTCCGCGTGCCCCGGCGGCGGGGCCCTCGTCACGGACCTCGGCCGGTGGTGAACGGCTCGGTCTGGCGGGCGCCGGGGATGCCGCTGCTGCTGACCATGACCGCTCTGGGCTTCTCGGGCTACGCCGCGCTGCTGGCGGTCGCACCGCTGTGGGCGGTGCGCGGCGGCGCCGACGCGGTCGGCGCCGGGTTGGTGAACGGCGTGCTCATGCTCTTCACCGTGCTCACGCAGCTGTTCGTCCCCCGGGCGCTGCGCCGCTTCGGCTGGGGACCGGTCCTCGTGACGGGCATGCTCCTGCTGGGCCTGCCCGCCCTGGCGCACGGCGCCAGCGCGGCGCTCGGCCCGACCCTGGCGCTGTCCGCGGTGCGCGGGCTCGGCTTCGGGGTCCTGACCGTGACCGGCAGCGCCCTCGTGGCCGAGCTGGTGGAGCCGCAGCGGCGCGGGAAGGCCATCGGCGCCTACGGCCTGGCGATCGCGGGACCGCAGGTGCTGTTCCTGTCGGCGGGACCCTGGATCGCCGAGCAGCTCGGCTTCTGGGTCGTGTTCGCCCTGGCGTCCCTGCCCGCGGCGGCCGTCGTCCCCGCCGTCGGCCTGGCCCGGATGCTGGACCACGTCCCCGAGGCGGTGGACGCCCGGGCCCCCTATCTGAGTCTCCTCCCTCCCATGGGACTGCTGCTCGGCGTCACCCTGGCCGGCGGGGCGCTGATCACCTTCATGGCCCAGATGAGCAGCAGTGCCGTGCTGACCACCCTGGCGCTGCTGCTGATGAATGTCGCGGCCGCGCTCGCGCGCTGGCGGATCGGCTCGTGGTCCGACCGGCACGGGCCGCAACGGTTCATCCCGCCGCTGGTGCTGCTGACCACGGCGGGCATGGCGGTGCTCGCCTGGGCGGTCCACGATCCCCGGGCGACCGTGGCGCCGGCGCTGCTCGTCGGCGCGGCGATGGTGGGCATCAGCTACGGCGGCCTGCAGAACCTCACCCTGGTCGTGACCTTCCAGGCCGTCAGCCGGCAGCACTACGGTCCTGCCAGCGCGGTGTGGAACATCGGCTTCGACGCCGGGACCGGCATCGGAGCGGTCGTGGTGGGGATGGTCGCCGCAGGGACCTCCTTCAGCACCGCGCTGCTGGTGGCCGGAGCGATCTCGCTGCTGACCCTGCCGCTCGCGCTGGCCCGGGCCGGGCGTCGTACTCGTGCCGGCAGAGCGCCGCGGGGAGCACCGTGACCACCTCCCCCCGCGATCACGACGACGGGCCACGCGCCGAGGCCGCCGCGGACGCGGAGTCCGAGGCGCCCGGTGACCCCACGATCGAGAAAAGGAGACGCGTCGTGGACGGAACGAGGCTTCAGCAGATCGCCGAGCAGGTCGCCGCCGGGTTGCCGGCCGTGTCCTGCACCTGGCCCTTCGGCCCCGAGCACGACGTGTTCAAGGTCGGGGGCAGGATCTTCCTGCTGACCACGGAAGCACCCGGGGAGCCGATCGTGACGCTCAAGTGCGAGCCCCCGCACGCGGCGGCACTGCGCCAGGAGTTCCCCACGATCACGCCCGGCCACCACATGAACAAGCAGCACTGGATCTCCCTCGCAGCCGGCCCCGGGATCACCCCGGAGCTCGTCGAGGAGCTGGTGCTGAACGCCTACGAGCTCGTCGTCGAAGGACTCCCCCGCAGCGAGCGCCCCGTGCTGCGCCACCACCGCACCGGTGGGCACCCCTGACCGGACGTCCTGCTGTCCGTGTCCGGGGGACGTCCCCCGTCGTGGTGGGCGTCCTCACCGGGGCGGCCCGTCGTCGCGGACTCAGTGCTCGTCCGGTGTCGACGGCCCGCTTCGGTGAGCGGCCTGGCGCAGCGCCGTTAGGGTCGTGTGGATCAGCCGCGCCCGGGTGGGGTGGGTGCGGGTGTGCGCGACGATGCGCCGGTGGACGGCCGGGTCCACCAGCGGCCTCGCCGTGAGGTTCGCCGGCAGCCCGGTGAGCGCGATCCGGGGCAGCACCGTGATGCCCAGCCCGGCCGCGGCGAGACCGGTCGCTGCGTGGTGGTCGTCGAGACGGGCGACGTAGTGCGGGGTGTAGCCGGCGGCGTGACAGGCGCGGGTGATGATGCGCCCGGTGGGGCCGTCGTGGATGTCGTGGTCGATCCAGGGCTCGTCACGCAGCTGGGCCATGGTCACCGCGGGATGTGCGGCCAGGGGATGGCCGACCGGCAGCACCACGCAGAAGTCCTCCTCGTGCAGGGCATGGCGATGGTATCCCTCCAGGTGGACGGGGGGCCCGTCGAGGGACTCGTTGCGCACGTCGATGTCAGGCGCCCGGCGGCCTCCGGTGGGATGCAGTTCGTTGATGCTGATCTCCACCACCACGTCCGGGGACCGGGCGCGCAGGGCGAGCACGACCTCGGGCATCCAGGCCTGGGCCACGGACGCGAAGCAGGCGACGGCGATCTGCTCGGCCCGGCCCTGCCGCAGATCCTCCACGGTGCGCTCGAGGCGTTCCAGGCTGTTGAGGGTGTCCGCGCTGGCCTCGCACAGGTGCCGGGCGGCCGGGGTGGCCTCGATGCCCCGGCCGTTCTTCTCGAACAGCACCAGCCCGGTCTGCCGGGCCAGGGCGCGGAGGTGCTGGCTGACCGTGGCCGGGGCCAGATGGAGGTTCCGGGCGGCGGCGTGGATCGAACCGGCGGCGATGACCGCGCGCAGGATGGCGAGCCGGTGCGGATCGAGCATGCCTCGATCGTACGCTTTCACCTGTCAATGACGCAGAAATCATTGCTGGTTCCGAAGGCTGATGCGGTGGCACGGTAGAGACTGCGGAGCACTGACCGACAAGGAGTTGCCGTGGACACCTCGAGCTATCTGGCCCTGCTGGGAGTGGCTGTGGTCCTGGCCATCACGCCGGGACCCGACACCGTCCTGACCCTGGGCCACGCCCTGCGCGAGCGGCGGGCCGGGATGCTGGCCGCGGCCGGTTCCGCGCTGGGGGTCTTCGCCTGGGCCGGGCTGGTGGCGGTGGGCGTGGCCGCCTTCCTGGACGACTCCCCGGCCGCCTTCCAGGCGCTGCGGGTTCTCGGGGGCGTCTACTTGTTCTTCCTGGGCTACCGAGCGCTCGTCCCCCACGCTCCCGCCCCGGCCACCGCGGTGCCGACGGCCGTCGGCGTCGCACGGACCGCGGAGTCGGCCGTCGGCGTCGCACGGACCGCGGGGTCGGCCGTCACCGCTGCCCCGGTCCGCCCGGAGCCGTCCCGGCGGAGGGCGCGATCGGCTTTCGCGGCAGGGCTGGTGTGCTGTCTGACCAATCCGAAGACCGGGCTGTTCTTCCTGGCCCTGCTGCCCCAGTTCACCCCGCCCGGAGCCGGGGCGCTGTTCGTCGTGGTGGTGATGGGCGGGACGGTGGCGGCAGCCATCGGGATCTACCTGTTCCTCGTGGCCCTGGTCGCCCACACCGCCGGCACCTGGCTCGACCGTCCCGCCGTGAACCGCAGGATCGAGCTCACCTCCGGAGCGGTCTTCGTGGGGCTGGGACTGATGACCACCGTCCCCGTGCTCACCTCCTGGCTCTGATCGGCCCCGGCCGCGCAGGGACGCCGGCGCCCCGGGGCACGAGGAGGTTGACCTGCCACCGTCCGGACTGGATCATCGGCTACGAACGGGGTGCCGGACACCCCGTGGCACGGCCCGGTTCTCATCCCCCGTCGGTCCCGGGGCGACAGAGAGGCATCCCATGGACGTGATCGACCTGGCCCACATCGCCCCGGGGACGATCGAGCTTGTCGGCGGCAAGGCCCTCGGCCTCGGGGCCCTCCTGTCCGCGGGCGAGCGGGTGCCGGACGGGTTCTGCCTGACCACCGAGGCCCACCGCTCCGGAGCCGTCCCCGAGCAGGCGGTCCTGAGGGCCTACGAACGTCTCGGGGGTGGCCCCGTCGCCGTCCGCTCCAGCGCTGCGGCCGAGGACCTGCCGGACGCCAGCTTCGCCGGCCAGCACGACACCGTCCTCGACGTCGAGGGCGGGGCCGCGCTGCTCGAGGCGATCCGGCAGTGCTGGGCTTCCGTGGACAGCGAGCGCGCCGTCGCCTACCGGGCCGAGCGGGGGCTGGAGGCCGACGACCCGGCGATGGCTGTCGTCGTGCAGCGCATGATCGTCCCGACGGCCGCCGGGGTGATGTTCACGGCCAATCCGCTGACCGGCACCCGCACGGAGACCGTCGTCGACGCGGTCCCGGGGCTCGGCACCGGCGTCGTGGACGGCACCGTGGACACCGACCACTACGTCCTGCCCGGGCACGGCCCGCTCCCCGGGCAGCAGCATCACGGCTGCCTGTCCCCCGGTCAGCTCCGCGAGCTCCAGCAGGCCGGGCAGCGGGTGCAGCGCGCCCTCGGCGGCCCGCAGGACGTCGAGTTCGCCTACGACGCCGAGGGCGCGCTCTGGCTGCTGCAGTCCCGGGCCATCACCACGCTCTTCCCGCTCCCGCCCGGGACCGACCCGGTGCAGGGCGACCCGCGCGTCTACCTTGAGATCGGCCACATGCAGGGGCTGCGGCGTCCGGTCACCCCCATGGGCGTGTCCGTGCTGCGGGAGACGACCCGCCGTTGGCTGCAGATCATCGGCGTCGACGACACCGTGGCCGATCAGTACCTCGTCGACATCGGTGGCCGGCTGTTCACCGACCTCACCGGCTTCGTCCGCAGCCCGCGCCTGCACTCCCGGGTTCCGGAGATGCTGCAGGTCTACGGTCCGGCCGTGGCGCGGGGGATGCGGCGCGTCCTGGAGGACCCCCGCTACGCGCCCCGTCCCGCTCCCCCCGGTCGGCGCGCGCGCTCCGCCGGTGCGATCGCGCGGCTGCTCCTGACCGTCGTGCCGGCCTCGTTGCTCGGCGCGCTGCGGGCCCTGGCACGGCCCGCGGCCGCCCGCGAGCGCGCGTTCCAGGAACTCGAGCAGGTCCGCCGGCAGCCCCGGACCGAGCCGGCGGACACGGCGAGCCGGATCCGTTGCGCCGCCGGTCTGCAGGACGCGGCGATGACCGGACCGATGATGCGATCCCTGCCACCGCTGTGGGCAGCGCTCATCGCCCAGGGTGTGGCCGGCGGGCTGCTGCGCGACGTCCTGCGGCCCGGTGAGCTGAACGCGACCCTGCGCGGCATGCCCCACAACGTCACCACCCAGATGGACCTGAAGCTCTGGTCCGTGGCCGTCGCCGCGCGTCCGCACCGCGATCTCCTGGTCGGCACCGCCCCGGACGAGCTCGCCGCGCGCTTCTCGCGCGGCGAGCTGCCCGAGTTCGGCCTGACGGCCTTCCTGGAGGAGTACGGGATCCGCGGCAGCGCCGAGATCGACGTCGGCTCCCCCCGGTGGGCCGACGACTCCACCCCCGTGTTCGCGGCCCTGGCCGGGTACCTGCAGGTGACCGACCCGGACCAGGCCCCGCCGGCCCGGTTCGCCCGCGCCGCCGTCGAGGCCGAGGCCGCCGTGGCAGAGCTCGTCGACCGCGCGCGGCGCACCCGGCCGCTGCGGGCCCGCCTCGCCGGCACCATGCTGCGCCGCAGCCGGGAGCTGGCCGGCCTGCGCGAGCTGCCCAAGTTCCTGTGGCTGACCCCGCTGGCCGAGGTGCGCCGGCAGCTGCTCACCGCGGGGGCCGAGCTCACCGGGCGCGGCCTGCTGGAGCAGCCGGAGGACATCCTGTTCCTGACCCTGGACGAGGCTCTCGACGCCTCGCACGGCACGGACCTGCGCCCGGTGGTGACCGGCCGGCGTGCGGAGCACCACCGCGAGGCCCGACGGCGGCAGGTCCCGGGCCTGCTGCTGTCCGACGGCACGAATCCCCAGGCCCTGCCGGACGGCACCGCGGCCGAGCACGGGCCGGACGTGCTGGTCGGCCAGCCGGCGGCCACCGGGGTCGCGACCGGGCCGGTGCGCATCGTCCACCATCCGTCCGAGGCGAGGCTGCGGCCCGGTGACATCCTCGTCGCCCCCACCACCGATCCGGGCTGGACCCCGCTGTTCCTGACCTCCGGCGGGCTCGTCACGGAGACCGGCTCCACGATCGCCCACGGCCCGACGGTGGCCCGCGAGTACGGCATCCCGGCCGTCATCTGCGTGCCCGACGCCACCACCCGGCTGACCGAGGGCCAGGTGGTCACCATCGACGGCGCCACGGGGCTGATCCACCTGCACGAGACGGACGGCGAGGCGCAGCGCCCGGGGGTCGCGGGCGCTCGGGAACATCGGGCCGGTGAGCCGGGTCGGACCGCACCAGGAGAATAGGCGCATGTCAGAACGATTCGCCTGGGTGTCCGACCTCGAGCGGGGCGAGTGGCTGCGCCCGATGGAAGCTGAGCCTCCGGAGAGCATCCTGTCGGTGGTTCCGCGCGGCTTCGGGGCGTACGCGCGCGTGCTCCATCCGGTCGAGCGCGACCGTCCGCGGAGGACGAGGACCTGGCAGGGCCTCGACGAGACGACGTACTTCGAGGGTGTCGACGACATCGAGGCCTCGCTCGAGACGGAGCGCGCCACGTGGGCGCAGGCCGCGGCGTCGTTCGGCACGACCATGCACGCCCAGGCGCAGTACGCACGGCTCGTGCGGCGTGACGACGGCGAAGTCGACGGGGTGATCGCCGCCGACGGCTGGCGGTACGGCGACACGTCCGAGGGCTGTCTCGACGCCGTGTCGCTGGCCGCGGCCTCCGCGGTGCTGGCCCGTCACACCACGACCCCGGACGCCGGCGTCGCCGCGATCTGGGAGGGCTGGGGCGGCCTGCTGAGCTCGGCAGGGGTTGCGCACTTCGTGCCCGAGTCGAGCGGGAGGCGGCCCGCCCGGCACGCCGACGAGGACACCGACGAGGACACCGACGAGGACACCGACGAGGACACCGGGCGCGGCGCCGCCCCGTCGCTCCGCGACCGGCTCGCTGCGGCCGGGCGGGCGGGGCTCGCCGGAGCGCAGGCGGTGCTGACGGCTCGTTCCGGGGCTGCCCGCAACGGCCCGGAACCGGGCTCCGGACTGCTCTCCCGGGAGATCGCCACCGGGCCGCGGTTCGAGCTGCACGGGGACACCGGGCGGCGCTACGTCCTGTTCGAGGCGGGTGCCGCCGATTTCGCGGATGCCGCGTGGCCTGCCCGCGCGCCCTGGGTCGACGACGCCGTGTGGGCGCACTCGCCCAGCATCCTGTGGCCGGACGACCACGCCTGGGTGCTCGCCACGGAGATCGACTTCGACTCCACGCTCGTGGCCGGCACCACGGCGCTCGTGCGCGAGCTCATGGAGACCCCGGGGCTCGAGGTGCTGCCCCTTCGCACCGACGCCGACCTCACCCGGGACGGCGACCTGCTCGATCGCCCCGAGTGACATCGAGGGTGGGCACCGCGGTGGACGGCACGCACTTCCCCGGCCGTTCTGCCGAGACGTCGTCGACGTCCGCGTCGCGTGGCCGACCGGCGCGGCGTGGAATCACCACCGTCACACGGGGCGGCTAGTCTTGAGCGCACCCGTCCGCCCACCACGACAGAAGCCGGCCCTTGGACAACCCACTCCTGCGCCCCAGCGACCTCCCCTACGAGCTGCCCGACTTCGGGCGGATCAAGGAGGAGCACTTCCTGCCGGCCTTCGAGGCCGCGATGGCCCAGGACCTCGAGTGCGTGCAGGCGATCCTGGCGGACCCGGACCCGCCCACCTTCGCGAACACCGTCGAGGCCCTCGAACGCGGCGGTCTGCCCCTGGACCGCGTCGAGTCGGTCTTCTTCACCCTGACGGCCGCCCACAACACCGAGGGCGTCCAGCGGATCTACCAGGAGCTCGCGCCGCGGCTGTCGGAGCACAAGGCGGACTTCACCCTCAACAAGGCGCTCTACGCCCGGGTGCGCCGGGTCGACCGCGAGGGCCTGGAGCCGTGGCAGCTGCGCGTGCTGGACGAGTACGTCTCCTGGTTCGCGAACTCGGGCGCCGAGCTCAGCCTGGACGACCAGCAGCGGCTCCGGGCGATCAACGACGAGCTCTCGGAGCTGAGCATCCGCTACGGCAACGACCTCATCCGGGAGGTCAACGCCTCGGCCGTGGTCGTCGACGACCCCGCGGAGCTGGACGGGCTGTCCGCCGCCGACATCGAGGCGGCAGCCTCCGCGGCCGCCGAGAACGGCATGCCGGGACGCTACCTCCTCACGCCCTCGCTGTTCACCGTCCAGCCGGTGCTGTCGGTGCTCACGGACCGCGCGCTGCGCCGGCGGATCCACCTCGCCGCCGTGCACCGCGGCACCGGCGAGCACGGCGGTGCGGGCTCGCAGAGCCGCACGGACCTGCTGCCCGTGGCCGCGCGGATCGCCCGGCTGCGCTCGGAGCAGGCCCGGCTGCTGGGCTACCCCAGCCACGCCGACCAGGTCCTGGCCGGGAGCACGGCGCCGTCCCTGGAGGCGGTGCACGACATGCTGGAGCGGGTCACCGGCCCGGCCGTGCGCAACGCGCTCGAGGAGCGGGCCGAGCTCGAGGAGCTGGCCGGCCACCCGATCGAGGCGTGGGACTGGCCGTTCTGGGCGGAGCGGCTGCGCCTGGAGCGCTACCACGTGGACGCCGCGGCCCTGCGGGAGTACTTCGAGCTGGAGTCCGTGCTGGAGCACGGCATCTTCCGCACCGCGCGGGAGCTCTACGGGCTGGTCTTCACCGAGCGCCCCGACCTGCACGGCTACCTGCCCCAGGTCCGGGTGTGGGAGGTCACCGACGAGCAGGGCCGCGGCGTGGGCCTGTTCCTGGGCGACTGGTTCACGCGCCCCACCAAGCAGGGCGGGGCCTGGATGGGCTCGCTCGTGCACCAGAACCGGCTGACCGGCCAGCGCCCCGTCGTCGTCAACAACGCCAACTTCACGCGGCCGCCCGCGGGCAGGCCCAAGCTGCTGACCCTGGACGAGGTCGTGACGGTCTTCCACGAGTTCGGCCACGCCCTGCACGGGCTGCTGTCCGACGTGCACCTGCCCTCGTTCTCCGGGACGAAGGTGCCGCGGGACTTCGTGGAGTACCCCTCCCAGGTGCACGAGATGTGGGTGCTGCACCCGGACGTGCTCCGGCACTACGCCCGCCACCACCGCACGGGCGAGCCGATCCCCGAGCGGACCCTGACCGGGCTGCGGGAGGCCTCCGCCCACGGGCAGGGCTTCCGGACCGTGGCGTACCTCGCCTCGACCTGGCTCGACCTCGCCTGGCACGGGATCGAGGACCCGGCCGAGCCGGCGGACCCGCGGACCGTGGAGCGGGAGGCGCTCGTCCGCGCTGGGGTGGACGTGCCCGGCATCGACCCCCGCTACCGGACGGGGTACTTCAAGCACGTCTTCGCGGGCGGCTACTCCGCGGGCTACTGGTCCTACATCTGGTCCGAGATCCTCGACGCCGACACGGCGCAGTGGTTCACGGACCGCGGCGGGCCGACCCGGGAGAACGGCCGGCGCTTCGCCGCCGAGGTGCTCTCCCGGGGCAACGAGACCGCTCCGATGGAGTCCTTCGAGGCCCTGCTGGGCCGCCGCCCGCACCTCGGCGCGCTGCTGGAGCGGCGCGGGCTCCAGCAGCGCGAGGAGTTCGTCCACCGGCAGCGCGGGGCGCCCGCCCCGGACGCCCGCGGCTGAGCGGCACGGCTCCCGGACCGGCCGCAGGGGCCGGGCCCCGGCGTCGGGCCGCACGACCGGGCCGGAGGACCGGGACCCGGCCGTGCGGCCGGGCCGCACGGCCGGGCGGGCAGAGCACGCCGGAGAGCGCGGGCCGGGAAGCCCGGACCGTCGAGCTCAGTCCACGGGCCAGGCGTCGGCGATGTCCTGGCGGGTGTCCCCGAGGGTCTGCATGATCGCCTTGGTGCCCGCGAGGACGGGCATGAAGTTGGCGTCCCCGTTCCAGCGCGGCACCACGTGCTGGTGCAGGTGCCCCGAGAGGGAGCCGCCGGCCGCGGCCCCCAGGTTGATGCCCACGTTGAAGGCGTGCGGGGACGCGACGCCGCGGATCGTGGCGACCGCGGTGCGGGTCAGGTCCGTCAGCTCCCGCAGCTCCTCCGTCTCGAGCTCCGTCAGGTCCGCCACGTGCCGGTACGGGCAGACCATGAGGTGCCCGGGGTTGTAGGGGAACAGGTTGAGGATCACGAAGCAGTGCTCGCCGCGGTGGACGATCAGCGACTCCTCGTCCGCACGGAGCGGGCCGTTGCAGAACGGGCACCCGGGGTCCTCCCGCACGGACGGGTCCTCCCCGCGCACGTAGGCGAGCCGGTGCGGGGTCCACAGCCGCTGGAAGCTGTCGGGCACCCCCGGGATCTCGAACTCGTCCTGGCGGATCCAGTGGTGCGGGGGGCCTGCGTCCTGCGCCGTCCCGGTCACTGCCCCACCCCCGCCGTCTCCGCGGCGGCCAGGGGGTCCTGGGGCAGGGCGGCCGTCGGCTCCTGGTTCACGCGGCGCTGGACGTGCGCCACGATCCGCTCGACGGCCTCGCCGACCGGCACGCCGTTGTCCTGCGAGCCGTCGCGGAAGCGGAAGGACACGGCGTTCGCCTCGGCGTCCTCCCCGCCCGCGATGAGCACGAACGGCACCTTCTCCTTGGAGGCGGTGCGGATCTTCTTCGGGAACCGGTCCGAGCCCGCGTCCAGCTCCACGCGCACGCCGCGGGCCCGGAGGGTGTCCACCACGCCCTGCAGGTAGTCGTTGAAGGCCTCGGCCACCGGGATCGCCACGACCTGCACGGGGGCCAGCCACGCGGGGAACGCCCCGGCGTAGTGCTCCACGAGCACCCCCATGAACCGTTCCACGGACCCGAACAGGGCACGGTGGATCATCACGGGCCGCTGCCGGGTGCCGTCGGCGGCCTGGTACTCGAGGTCGAAGCGCTCCGGCAGGTTGAAGTCGAGCTGGATGGTGGACATCTGCCAGGTCCGCCCGATCGCGTCCTTGGCCTGCACCGAGATCTTCGGGCCGTAGAACGCGGCACCCCCGGCGTCCGGGACCAGGTCCAGCCCGGACTCGGCCGCGACCTCGGCGAGGGTGTTCGTGGCCTCCTCCCAGAGCTCGTCCGAGCCCACGAACTTCTCGGGGTCCTTGGTGGAGAGCTCGAGGTAGAAGTCGTCCAGCCCGTAGTCCTTCAGGAGGTCGAGCACGAAGGTGAGCGTGGTGGTCAGCTCCGCCTTCATCTGGTCCCGGGTGCAGTAGATGTGGGCGTCGTCCTGGGTCATGCCCCGAACCCGGGTCAGGCCGTGGACCACGCCGGACTTCTCGTACCGGTAGACCTGCCCGAACTCGAACAGGCGCAGCGGCAGCTCGCGGTAGGAGCGGCCGCGGGACCGGAAGATGAGGTTGTGCATCGGGCAGTTCATGGGCTTCAGGTAGTAGTCCTGGCCCTGCTTGGTGAGCTCACCGGTCCGCGGGTCCCGCTCCTCGTCCACGTGCATCGCGGGGAACATGCCCTCGCGGTACCAGTCGAGGTGGCCGGAGACCTCGTAGAGGTGCCCCTTGGTGATGTGCGGGGTGTAGACGAACTCGTAGCCGGCCTCCGTGTGCCGCTCCCGGGAGTAGTCCTCCATGGTCTTGCGGATGATCCCGCCCTTGGGGTGGAACACCGGCAGGCCGGAGCCGAGCTCGTCGGGGAAGGAGAACAGGTCCATCTCCGAGCCGAGCCGGCGGTGGTCGCGCCGCTCCGCCTCGGCGAGGCGGTCCTTGTAGGCCTTGAGGTCCTCCTTGGTCGGCCACGCCGTGCCGTAGATGCGCTGCAGCTGCTTGTTCTTCTCGGAGCCGCGCCAGTAGGCGGCGGCCGAGCGCGTGAGGGCGTAGCCGTTGCCGATCAGCTTGGTGTCCGGCAGGTGGGGGCCCCGGCACAGGTCCTTCCAGACCGTCTCCCCGGTCTTGCGGTCCACGTTGTCGTAGATCGTCAGCTCGCCGGCGCCGACCTCCACGGAGGCGCCCTCCGCGGCGGCGTCCACGTCCCCGCCGGAGCCGGGGCCCTGGGACAGGCCGATGAGCTCGAGCTTGTACGGCTCGTCCGCCATCTCGGCCCGCGCCTCCTCCTCGCTCACCGCACGGCGGCGGAAGGACTGGGTGGAGTTCACGATCCGCTGCATGCGCTTCTCGATGGCCTTGAGGTCCTCGGGCGTGAACGCCTGCTCGACGTCGAAGTCGAAGTAGAAGCCGTCGGTGATGTAGGGGCCGATGCCGAGCTTCGCGTCCTCGTGCAGCTGCTGCACGGCCTGGGCCATGACGTGGGCGGCGGAGTGGCGCAGCACCTCGAGGCCATCCGGCTCGGAGACCAGCACCCGCTGCACGTCGTCCCCGTCGGCCAGCTCGGTGGCGAGGTCCTTGAGCACCCCGTTGACCCGCGCCACCACCACGGAGCGGTCCTCGCGGTAGAGGTCCGCGGCGGAGGTCCCGGTCCCCACCGTCCGCTGCTCGCCGTCGACGGTGATCGTGAGGGGGGCGGACTCGGGCTGGTGCTCGGGCACGGTGGTCATGGGAAAGGTGCTCCTCGGGTCGGCATCGGCACGCACCGGTACGGGGGGCGCGTGGCAGCGGCGCCGCGGGCGGCGCGCACTGCATCGATGGTACCTGTCGGCCGGGGCGGGCCGCGGCGGGGCCGGTGGCGCCGGGCCCGCTCCGCTGCGCGGTCGTGCCCGCCGCGGGTCCGGCGGAAGAGCGCGTGCCCCGCACCCGGAACGAGGAGGGGCCCCCGTCCAGCCGGCACGACGACGGGGCCCCCGCCACGCGATCGGTGACGGGGGCCCCTGGGGGATCGGGTGCGATCAGATGCGGTCGCGGCGATCGTCGTCGGTGAGGCCGGTGCCGCGGTCGCGGTCGCGGTCGGTGAGGCCGGCGCCGCGCTCGGCGTCGTTCTCGACGTCGACCTGCTCCTTGCGGACGTCGGCGTCGACGCGCTCGGTGTCGCGGACGGTGTCCTTCTCGAGGCCGACCTTCTCGACGCCCACGGTCTCCTTGGCGACGACGGGGCGCTCCTCGTGGAGGCTCACCTCCACGTCCTCCTCGCCGATGGTGCCGGTGGTGGCCTCGTCGCCGTTCAGCGGGGTGCGCTCGACACGGACCTCCTCGCGCTCGAGGGGCACGTCCACGGTCTCGTGGTCGGTGACCACGTACTTGCGCAGACGGGCACGGCCGGTCTCGCGCTGCTCCTTGCCGACGTGCAGCTGCTCCTCGTGCCGGACCACGCCGTTGTCGGCACGGTCGGTGAGGTCGCGGTCGCGGTCGGTGAGATCGCGGTCACCGTCGGCGAGGCCCCGGTCCCGGTCGCGGTCGACATCGGCGATCCCGGCGGTGCTGTTGCGGTCGGTGGTGTCGCGGTCGACCTCGGCGTAGCCGGCGGTGTCGCCCGTGCCGGTCGCCGGGACGGCGTTGCGGTCGGTGTCCGCGGCGTAGCGGTCGTCGCGGTCGGCGACATCCGCGGTGCCCGCGGCACCTGCCACACCGGCGGTGCGGTCGCGGTCGGTGAGGTCACGATCGCGGTCACCGCCGTCGGCGCCGGAGTAGTTCATCTTGTAGTAGCGGTAGATCTCCTCCTCCTCGGCCGGGGAGAGGTGCTGGTCCGCGTCCACGTTCGGGGCGTCCTTGACGACGTCCTTGGTGTAGGGGAGGACGAGGCGGTCGCCGTCCTGCTGGGCGCCGTCGACCGGGACGAAGCTCTCCTTGGCGCCGAAAAGACCGGTGTTGACGGTCACGAAGGTGACCTCTTCGGTGTTGTCGTCCAGGAAGACCTGCTCGACCTTGCCGATCTTGTCGCCGTCCGAGCCGTAGGCGGTGGCCGAGAGCAGTGCGTTGACGTCGTACGTAGCCATGAGAACTCCTTCTCTATTCTGCGAGGCAACGGGCTCCCCTGGACGGGGGGCTCGCCACGGACGATCTCCGCCCGGGGGCGGGGTGCAGCTCGTCCGCTGTCATTAGTAACCATACTGGCAATCAGTGCCCTGGCCAATGGCTTCACCAAGAGTGAAACCCCTGGAACCCCGCGGTTCTCCGGCCCATCCTGTGCTCCTTCCCGGGAGGCCCGGCGGGGCGGCAGCGCGCACGGCCGCCGGTGTTCCCGGGTCGGCGAGGTCCCAGGCCTGCTCGGCGCTGAGGCTGATCCCCCGAGGCCCGGTGCGCCGCGTCCGCCCCCGCACCAGCAGCATCCGCGTGCCGAACAGGTGCTGCCCCGACCGGTCCTGGGCGTCGGCGAAGAAGGCGCAGTCCACCGTGCCCGTGCCGTCGTCGAGGCTGACGAAGACCACCCGCCGGCCGCTGCGCACAGGAGGGGTCATGGTGGAGACCCGCACCCCTGCCACGAGCACCTCGGAGCGGTTGCGCAGCTCCAGCAGCCGCTCCGCGGGCGTGACCCCGAGCTCGCGCAGCACGGGCGCCCAGCTCTCCAGCAGGTGCGCCGAGACGTCCACCGCGAGCAGGTCCAGCTCGGTGCGGACCTTCTCCGCCAGGGTGGGCTCGGGACGCTCCGCGGGCAGGGCGCGCAGCTCGAGGTCCTCGAGCGGAAGGGCCAGCTGCCCCTCGACCTCCCCGGCGGGCCGGGGCGGCCGGCCGCTGTCCGCCCGGGTCCGCAGGGCGTGCACGAGGTCGGCGCGGGAGGCGGCGCCGCCGGACCGGCGCAGCAGGCCGTCGAAGGCCCCGACGGCCGCGAGACGCTCGAGGGTGCGCCGGGCGGGACGGGCCCGCTGCCGCAGGTCGGCGAGCGAGGCGTAGGGCTGCCCGGCCACGATCCGGCGGACCTCGGCCCGGGAGACCCCGTGGATCCCGTTGAGGGCCAGGCGCACGCCCAGGCGGGCGGGGTCCTCCTCGAGCCGCTCCACGCGGTAGTGCTCGTCGGAGCGGTTGACGTCCACCGGCAGGACGGGGATGCCCATCCGCCGCGCCTCCCCCACCAGCAGGCGCTTGGGGTACATCCCGGGGTCGTGCTCCCACAGCCCCGCGAGGAAGGCCTCCGGGTGGTGGGCCTTCAGCCACGCGGACTGGTAGGTGGGCACGGCGAACGCCGCGCCGTGGGCCTTGCAGAAGCCGAACGAGCCGAACGCCACCAGGATCCCCCAGACCCGATCCACGACGTCGAGGGGGTAGTCCCGTGCGCGGGCCCGCTCCCGGAAGAACTCCTCCACCTCGAGCCGGCGCTCCGAGCCCAGCCGCCGGCGCAGCTCGTCGGCCCGGGCGAGACCGCACCCGGTGAAGGTGTCGAGGATGCGCAGGACCTGCTCGTGGAAGACGGTCACGCCGTGGGTCTCGGCGAGGATCGGGTCGAGGGCCGGGTGGATCGAGACGGGCTCGGACCAGCCGTGGCGGTGCTCCAGATAGGGACGGACCATGTCCGAGTGCATGGGCCCGGGACGGAACAGGGAGATGTCCACGATGAGGTCCCGGAAGCTCGTGGGCGCCATCTTGCCGATGAGCTCGCGCTGGCCCGGGGACTCGATCTGGAAGCAGCCCAGGGTGTGGGTCGAGCGGATGAGCTCGAACGTCCTCCCGTCGTCCACGGGGATCGCCTCGAGGTCCAGGCGGGGCCGGTCCGGATGAACACGGGCCACCTCGTCGACGGCGTGGGCGAGCGCCGACTGCATCCGCACGCCGAGGATGTCGAGCTTGAGCATGCCCATGGGGTCCATGTCGTGCTTGTCGAACTGGCTCATGGGCATTCCGGTCCCGCTCGGCTGCACCGGGGTGCGGTCCAGGAGGCTCAGGTCCCCCAGGATCACCCCGCACGGGTGCATGGAGATGTGCCGGGGCAGCCGGTCCAGGCGCTCGGTGAGGTCCACGAGGAGGTCGAGCTGCTTCTCCTGGGCCACCTGCTCGGCGAAGTCCCGCAGCTCCGGCCGGCGGGCGATGGTCTCCCGCAGCGCCGAGGCCGGCAGGTTCCACAGCTGCTTGGCGGCGCTGTCCACGGTCTCGGGGTCGATCCCGAGGGCCAGCCCGGCGTCCCGGACGGCGCCGCGGGCGCGGTAGGCGTTCTGCATGCTCATGAGGCTCACCCGCTCGGGGCCGAAGCGCTCGAAGATCCGCCGGTAGACGCGGTGGCGCTGGGCCGACTCGACGTCGATGTCGATGTCCGGGAGCGTCGAGCGGTCGGTGGAGAGGAAGCGCTCGAAGAGCAGCTCGTGCTCGAGCGGATCCACCGGGGAGACGTCGAGCAGGTGGTTGACGAGCGAGGACACCCCCGAGCCGCGGGCGGCGTGGCGGACGCCCATCTCCCCGATCATCGCGGAGACCTCGGCCACGGTGAGGAAGTAGGAGGCGAAGCCGAGGTCCTCGATCACCCTCAGCTCCCGCTCCAGCCGGTCCCGCACGGTCCGTGTGGCGCGGCGGCCCGGGTAGCGGCGCCCCAGGCCGGCCTCGCACCGGGCCCGCAGCTCCGCGGGCGCCGGCCGTTCCAGGCCCAGCACGGAGGCCTCCGGCACCACCGGACGCCCCCAGCCGCAGTCGGCGACCGGGTCCAGCCGGCACCGGTCGGCGACCCGCTGGGTGCCGGCCAGCAGGGCCGCGGCCCCGGCGGCGCCGAGGTCCGCGGCCCGGGCGATCTCCGCGGCGAGCGCGCGCATCCGCCGGGCGGACTTGAGCCAGCCCTGCCCGTTGGGCTGCAGCGGCTCCGGCGCCGCCGTCCGCCGGGACCCCCCGGCCCGCCCGGTGCCTCCTCCCCTGCCGCCGGGGACGAGGCCGGCCCGCGCCCCGAGGGTCTCGAGCGGGGTGAGGGCGCGAGCGGCGTCGAGGACGTCGGCGGTGGCGGCCTCGGCGGGGGTGGCGTAGCGCACCGCGTTGGTCAGCACGGGGGTCAGTCCTGCCTCGAGGGCGGCCCGCAGCATCCGGGCCGCGTGGGAGGTGCTGCACGCGGTGCCGGGGGCGGCCAGGTGCGAGACCACCTCCACGGCGAGCGCCGGCGCCGGGAGCAGGGACCGCCACCGCCCCAGGGCGGCGCGCCCGGTGCGGTAGCGGCGGGCCGCGAGCTCCTGCCCGACGTCGGAGGCGGGTCCGAGCAGCACGGTCAGGACCGGTCCCTCGTGCCGGGGCGGGACCGCGGCGGCCGCGATCTCGGCGGCGGTCGCCCCGGTCGGGCCCTCCGCGGCGTGGGCGGTGGAGACCAGCCGGCACAGGGCGGCGTAGCCCGCACCGGCGGTGTGGCCGGCCGCGAGGACCACCACGCGGCCGAGGACGCGCTCGCGGCCGGGGGCCAGCAGGGCGAGGTCGACCCCCAGGACCGGGTCGAGGCCGTGCTCCCGGCACGCACCGAGGTGCTTGATCGCCCCGTAGAGCCCGTCCCGGTCGGTGCAGGCGAGCACGTCCGCGCCGTCCGCCGCGGCGGCCGCCGCCAGGGCGGCGGGCCGGCTGACCCCGAAGTGGGCGCTGAAGGCGGTGGCGACGTGCAGGTGCGGAAAGCTCACACCCCCATTCGAATACGTGTTCGAATATTAAGTCAATTGCAAACCGCCGGAAGGACCGTCGGGCCCCCAGGGAGGAGGAAACGCCGCACGAGCATCCCGAGGACGACGGGCGGAACAGCTCTCAGCGGGCCCGCCGCGCTCCCCGGCCCTATGCTGAGCTCGGACGGCTGCTGCGATCGGACGGCCGCACGGCAGAGCGGCAGCGGCCCTCGTCACGACGGAGGGATGTGCGGCATGGCGGAGAGCTACCGGTACGACGTGGAGATCCTGCACCTGCTCGTGTCCCCGGCCCACGCCTACTTCGGCCGCGCCCGGGACGGCGCCGCGGACGTCCCCAGCACCGACGCCGACCGGGCCGAGCTGGTGGCCGGCAAGGGCGTCGTCGGCGACCGGTTCTTCGGCAAGGCCGCGCACCTGGACGCCGCCGTCACCCTGCTGGCCGTCGAGGCGCTCGAGGCCATGGCCGAGGACCTGGACGCGCCCCCGTTCGACCCGCTCCTGACCCGGCGCAACGTGGTTCTCCGGGGCGCCCAGCTGGCCCCGCTGCTGGGCGAGGAGTTCGCACTGGAGTCCCGGGGCGAACTCGTGCGGCTCCGCGGCGGCCGGCCGGCCCACCCGTGCGCCTGGATGGACCGGGTGCTCGCCCCCGGCGCGCACGCCGCCATGCGGGGACGAGGAGGCCTGCGCTGCCGGCCGCTGTCCAGCGGTGTCCTGCACCGCGGACCGGCCGTGCTGCACAGCCCGGTCCCGCTCGACCCGGAGCAGGCCGGGGCGGCGGTCCTGCGGCGGCCGTCCCGGTTGCCGTGATCGCCTCCCGGTCCTGACGGGAGCTTCCCGTGCGGCCGGCTTCTTCCCGTGCGCACCGGCGATCTGCCACGGGGCGCCCGCCGGCACGAACTCGGGCGACCGTGGCCCGGTGCGTCCGACGGCGGTCACCGTCGGACGCACCGGCTCAGGCCTGCGCGAGCTGGGGCAGCACCGCCTCCCCGAAGGCGTCGAGGAAGCGGCCCTGCTCCTGCCCCACGTGGTGCAGGTAGATCTCGTCGAAGCTGAGCTCGGCGTACTCGTGCAGCCACTGGGCGTGCCGGCCGAGGTCGGCGGAGACGTTGACCGCCCCGGCGACCTGCGCGTCCCCGACGTCCTCCTGGACCGCCTTGCGCAGGTAGTCCTGGGGCGAGGCGAGCTCGGCCATGGTCACGGGGTCGAAGACGTTGGTGCGCCACTGGTCGAGGGCGATCGCCCGGGCCTGCTCCTGAGTGGCCGCCCAGCTCAGGTGCACCTGCAGCGCGGCGCGGCCGGTGCCGCCGGCCTCGCGCCAGGCGTCGAGCATCCGGCGCAGGTCCTCCAGGGGCTGCTGGACCGTGATGAACCCGTCGGCCACGGGGGCGAAGCGGCGGACTGTCGTCGGGGTGAGCGCGGCCACCAGCAGGGCGGGCGGGACCTCCGGCGGGTCCCAGATCCGGGCGCGGTCGGCGTGGAAGGGTTCGCGGCAGGACACCTCCTCGCCCGCGTGCAGCCGCCGGACGACGTCGAAGCTGCCCTCGAGGAACCGCTGCCGCTGCTCCTTGGCCGGCCAGTCCGGGGCGACGGCCCGCTCGTTGAGCTTCTGCCCGCTGCCCAGGGCGGTCCAGACCCGGCCGGGGAACATGCGGGCGAGGGTGGCCGTGGCCTGGGCGGTGACCACCGGGTGGTAGCGCCGGCCCGGGGCGTGCACGAACCCGAACGTCAGGTCCGTGCTGGCCAGGGCGGCGCCCAGCCAGGACAGGGCGAACCCGGAGTGGCCCTGGCGCGGTGACCACGGCTCGAGGTGGTCGGAGCACATGGCGGCGCCGAAGCCGGCCTGCTGGGCGTGCCCGACGTCGAGCAGCAGCTGCTCGGGAGGGATCTGCTCGTGGGAGGCGTGGAAGCCGATCGTCGCCATGGGGTCCTCCGGTCGAAGGCGGGAACAGAGAGGTGGGAACAGGTGAGCTGGGGACGGACGAGCCCGGAACGGGTGAGCTCGGGACGGACGAGCCCGGAACAGGTGAGCTCGGAACGAATGAGCCCGGAACGGGTGAGCTCGGAACGGACGAGGGCGGGAACAGGGCAGGACCGGGAGGGGCGGGTGCCGGTCAGCCGGCCGCGCCCCGGAGCTCCTCGGCGGGGGTGCAGACGTTGCGCAGCTCGCCGATCCCCTCGATCTCGGTGACGACCTCCTGGCCGTCGCGCAGCCAGATCCGGCGGGGCTTCTTGGCCAGGCCCACGCCGGCGGGAGTGCCGCAGGCCACGAGGTCCCCGGGCTCGAGGGTCAGGAACCGGCTGAGGTACTCGACCAGCTCCACGGCGGAGAAGATCATCCGGTCGGTGCCGGAGTCCTGGTGCAGCACGCCGTCCACGGTGCAGCGGATCGCCAGTCCCGCCTCGGGGTCGACCTCGTCGGGGGTGACGACCACGGGACCCACCGGGGTGGTGCGGTCGAAGTTCTTGCCCTGGAACCACTCGGAGGTCCGGCCCTGCCAGTCCCGCACCGAGATGTCGTTCATGACGGTGTACCCGGCGATCGCGGCCCGCGCCCGGTCGAGCGTGGCGTGGCGCAGGGGCGAGCCGATCACCACGGTGAGCTCGGCCTCCCAGTCGATCTTCTCGGACTCCTCCGGCATGGCGATGGGGTCGGTGGGGCCGATGAGCGCGGTGGCGTACTTCGCGAAGATCGTGGGGTGCTTCGGGATCTCCTGGCCGACCTCCTCCGCGTGGTCGTAGAAGTTCAGGCCGGCGCACAGGATCTTGCCCGGGCGCAGGACGGGGGTCGCCAGGTCCGCGGGGGCCGGCGCGGGACCCGGCTCCCCCGGCAGGTGCAGGTCACCCCCGGCCAGGAGGGCCCCGACGTCCGGGACGGGAAGGTAGACGGTCCGCCCGTCCTCCTGCCGGAAGGCCTGGGTGGTGCCGTCGCGTCGCACGGTGCCGAGTCTCACGGATGCTCCCTCACGTTCTGCGGTGCGGTCTCCGTCCGATCCTATGCACCCCCGGTGCGCCTATGCACAGCGCACCACCTGCGCCCCCGAGGCGCTCGTGGCCGCGAACAGCCGCCAGCGGCCGGTGTCGAGGGTGTGGACGAGCTCGAGGGTCAGCAGCTCGGAGCGGGCGTTCAGCTGGACCTGGACCCGCCACATCTGCTGGTCCACCGCCCCGATCCCGCGGTCCTGGGGCAGCCGCGCGTCCTCGGACCACCAGGCGCGGCGCTCGTACCAGCGGACGGGGTCCTGCGCCACCCGGTAGCTCCGCCCGCGCCAGCGCACGCCCACCGGCACCCCGTCCGTGTCGCAGTCCACGTCCACGCTCTCCGTCAGAAAACCCACGACGGCTCCTCTCTCCCTCGGCCGGCGCCCGTCCCGCGGTGCGCCCTGTCCCCTGGAAGCTAGAACACCTGTACGACACGCTAACCCCGGGGAGCACTACCAGGGAACAGGTGTTCCCCGCGACGCACTGTTCATGACAGTCGTTCGCATTCGCAATTCGCAGGCGGGGAGCATGGACAAGCCCAGCGAAATGGATACGCTGAGAGCACGGAGGGCGTGCCCTGCGCGACCCGCCCGGACGTCCCTTGTCCCTCGTCCGCCCCGCCGGCATCCACCGGCGTCGACCTCACGGAGGCCTCCCATGACCGGAACCATCACGCTGATCGCCCACACCGCGCAGAACACCAGGACCCCCGCGGTGACCCTGCGTCCGGCCGCCCCGGAGGACGCCGAGAGCCTCGCCCAGCTCTACTACTCCTCCTACGAGCAGGGCGGGGTCTCCAGCCTGGAGGAGGCCCACGAGGTGATCCGGGGGGTCTTCGACGGGGAGTACGGGCCCTTCCTCCCCGAGGCCTCGCCGGTGGTGGTCGACGACGACGGGACCGTGGTGGCCGCAGCGCTCGTGCTGGCCCGGCGGGTCGGGGAGGACCTCCCCGACGTCCCCTACATCTTCGAGCTGTTCACGGCGGCCTCCCGCCGGCGGCAGGGCCTCGCCGAGCAGCTCGTGCGCTGCGCCATGAGCACCCTCTACGACAACGGTCACGACCAGGTCTGCCTGCGGATCGCCGAGGACAACGCGGCGGCGCTCGCGCTCTACCTCACGCTCGACTTCAACCGCTGGGTCCCCGAGACGGACTACGTCTGAGCCCGGCCGGCGCTCCGGAGCCGGGGGCGCGCAGACGACGCCCCGGAAGTCACCGCCCCAGGAGCCACCGGAGAGGCGCCGGACAGAGACACCGACAGAGACACCGGCAGAGACACCGGCAGAGGTGCCACGGGGAAGGCCCGGGGTCCGCAGCAGCGGACCCCGGGCCTTTTCCGTGGCCGGGTCAGAGCGCGAACTCCTCCCGGGCCGGGGGCTCGACGGCGACGTCGACGAACCGCGCCCAGCGCAGGCCCACCTCGACGAGCCGGGTGGACTCGGGCTCGTGGCCGCCGGAGCCCGGGTGGCGGGCCTCCAGCCGCTGCCCCGCCTCCTGCGCCGCGTCGCCCTCGAGCACCGCGGCGTCGCCCTCGAGCTGGAACTCCTGGCCCGTTCCGGAGACCAGCACCAGGGAGACCCTCGGGTCGGCGCCGATGTTGGAGAACTTGCGGCTGGCGATGTTCGTGCCGAAGACCAGGCGGCCGTGGTCGTCCGCCACGAGGTTGACCCAGGCGGACTCGGGGTATCCCTCGTCGCTGTTGGTCGCCACGACGCCACCGCCGTGGGCGCGGACGAAGTCCACGATGCGGCCGACGGCGTCCGGTGAGGCAGAGGTCATGGAGGGGCTCCTTGGGGACGGGGACAGGTCAGGCCCCACGGTACGCGCTCAGAACAGGGCGGGCTGCGGCACCACGAGCTCCGGGGAGTTGTTGCGCACGTTCCCGACCGCGGGGTCCACCGGGTCGAGCACCCAGCGGGCCGCCGTCCGGTGCGCCTCGGCCCGCACCAGGTCCACGAGCTGCGGGGCGTCCTCCTCCCCCGGGCGCAGCCAGTCCCCCACGTGCTCGGGCGCCAGCGGGATCGGCATCCGGTCGTGCAGGCCGTGCAGCTCCGTGAGCACCGGGTGCTCGGCGGAGGGCTCCGGGGAGTCGGTGGTGAGGACGGAGCAGGACAGCAGCCACGTGCTTCCCGCGCCGTCCCGGCCGGGCTGCAGGGCCGCGGAGTGCAGCTCCGCGCCCTCGGGCACCCGCCACCACTCGTAGATCCCGGCGAACCAGATGGTCTCCTCCGGGTCGGCCGGGTGGACGTAGTAGGGCTGCTTGCGCCCGCCCCGCCCGGCCCCGGGCTCCTTCTTCCACTCGTAGTAGCCGTTGGCCGGGACCGCGCAGCGGCGGGCCCGGACCGCCTTGCGGAAGGACGGCTTCTCGAGCACGGTCTCCGACCGGGCGTTGAACATCTTCGACCCGACCGCCGGGTCCTTGGCCCAGCCCGGGACCAGGCCCCAGCGGGCCACGTGGAGCTCGCGGACCAGCTCACCGCCGTCCTCCCCGCCCGTCAGGCGCTCGAGGACGATCGGCACGTCGGTGGTGGGCGCGGTGTTCCAGTTGGCCCGCAGCCGCTCCTGGTCGGCGTCGCCGCCGAGGCTCTCGTCCGGGACGGCCCCGGTCTCGGCCACGAGGTCGCCCACGGCCCGGGCGATGACGTAGCGTCCGCACATCTGCTGCCTCCTCGGTCTGCCCGGCTCGCGGCCGGGGCTCAGTCGGTGAGCTGCCCGTACCCCAGGTACTCGGAGTACATGCCGTACACCTTGCGGATCCCGCGCTCGACGTCGGCCACGGTGGTGCCCGGCCGCAGGTCGTCCACGGCCCCCGCGGTGGTGGGGTCCCAGTCCAGGTCGAGGGCGGCGTAGACGTCGGTGAGCACCGAGCGGATGGGCTCGGACTGCTCGACGACCAGCACCGTGGAGAAGTACCAGGCGCCGGCGACCACCCGCTGGGCGGTCCCGGCCAGCTTCACCTTCCGGCCCGGGGTCGACGACGCCGCCGGGTGCGTCCCGTGCACGCTGTGCTCGCCGGCGCAGTACTCGCCCGGGATCTCGCCGACGTCGGCCTCGACCTCGAGCTCCTCCAGGGCGGCCACGATCATGTCGCCGAAGAGGCGGTAGCGGTCCTGGATGCCCGAGGTGGGGTCCTCGGCGGACTCGAGGTGGTCGATGATCAGGCACCCGCCGTGGTAGGCGGCGGCCCGGCCTCCGACCTTGCGGACCAGGGGCTCGAACCCGCTCTCGCGGGCGGCCCGGGAGGCGTCGGCGAAGCCAGGGCGCAGCTCGTCCCGGCGGCCGAAGGCGACCGTGGGGGCCGGTTCGTAGAGGCGCAGGACGGGCCCGCTGCGGCGCACGTCGGCGAGGAGGGTCATGGCGCTCTCGTAGTCCTGCTGGGCGCCCAGGGACTCGCGCTGGCGGAGAATTTTCATGCTGGTCCCAGTCTAGTGGCGGATCCGGACGGTCCTGCGGCGGGTCACGGCCGGGCGATCCCGCTGCCGCGGAACCACTGCCCCAGGGCCAGGGCGCTGGCCTCCACCTTCTCGGCCCACGCGACCGCCTCCTCGTCGGCGGCGTCGGAGACGTGCTTGACCATCCGCAGCGGCACGCCCAGGTGCCGGCAGGCCACCGCGACCGCCCAGCCCTCCATGTCCACGAGGTCCGCCCGCGCGGCGAGGGCGTCCCGGGTGGGCCCGCCGGCCACGAAGGAGTCGCCGGTGGCGAGCACGGGCCCGTCGCCGCCGAGCTCGATGACGTTGTCCACGGGGATCCCGGCCGCGCGCAGCAGCTCCTCGTCCACGTCCCGGTTGATGATCCGGGAGGGCTCGAGCACCCCGGTCAGCCCGTGCCTCAGGGCGCCGGCGCTGCCGATGTTGAGCACCGTCAGCTCCGCCCGGCGCGCGGGGTCCGGGCAGCGGGTCAGCACCGCCTCGGTGGTGCGCACGGCCGCGGCCGACATCCCGACGCCCGTCAGGACCAGGTCGATGTCCTCCGGGAAGTACTTGGTCTCCAGGGGGTGGGCGGCGAGAACGAGCAGCTGTGGCACCCCGTCACTCTATCCGCCCTCTCCTGCTGCCTCTGCCGCCGAGCCCCCGTGCCCGGCCGTCCCCGCCGCGGCGTCCCCCCACCTGGGGACGCGGCGGGACGGCGCCCGGAGATGGGACGTCAGGCCGGGCGGGCGGCGAACAGCGCGGCGAGCCGCCGGTCGGACTCCGCCTGGGCGTCGAGGTCGTACGCGCCGCCCGTCACGAGCAG
Source organism: Kocuria sp. CH-021 (assembly GCF_049716185.1). Lineage (NCBI taxonomy): Bacteria > Bacillati > Actinomycetota > Actinomycetes > Micrococcales > Micrococcaceae > Kocuria > Kocuria sp. CH-021. The sequence continues at coordinate 97,977 of NZ_JBNAFK010000004.1, read as the reverse complement.
CTCGTCCGCCCCGGTCCGCGCGAGCAGCCGCTCCAGCTGCGCCCGGACCTCCGGGGCCGTGCCGTGGACCGAGCCCGTGAGGGCCTCCTCCACGAGGGCCCGCTCCCGGTCCGGGAGCCCGTCGGCATCCGGTGACCGCGCGGGCGCCAGGGGCGGGAACTCCCCCCGGGTGCGGGAGGCGGCCAGTGCGCGGGCCTCGGGCAGCAGCAGCTCACGGGCGGCCGCGCGGGTGCGCGCCACCGCGACGTTCGCCGAGACGACCACGTGCGGGGCCGGCCACCACGACGACGGGCGGAACTGCGCGCGGTACCGCTCGAGCACCGCGGCGCCGCCGCCGGGGCCCTCGCGGAAGAGCGCCGGGCCGCCGAGCACCACGGCGAGTCCCGCCCGGGCGGCGGTCTCCACCCCGGCGCCGGTCGCCAGGACGAAGACCGGCGTCGCGGCGTGGTTCCGGGGCCGGGCGGTCACGGGGGCCGCGCCGGAGAGGTGGGCGAGCAGCTCCGTGAGGTCGGCCTCGAAACGGTCCGCGGCCTCCTTCCCGGTGCGCAGCGCGTCCCGGACGGCGGCGGTGAACCCGAGGGAGCGGCCCACGCCGAGGTCGATCCGGCCGGGGTGCAGGGCCTCGAGGGTGGCGGCCTGCTCGGCGACGACGAGGGGCTGGTGGTTGGGGAGCATGATCCCGCCGGAGCCGATCCTGAGGCGGCGGGTCCGGGCGGCCAGGGCGGCCATCAGCACCGCCGGCGCGGACCCGGCGATCCCGGGCACCCCGTGGTGCTCGGCCACCCAGAACCGGTGGTAGCCCAGCTCCTCCGCGCGCTCGGCCCGCTCCAGGACGCGGGCGAGGTCCTCGGCCTCCGTGGAGCCGTCCCGGGTGCCGGCGCGGTCGAGGAGGGAGAGCGGAACGTCGGAGAGGGGCATGGTGCGCACAACCGGGACGGCGCCGGAAGCATTCCGGGCCGCAGGCCCTGCGGGTCCGGGAGCCGCGGGTCCGGGAGCTGCTCAGCCGGCGCGGCCGAGGGCTTCCTCGGCGGCGACCCAGCCGAGCATGGCGCACTTGACGCGGGCCACGAACCGGGACACCCCGGCGAAGGCGGCGGCGTCGCCGAGGACCTCCTCGTCCGGGACCACGGTGCCCCGGGAGCGCAGCAGGTCCCGGAACGCCCCGATCAGCTCCGCCAGCTCGGCCCGTGTCATCCCGGGGGCGGTCTCGGCCAGCACGGAGGCCGCGGCCATGGAGATCGAGCAGCCCTCGCCCTCCCAGCTGAGCCGCTCGACCACCGGCTCCGCGCCCTCGGCGGCAGGCACGAGCTCGACGCGGACGGTGATCTCGTCCCCGCACGTCGGGTTGTACTGGTGGGACTCCCCGCTCCCGTGCCCGGGGTCCGGGGTGGCCAGCCCCTCCCCGGACCGCCGCTTGGCGTGGTCGAGGATGACCTCCTGGTACATGCCGTCCAGCGCGCTCATCGTCGTCTCCTCGGTCGGTCCGGATCGGTGCGCACGGGCTCAGCCGGCCACGCGGAAGTAGGCGCGGACCCCGGCCAGTTCGGCCAGGAACCGGTCGACGTCCTCGGTGGTGTTGTAGAGGTAGGCGCTCGCCCGGGTGGACGCGGTCAGCCCCAGCCGGCGGTGCAGCGGCTGGGCGCAGTGGTGGCCCACCCGCACGGCCACCCCGGCCACGTCGAGGACCTGGCCGACGTCGTGGGCGTGCACGCCCGCCACGTCCACCGCCGCCAGTCCCACGCGGTCCGCGCCCGGGGCCGGGCCGATCAGCCGGACCCCCTCGAGCTCCGTGAGCCCGGCCGCGAGCCGCTGTCCCAGCTCGTGCTCGTGGGCGGCGACCCGCTCCATCCCGATGCCCTGCAGGTAGCGCACGGCCTCGGCCAGCGCCACGGCCTGGGCCACGCGCTGGGTGCCGGCCTCGAAGCGGGTCGGGGCGGGCAGGTACCGGGCGCCCTCCATCGTGACCTTCGTGATCATGGACCCGCCCGTGAGGAAGGGAGGCATCGCGTCCAGCACCTCGGCCCGCCCCCACAGCGCCCCGATGCCGGTGGGCCCGAGCATCTTGTGCCCGGAGAACACCGCGAAGTCCACCCCCAGGGCGGGCAGGTCCACGGGCAGGTGCGGCACCGACTGGCAGGCGTCCAGCACGCTCAGCGCCCCGGCCGCCCGGGCCAGGCCCACCAGGGCCTCGACGTCGGTGACCGCACCGGTGACGTTGGAGACGTGGCTGAACGCCACCACCCGGGTGCGCTCGCCGATGACCTCGGCGGCGGCCCCGAGGTCGAGGGCGCCGTCGTCGCCGACCGGGATCCAGCGCAGCACGGCCCCGGTGCGGGCCGCCAGCTCCTGCCACGGGATGAGGTTGGCGTGGTGCTCGAGCTCGGTGGTCACGATCTCGTCGCCCGGGCCGAGCCGGAAGCGCTCGGCCTCCTGGCCCCCGCGCCCGGCCGTGGCGTTGGAGAACGAGTAGGCGAGCAGGTTGATCGCCTCGGTGGCGTTGGAGGTCCACACCAGCTCCCGCTCGGTGCCGCCCACGAAGCCGGCGACGACCCGGCGGGCCTCCTCGTAGGCGTCGGTGGCCTCCACGGCCAGCGCGTGGGCCCCGCGGTGGACCGCGGCGTTGCGGTGCACGTAGAAGTCCCGCTCGGCGTCCAGGACGGCCAGGGGCTTCTGGGAGGTGGCCCCCGAGTCCAGGTAGACCGTCGGTGTGCCGGTCAGCAGGGGGAAGTCCTCCCGGAGCGCACGCACCTCGGGATCGGTCAGGGGCAGCACGTGGTTTCCTTCCATGCTCCGACACTGTACGTCCCGGGCCGGGGCGCCGGACGGCCGGGCGCCCCGCGGCGTCACGACCCCGTCAGCGATGGCGGGGCCGCAGGTAGGTGTTGCCGTTCGCGTCCTTCTCGACCACGAACTCCTCCTGCAGGTCCTGGTACCACTGCTGCGTCTGCGCACTGGCCTCGGCGCCCCTGAGATCCCGGGGGCTGCGCACGGCGGGCCCGTAGAACCGCATGGTGAAGTCGTCGAAGCGCCGGAACAGGCTGCGCCTGGGCCGGGCGGGCTCGTCGTCGGAGTGCTGGTGCTTGCGCATGCTGTCCTTCCGGGTGCTGGGTCGGGGCCGTCGGTGCCGGTCCGCGTGCTGCTCCGCACCGGGGGTCCGGTGCGGGACCGGCGTGTCGCAAGGCCTGTGGCGCGGCCGACGCCCACAGGGGTCCTGCCCCCATGATCTCCCGCCCGGCGGCGGGAGGAGAAACCGGCACGGACCGCGAGGGGACGCCGGCGGCGGGGGCCGGGGTGCGGACCCGACCGGACCGGTGCGGGGGCTCACCAGGGGATCAGCCGCGCACGAGGCGGACCAGCAGACCGGCTCCGACCAGCACCGCGCCGGACGCGGTGAGGAGCCACAGCCAGCGGTACGGCGCGACGAGGGCCCAGCGCCAGGGGTGGCGGGCGTGGTAGTAGACCGTGACCTCCGCCCCGGCCGCGGGCGCGGGGGACGGAGGGTGCGGCCAGGACTCCTCGTGGATCTCGTACCGGGTGGTGTGCCAGCGCAGCCGGTGCCGGCCGTCCTCGACCAGGTGCACGGCCGAGGTCCTGACCCACCAGGCGTACAGGCACCGGACGAGCAGTGCGGCCACCAGCAGGGCCCATCCCGCCGTGAGGCACGCGGCGCTCACCACCCCGGTGCGGGCCATCTCGCTGAGCTCGGTCACGGAGGCGAGCCTATCGCCCCGTCCGCCGGGGACGGTCCGCCCCGCACGGCGGGGCACGGCCGTCCCGGTCCTGTCGCCCAGCTTCGTGCTCCGCTCCGGCCCCCGCCCTGCCTCCTGCCCCGGCGCCGCACGTTCCGGACCAGGGGCGTCAGGCCCAGGGCGCCGCCGCGAGACGGGCGAGGACCGGCCCGAAGTCGTAGGCGGTGGTGCTGTTGGTCATCATGACGATGCCCAGGCCGCGGTCCGGGTAGAGGCGCATGACGTTCCAGAAGCCGGCGCCCGTCCCGTAGTGCTCGACCCACTCGTGGGCCCCCGGAGCAGGGCGGCGGAACCAGCCGATGCCGTGGTCGAACGGCCGTCCCGGGTGGGCGATCGTCCGCATGGACCGGGCGGCGTCCGCGGACAGCACCCGGCGTCCGTCGATCTGCCCCTCCCCCAGGTGCAGGCGCAGGAACCGGGCGGCGTCGAGCACGTCGCCCACCAGGCCCCCGAACGCGGGACCGTCGACGTGGAAGGGGCGCAGGCCCAGGTGCGCCCCCGTCCGGGAACCGGCCACCCCACGGGGCAGCAGGAGGCGCAGCAGGGGATCGGCGAGCCGCGGGGCACGCAGATAGCCGGTCGCCGCCACGGCGCCCTGCGGGCGGGCGAACCCGGTGCGGGTCATGCCCGCCGGGCCCAGCACCGTCTCGCACAGGGAGGACTCGAAGGACGTCCCGGTCACCGCCTCGACGACCTCGCCCAGGGCGAGATAGCCCACGTTGGAGTACCGGGCCCGCTCCCCCACCGGATACCGGTACGCCCGCCGACGGCGCATCAGCCGGCGCAGCAGGTCGCCGGCCGGCGGCGGCGGGGCCCCGGCCGGGTGGACCCACCGGATCGGCAGCGGATTGGACAGGCCCGCGGTGTGGGTGAGCAGCTGCTCCACCGTCGGCCGGGCGCCCCCGGGGGCCGGCGGGAAGTCCAGGTGCTCGTCGACGGGCGACTGCAGGTCCAGCCGGCCGGCCTCGGCGAGGGCCATGACGGCAGTGGCGGTGACGGGCTTGGTCATGGAGAACCACGGGTAGGCCGTGCCCGGCGTCGCGGGGACCCGACCGGCCAGGTCGGCCAGTCCGAAGCCTGCCGCGCAGAGCAGGCCGTCCCGGTCGGTCACCGCGAGGGAGAGCCCCGGGACGTGCCCGGCGCGCATCATCGCCGCCACCGCGTCCTGCAGCTCGGCCGGCAGGGGCCCCGGGGCAGGCGTCGAGGCGCGGTCACCGGGCGAGGAGCTGTGCATCGGAACCTCCGGGAGCGGGCCGCGGAGGTCACCGCCGCCCGACAGGACCACGGTGCGGCCGGACTCCCGATCCGTCAAGGGCGCCCGGACCTCCGGGCCGGACAAGACGCATGTCGACCGACGACGCCCGGCCCGACCTCGAGGGACGGACCGGCCGGGAGCTCTCCGCAGTGGGCGGCGACGGCTCGTGCTGCACCGCGGGCGCCGTGCCGGAGCCCGCCCGTTCGCGGCAGGAGGTCACGATCGGGAACACCCCTGGTGACGGCGATCGTTGCAGGAGTAAACTGGAGCCCTCAGCTGTTGCGCCTCGGCTCCGGGACGACGTTCCCGGAGCCACCGGTTCCCCGGAAGGCGCGCCGCGCCCCGGGGGACATCTCCCGGTCGACCGGGGGTCGACCGACGTCTCCGGCACGTGCCACCCGCGCCCGTGCCGAACGATCCACCTCACCACCTCGGGGACCCACCATGAAACACCCACTCCTCTCGCGCGTGCTCACCGGCGCGTCCGCCACCGCCCTGGTGACCGCAGGGCTCGCCGTGGCCGCACCGGCCCACGCCGCGACCGCACAGCCCGTGTACTCCTACGCCCAGGGCTGGCGCGTGGACCAGCACGTGCGCGAGCTCGCGGACGTCAACGGTGACGGCCGCGCCGACGTCGTCGGCTTCGGCAACGCCGGCGTCCAGGTTTCCTTCGGCCGGGCCGACGGCACCTTCGGCACCCCGAGGTTCAGCGTGCGGGACTTCGGCACCGCCCAGGGCTGGTCCAACGCACGGCACGTGCGCACGCTCGCGGACGTCGACGGCGACCGCCGCGACGACATCGTGGGCTTCGGCAACGCCGGGGTCTACGTGGCCTACTCGCAGGGCGACGGCAGCTTCACCGCGCCGCAGCTCAAGGTCCGCGACTTCGGCTGGAACCAGGGCTGGCGCGTCGACAGGCACCCGCGCGAGCTCGCCGACCTCAACGGCAACCTGACCGCCGACATCGTGGGCTTCGGGTACTCCGGCGTCACCATCTCCCACGCCCTGTCCGACCGGACGTTCACGGGCACCGGCAAGCGCATCGACAGCTTCGGCTGGGACCGGGGCTGGCGGGTCGACAAGAACCCGCGGATGCTCGCGGACGTCGACGGCAACAGCACCGCCGACATCGTGGGCTTCGGCGACGCCGGCACGTACGTCTCCTACTTCTCGGCGCTGGGGGACACGTTCACCCAGCCCGCGCTGGAGATCCGCAACTTCGGCTACGCCCAGGGGTGGCGCGTGGACCAGCACCCGCGGATGCTGGCCGACGTCAACATCAACCCCGCCGGCAGCGCCGCGGCGGACATCATCGGCTTCGGCTACTCCGGGGTCTCCGTCGCCCACTCGCTCAACGGGGGGAACTACACCGGTGTGGCCGTGCGGGTGAACGACTTCGGCCAGGCCCAGGGGTGGCGGGGCGACCGTCATCCGCGGACCCACGCGGACATCAACGTCGACGGCATCCAGGACATCGTGGGCTTCGGCAACGCCGGGGTCTACGTGGCGCACGGCCGGGCGGACAGCACCTTCGGTCCGGTGTACCTGAAGACCGCCGCCTTCGGCTGGGCGGACGGCTGGACGGAGGAGCGGTATCCGCGTCTGCTCGGTGACGTCAACGGCGACGGTCGCGACGACGTCGTGGGCTTCGGGCACTCGGCCACGTACGTGCAGCTGTCCTGAGCCCGCCGGCCGCGCTCCGTCGCGGTCCGGTCACGGCCCCGCCCCCGTCCGCGCGGACGGGGGCGGGGCCGTGCCAGGTCACCGGAACCGGCGCCGCCCCTCGTTCGTGGACGTAGGCGGCCATGGTGATCACGGTGATGAGCTGCGCGGCGACGACCACGAAGGTCCAGCCGCCCTCCGCGACGACCACGTAGACGGCGGCGGAGACGATCAGGACCAGCTGCAGGGCGCGTGAGACCGCGAGCGCACGGCCGTCCTCGCCGGGCGGGCCCGCGGCACCGGGCTCGGTGCCCGGACCGGGCTCGGGCTCGCCGGCGGGCTCGCCGGGCCCCGGCGCGGCGGCGGGCGGCTCGGCCCGGCGGCGTCGCGCCGAGTGCACCGTGCTGACCAGCACGACGACGTAGAGCGCCGCCACGATGCCGGTGACGAACAGCATGACGGAGCCGTCGTCGTCCCCGACGCGCAGTCCCACCACGAGACCGAGTGCCACCGGCAGGAGCCAGAGCCCCAGGAGCAGCTTGTCGCGCACGGCCAGCACGAGCCCCTCCCCTCCCTCGGACGATCCCCCGTGACCGCATCCTCGCACCCGGTGAGCCCGCGTGTCTGACCCCTCATCCGGGGATGGCGGGCGCGGCGGGGACCTCCGGCACGAGCCGCGGAGCAGGCCTCCCCGGCCGGACGGGCACGCACCGGCGTCACACTCGCGCCGGTGGCCGTCGTCTGCGGCGCGCCGCGCGGTGACGGCCGGGCAGCGGACGTAGAACTGGAGGGTGCCGCGCGCTCCCCCACGCGCATCCCCCACCAGGCACGCTTCGCCTCTTCCCCCCAGGAGCACCATGAGCAACACCCCCTCCCCCTCCCCTGCCCCGGGAACGGGCCTGACGTCCCGCCGCGGTTCCGCCGCGGGCCGGTGGATCGTGGCGGTGCCGCTGCACCTCACCCTGGCGATCGGGCTGGTCGCCGGCTGCGCGTCCAGCACCGCGTCCACCGACCCGGGCGCCGAGCCCGGCCCCGTCCCGGGAACCGTGACGACGGTGCCCGCCGCTCCGTCCCCGAGCGCCGTGCCGAGCGATGCTCCCTCGCCCACCTCCTCGAGGACACCGGGATCCGTCACCACGGTCGCCCCGTCCCCGGAGCCGGCGGAGACTCCCGTCCGCGCCGTCGCCCCGCCCTCGGGGGCGTTCCTGGCCCTGGAGGGCCTGACGGTCGCCGCCGCCGGGACGATGTCCGACTACGACCGCGAGGCCCTGTTCGGCGGTTGGATCGACGCCGACGGCGACTGCGAGGACTCCCGCAACGAGGTCCTGGCCCGCGACCTGACCGGCGTCACCTCCGCCGACGGGTGCAGGGTCGACACCGGCACCCTCGCCGACCCCTACACCGGGGCGAGCATCGACTTCGTGCGCGGGGTCGCGACCTCCGGTGACGTCCAGGTGGACCACGTCGTCTCGCTCGGCAACGCCTGGGTCACCGGGGCGCGCCGGCTCTCCCCGGCCGACCGCGTGGCCCTCGCCAACGACCCGCTGAACCTGCTGGCGGTCGACGGCCCGGCCAACGGGTCGAAGTCCGACCAGGACGCCGCCGGGTGGCTTCCCCCGAACCGGGCCTTCGCCTGCGACATGGTGGCGATCCAGATCGCGGTGAAGTCCCGCTACGGCCTGTGGGTCACGGCACCCGAGAAGGACGCCATGGCCGAGGTGCTCGCCGAGTGCCCCGACCAGCAGCTGCCCGCCGGCACTCCGTTCGGCGACATCCCCGCCGGGACCGCTCCGGAGCCGGCCCCCGTCGTGGTCGAGGAGGCTCCGGCCGCCCCGGCGGACGTCCACTACGCCAACTGCACGGCCGCCCGGGAGGCCGGCGCCGCCCCGCTGCTGCGGGGACAGCCCGGCTACCGCAGCGCCATGGACCGTGACGGCGACGGCGTCGCGTGCGAGTAGGGCGCCGGCGGAGGAGGACGGCGGGGCCGATGACGCCCGTTCAGCGGCCGGTCGGCTTCCGTTCCCGCGCCGGCGGCGTCGTCCTGGGCCGCCGGCTGGGCCGGGACGGTGCCGGCCGGCCCTGAGGGCGCCTCCTCGCGCTCAGGACTGCCAGGCGGCCCGCCCACCGCTGGCGCGGGCGAACTCCGCCGCGCGGCGGTGCGGCAGCGCGTCCCACAGGGACCCTGCGGCCATGCCCACGAACCACAGGCAGGGGAACCACCACCGCCCGCCGTCCAGGTGCAGATAGCACGCCGTGACGAGGACGAGGGTCAGCACGATGTTGGAGAACATCAGCGTCATCTGGTGCGGCACAGCGGCTCCCTTCAGTGTCCGGCGGCATGCCCTCCGCATCGTGGCAGTGTCCGGCGGCATGCCCTCCGCATCGTGGCAGTGTCCGGCGGCATGCCCTCCGCATCGTGGCACGGCGCTCCCCGCCCCGTCTGACCCCTCTTGGGTGGGCAGATCCGGGCGGGCCACCGGGTGGCAACCGGGGTTCGCCGGGCGGGCCGCCTACAGTGGAGATCCCGCCCCCCAGCGAAGCAGAGGCACCTCATGAGCACGAAGGCCGTCGTCACCAGTCTGTTCATCGCCACCGGTCTCGCCCTGGCCGGCTGCGCCGGCGATCCCCCGGCCCAGGAGAGCACTCCTGCCGCCCGGACCTCGCCCTCCCCCGCGGACACCGTTCGGGGGACAACGCCGGAGCCGACCCCCGAGCCGGCCACTGGGACGACCCCCGCACCGAGCCCCGAGCCGACCACTGAGCCGGCCCCCGAGCCGGACGAGGACTCCGGGCCGCAGCCCGAGGACGCTCCCCCGGCGGCCGGGGAGCCCGGTCCCGCCGATCCGTGGGCCGCGTTCGCCGCCACTCCCGAGGGACAGCCGTACACCGGGACCGTGACCAGGGTCGAGCAGCAGGCGGTCCAGGGCGGCGGACTCGCGCACCGCCTCACCGCGGACACGAACGACCGCGCCGTCGCCGTCGAGATCTGCGGTGCCTACCAGTCCGCGATGGGCACCGGCCAGGACCGGATCGACGTCGTCGACACGGTCGGTCAGCTCCTGGCCTTTGCTCCGGGCGGACCCGGGAGCTGCCAGGTGCAGGTGAACACCGACGTGGGAGCGGTGCCGTTCCCGGAGAAGTTCAGCTATGACGAGGCCCTGGCCGCGTGGCGGAGCGGCGTGCCCTACTACGACGCCTTCTGCGTCAACTACGACCCGGTGACGGAGGCCGGCGTCGCGCAGTGCACGGGCATCGAGAACGGCACCGTGGACAGCGTGACCGGGGAGTACATCGGCGGCTGACCGCCCGCCGGCCCGTGCGCCCGGACCCGGCAGCTCCGCCGGGGGCGAGGCGCGCAGGTCCTGCAGGAGGTGACCCGGGCGGCTCAGGTCCCGCAGCCGGTCGTGCAGGGGCCGAAGTCGTCCGGGGGCGAGGCGCGGCAGGTCCTGCAGGAGGTGACCCGGGCAGCTCAGGTCCCGCGTCAGGTCGTGCAGGGGCCGAAGTCGTCCGGGGGCGAGGCGCGCAGGCCCGGCAGGAGGTGGCCCAGGCGCCTCAGGTCCCGCAGTAGGTCGTGTAGGGGCCGAAGTCGTCCGGGGGCCCGGCGGCCCAGCGCTCCAGGCCGGGGCGTTCGTCGTAGGGAGCGGTCACCGCCTCCAGGAGCCGCCCCAAGGGGTCGAGGTCGCCCTCGACGGCCGCGGAGAGGGCCTCCTCCACCAGGTGGTTGCGGGGGATGTAGACGGGGTTCACGCGATCCATCGCCTCGGGGTCGGGGCGCACGGCCCGCCAGCGCTCGGCCCAGGCGTCGAACTTCCGCCGGTCGAGGAACAGGTCCCGCGCGGCGTGCGCGCCGGCGTGGGCGGTCCCGCTCAGGGCGCGGAAGAACGCCGTCCAGTCGACGCGGTCCTGCTGGAGCAGCACCAGCAGGTCGTCGACCAGGGACGAGGCGACGTCGTCGTCGAGGTCCTGGGGCAGCCCGAGCTTGGCCCGCATTCCCGCCGACCACGCCGCGCTGTACTGCCGCGGGAACGCCTCGAGCGCTTCCTCCGCCAGGGACACCGCCCGGTCCTGGTCCTCGTGGAGCAGCGGCAGCATGGCCTCGGCGAGCCGGGCGAGGTTCCACTGCGCGGCCACCGGCTGGTTGCGGTAGGCGTAGCGCCCACCGCGGTCGACCGAGCTGTAGACCGCGGCCGGGTCGAAGGCGTCCAGGAACGCGCACGGCCCGTAGTCGATGGTCTCCCCCGAGACGGTCGTGTTGTCGGTGTTCATCACCCCGTGCACGAACCCGAGGAGCATCCAGCGGGCCACCAGTGACGCCTGGGCGGCCACCACCGCCTCGAACAGCGCGAGATGCGGGTGCTCGGCACCGGCGACGCCGGGGTGGTGGCGGGCGACGGCGTGGTCGGCGAGCCGGCGCAGGACGTCGATGTCGCCCGTGGCCCGGGCGTACTGGAAGGTGCCCACGCGCAGGTGGCTGCTCGCCACCCGGGCGAGCACGGCTCCCGGCAGGAGGCTCTCGCGGCGCACCTGCCGCCCCGTGGCCACCACGGCGAGGGACCGGGTCGTGGGCACGCCGAGGGCGTGCATCGCCTCGCTCAGGACGTACTCGCGCAGCATCGGACCGACCGCCGCGAGACCGTCGGCCCCGCGGGCGAAGGGTGTCCGCCCGATGCCTTTGAGGTGCAGGTCGCGGCGTCGGCCACCGGCGTCCACCAGCTCGCCCAGCAGGAGGGCGCGCCCGTCGCCGAGGCTCGGGGAGTACCAGCCGAACTGGTGCCCGGAGTAGGCCTGCGCGACCGGCACGGCCCCGTGCGGCACCAGGTTGCCGATCAGCAGGCGGATGCCCTCCGCGCTCCGCAGCCACTCCGGGTCCAGGCCCAGCTCGGCGGCCAGGGGCTCGTTGAGGACCAGCAGCCGGGGGGCGGCGACGTCGTCGGCCTGCCACGGCACGGACAGCTCCCCCAGTTCCTGGGCGAAGCGGCTCTCGAGGACGACGGCGGACAGGGGTTGGGTGCTCACACCGTCCACGCTACCCGGCGGATCCGGCGCTGCCGATGGGCCGGCGCAGTCCGGGCCGCACCGCGGGGCCGGGAACGCACCGCGGGATGCGGGCCCCACCGTGGCGCCGGTGCCGCACCCCGCGGGCCCCACCGTGGCGCCGGTGCCGCACCCCGGATCAGTGCCGCGCCGCAGGCCGCAGCACGGCCACCAGGAAGTCGCTGTCCTCCCGGAACGGGCGAAGGTCCCAGGTCGAGAGCAGCAGCTCGGGCTCGAGCCCGGCCCGCTCGGCGTCCCGCAGGAACTCCGGGAACGGGTAGCCGCGCCCCGCCCCGAAGCCCACGGCGGCTCGCCCGTCGGCGATCAGGTGGCGGCGGAAGCGTCGCAGCACCTCGGTGCGCGTGCTGGGGGCCAGGAAGGCCATCACGTTGCCGGCGCACACCACGGCGTCGAAGGGCTCGGGCACGCCACGGGCCGGCAGGTCCAGCTCCGCGAGGTCCCCGACGAGCCACCGGGGGCCGGGGTGGTCCTCCTGCGCGGCGGCGACCAGGGCGGGGTCGACGTCGACCCCGACGACGGTGTGCCCGCTGCGGTGCAGGTGGCCGCCCAGCCGGCCGGGCCCGCATCCGGCGTCGAGGATCCGCGAGCCGGGCGGGACCATGGCCTCGACCAGCCGGGCCTCCCCCACGATGTCCGCGCCGGCGGCGGCCATGGCCCGGAACCGCTCGACGTACCACGAGGAGTGCCCGGGATCCGCGCGCACCTTCTGCATCCACATGCTCTGTTCCACCACCCCGCCAGGGTACCGCCCGCCGGGTGGTGCCCTGCCACGTCGCCGGAGGGGTGGGTGCGCATCACGGTTCCGGTGGCCACAGGCGTGCGAGCCGGGCCACGCGGAGCCCGACGTGGAGCTCGCTGCGGGTCCGCCCGTCGTCGAGGTCCAGGTCGAGGCGCTCCTTGAGCCGGTCGAGCCGGTAGTAGAACGTCGACCGGTGGATGTGCAGCGCGGCGGCCGTCCGCTGCGCGTCGGCCCCGCAGTCGAGGTAGGTCTCCAGCGTCCGCAGCAGCTCGGGGCGCAGGCCGGCGGCGAGGACCCGGCGCACCTGCCGCGGCAGGTCGTCGGCCGTCAGCTGCTCGAGCGGCAGCATCGCCAGCAGCCCGTCCAGCCCGGCGTCGTCCCAGGTGCTGACCGGCCCGTGCGCGAGGGGATCCAGCCACAGGGTGCGCCACGTGCGGCGCGCGAGGCGGTACGAGCGGTGCACGTCCAGCAGGCTGTCGACCACGGGGCCGATGCCGGCGCGCACCGTGGCCACGTCCGGCCGGGCGAGGATGCGCGCCAGGCGGGGGACGACCACGGGCCGGGGGAAGACGAGGACACCGGTGCCGTCGTCGAAGGTCGAGCCCACCACCGACGCGGTCGAGCTCCTGGCCACGAAGTCGAGGGTCCGGTGCACGGCCAGCACGGTCCGGCCCGTCTCGTCCGGTGCCGCCGCGAGCGGGTCCGTGCCGAGGACCACGGCGCAGTACTGTCGCGACGCGCCCAGGAGACCTTCTCCCACGAGGGCCTCGGCGGCTCCCGGCCGGCGCGCCGGATCGCCCGCGACGAGGGCCGTGAGCAGGGTCCGTGCCCGGTCCCGGTCCCGCGCCGAGTAGAGCGTCCGCAGGGACAGCAGCACGCCGAGGACCGGCGCCTCGCCGACCAGCACCCGGACCGCGTCGGCGGACGGTGGCCGCGGACCCTCCAGGACGGTGAGCAGGAGCCCGACACGGTGGCGGTGGTCGTGCAGCGCGATGACCAGGCACCGGCCCAGCTCCGGGACGTCCTCGACGGCGAAGCCCTCGGGACCGGCGGCGGGAACGTCCCACGAGTCGCTGTGGGCGAGCGCGGCGGAGAGCCGGCGCCGATCGTCGTCGGACTCGTGGATCGACCAGGCGACCACGCGCATCGCGGAGTCGAGGACGATCAGCCGGCGGCCGGCTCGTTCGGAGAGGTCCTGGAGCAGGTCGTCCAGGTCGGGGGTCCGGTCCACGGGTGGTCGGTGGCTCCTCGGGTGCGGTGGGCGGTGGGTGGACGGTCGCGCGCCGCGGGGGCCCGACCGCCCGTCGGACACGGTGTCCGACGAATCGGCACGATCTTCCCACAGCCGTCCGAAGAGGGTGACGGCGCGCACTGGCTACGGTCGGAGCAGGACACCCCGAGAAGCGGAGCGACAGAGGTGGAGCACGAGCCCCGTGGCACGGGCTTCGCGGCAGGAACGGCTGAGCATGAGGAGAGGATCACGCATGACGACCACCGGGAGGCGCATCGCCGTCGTCGGCGCGGGCATCGGCGGGCTGACGCTGGCCATCGAGCTGCGCCGCCGCGGCCTCGAGGTCGAGGTGTACGAGGCGGCCGGGGAGCTGCGCGAGGTGGGGGCCGCCGTGGCGCTGTCCGCCAACGCGACCCGCTTCTTCCTGGAGCGGTTCGGCCTGGAGGAACGGCTGAGCGCCCGGTGGGCGGAGGTCGAGGCGCTGGTCTTCCGCGACGGTCGGGACGGCCGGCTGATCGGCCGGCACGGCACGGGCTACCGCGAGCGCTTCGGCGCCCCGTACGTGGGGATCCACCGCGCCGACCTGCAGCAGATCCTCTCCGGAGCCCTCGGGACGGACGGCCTGCACCTGAGCAAGCGCCTGGTCGACGTCGACGACGACGGCGCGGCCGCGGTGCTGCGCTTCGAGGACGGCAGCACGGCCGAGGCCGACCTGGTCATCGGCGCGGACGGCGCCCGCTCCACCACCCGGCGGCTGCTGCTGGGCTACGACGACGCGCTGTACTCCGGCACCAGCGCCTCCCGGGGCATCGTGCCGCCCGAGGCGCTGTCCGAGCTGCCGGACCCCGGGGCCATCCAGTTCTGGACGGGCCCCGGCGCGCACCTGCTCCACTATCCCATCGGCGGCGGGGACCAGAACTTCTTCCTCGTGGAGCGCGCGCCCTCGCCCTGGCCGCACCGGCGCTGGGTCGTGCCGGTCGAGGACGGGTCCCACCTCGAGCGGTTCCGCGACTGGCACCCGGCGGTCCGGCAGATGGTCTCGGCCGTGCCCGTCACCGAGCGCTGGGCCCTGTTCCACCGCCCGCCCCTGTCCCGCTGGTCCCGCGGCCGCGTGACGCTGCTGGGCGACGCCGCCCACGCGCTCGTGCCGCACCACGGGCAGGGCGCCAACCAGTCGATCGAGGACGCGATCGTGCTGGCCGACCAGCTGGCCGGGAGCGCCGACTGGGACGCGGCGCGGGAGCAGTACGAGCGGCTGCGCCGCGGGCGGACCCGCAAGGTGCAGTACGCCTCGATCACCACCGCCGACGTGCTGCACCTGCCCGACGGTGAACGGGCCGACGAGCGCAACGCCCGGCTGGGACGTCCCGGGGTCGTCGACCGGCATCTCGCGTGGATCCACGGCTTCCGCGCCGACGTCGACGTGCCCGACGAGGCCGGCGGCGGAACCTGGCTCTGAGCCGCTCGACGCCCGGGCCGCAACGGGGGCCGGTGCCGTCCCGGCCGGGGCCGTGCGTGGTTGCTCGTCACTCCCAACGTACAGCGGCGCGGGGGGCTTGCGGCAAGACCCCGTGCGCGCCGCAGAATGCTCGGGCCGGGAGCGGGACCTGCGGGCCGAGGAGCAGCACATGGACGAGCACGACGTGGTGGTGGTCGGCGCAGGGCCGACGGGCCTGATGCTGGCGGGCGAGCTGGCGCTGGCGGGGGTGGACGTCGTCGTCGTCGAACGGCGGGCCGGCCAGGAGCTCGTCGGCTCGCGCGCCGGCGGGCTGCACGCGCGGACCATCGAGGTCCTCGACCAGCGCGGCATCGCCGACCGGTTCCTCGCGGCGGGAACGACCGCCCAGGTCGCCGGGTTCGCCGGTGTTCCACTGGACATCAGCGACTTCCCCACCCGTCATCCCTACGGCCTGGCGCTGTGGCAGAACCACATCGAGCGGCTCCTGGCCGGCTGGGTCCGTGAGCTGGGGGTGCCCGTCCGCCACGGGCACGAGGTGACGGGCATCGCCCAGGACGGCGCCGGCGTCGACGTGGACCTGTCCGACGGCCGGCGGCTGCGGGCGGCCCGCCTCGTGGGGTGCGACGGTGGCCGGAGCCGGATCCGCAGGGCGGCGGGGATCGCGTTCCCGGGGTGGGACCCGACGACCAGCAGTCTGCTCGCCGAGGTCGAGCTCGACGAGGAGCCGCAGTGGGGCATTCACCAGGACGGTCTCGGCAAGCACGCCTTCCGCCGCCCCGAGGACGGTGGGCCGGTGGGGGTCATGGTGACCGAGCGCCACGTCGGACACGGTCGCGAGCCCACCCTGGACGATCTGCGCGAGGCGCTCGTCGCCGTGCACGGGACGGACTACGGGGTGCACAGCCCCACCTGGATCTTCCGGTTCACCGACACGACCCGGCAGGCGGCGTCCTACCGGGCAGGACGGGTCCTGCTGGCCGGCGACGCCGCGCACGTGCACGCCCCGGACGGCGGGCAGGGCCTCAACACCGGGGTGCAGGACGCGGTGAACCTGGGCTGGAAGCTCGGCCAGGTCGTCGCGGGGACCTCACCGGAGAGCCTGCTGGACAGCTACCACGCCGAGCGCCACCCGGTGGCGGCCCGCGTGCTGCGCCTCACGATGGCGCAGGTCGCGCTGCGCCGGCCCGACGACCGGGTGCGGGCCGTGGGCGAGACGGTCGCCGAGCTGCTGGGCATGGACGAGCCACGACGACGCTACGCCGCGACGATGTCCGGTCTGGACATCCACTACGACCTCGGCGCGGGGCATCCCCTGCTCGGACGGCGCATGCCCGATCTCGACCTCCGCACGGCCGGTGGCCCCGCACGGGTCTTCGACCTCCTGCACGAGGCCCGGCCGGTGCTGCTCGACCTCGGGGACCCGGACGGCGTCGACGCCGGGCCCTGGGCCGAGCGCGTCCGGCTGGTGGCCGCCGAACCCGCCGGGGCCTGGGAGCTCCCGGTCCTGGGCACCGTCCCCGCGCCCACCGCGGTGCTGATCCGCCCGGACGGGCACGTCGCCTGGGTGGACGAGGGAGACCGCTCAGGACTGGAGGAGGCGCTCACCGCCTGGTGCGGCCCGCGCCCCGGGCCCCGGGTCAGCGGAGATCGAACCGGTCGAGTTCCATGACCTTCACCCAGGCGGCGACGAAGTCGCGCACGAACTTCTCCCCGGCGTCGGCACTGGCGTAGACCTCCGAGATCGCCCGCAGCTGGGAGTGCGAGCCGAAGACCAGATCGGCCGCGGTGGCCGTCCACCGGAGCTCACCGGTGGCGAGATCGCGGATCTCGTAGACGTCCTCCGACGACTCGGACGGCCTCCACTCCGTGCCGGCCGCGAGGAGGTTGACGAAGAAGTCGTTGGTCAGCGTCTCCGGACGGTCGGTGAGGACGCCGTGCTCCGACCGCCCGTGGTTCGTGCCCAGGCTCCGCATGCCGCCCACCAGGACCGTCATCTCCGGGGCCGTGAGGTTCAGCATGTAGGCGCGGTCGAGGAGCAGCGTCTCGGGCGAGAGCCGTGCGCCGGACTTCACGAAGTTCCGGAAGCCGTCGGCCCGCGGCTCGAGCACGGCGAAGGACTCGACGTCGGTCTGCTCCTGCGTGGCGTCCGTGCGCCCGGGCCGGAACGGGACCTCGACCGGGTGCCCGGCGCTGCGGGCCGCCTGTTCGACGGCCGCACAGCCGCCGAGGACGATCAGGTCGGCCAGGGAGATTCTCCTGCCGTCCGAGCGGCCACCGTTGAAGTCGTCCCGGACCTGCTCGAGGACGCGCAGCACCTCGGACAGCTCCTCCGGCTCGTTCACCTCCCAGCCGCGCTGCGGCTCGAGGCGGATGCGGGCGCCGTTGGCCCCGCCCCGGTTGTCGGTGCCCCGGAAGCTGGCCGCGGCGGCCCACGCGGTCGAGGCCAGCTGCGGCACGGTCAGCCCCGAGCCGAGGAGGGTCTCCTTCAGGGCGGCGACGTCGTCGTCCCCGATCAGCTCGTGGTCGACCGCCGGGACGGGGTCCTGCCACAGCTGCGGCTCGGGGACCCACGGCCCGAGGTAGCGCGTGACCGGACCCATGTCGCGGTGCAGCAGCTTGTACCAGGCCTTGGCGAACGCCTCGGCGAACTGCT
Source organism: Kocuria sp. CH-021 (assembly GCF_049716185.1). Lineage (NCBI taxonomy): Bacteria > Bacillati > Actinomycetota > Actinomycetes > Micrococcales > Micrococcaceae > Kocuria > Kocuria sp. CH-021. The sequence goes on along the minus strand of NZ_JBNAFK010000004.1, from coordinate 80,174 downwards.
CCGGGTGCTCGTGGAACCGCCGGGAGATCTTCTCGTACTCCGGGTCGGCCCGGAGGGCGAGGTCGGTCGTCAGCATCGTCGGCCGGTGCTTCCGCTCGGGGTCGAAGGCGTCCGGGACGGTCTCGTCGGCGTCCTTGGCCACCCACTGGTGCGCCCCCGCGGGGCTCTCGACCAGCTCCCACTCGTGGCCGAAGAGATTGCCGAAGAAGCCGTTGCCCCACCGGGTCGGGGTGCTGGTCCAGGTCACCTCCAGGCCGCTGGTGATCGTGTCCGGGCCCTTGCCCGTGCCGTAGGTGCTCCTCCAGCCCAGACCCTGGCCCGTGACTGGGCAGGCCTCCGGCTCGGGCCCCACGTGGTCCGCGGGTCCGGCACCGTGGGTCTTGCCGAACGAGTGCCCGCCGGCGATCAGGGCGACCGTCTCCTCGTCGTTCATCGCCATCCGCCCGAAGGTCTCGCGGATGTCCCTGGCGGAGGCGAGCGGGTCGGGGTTGCCCTGGGGGCCCTCGGGGTTGACGTAGATCAGCCCCATCTGCACCGCGGCCAGCGGGCCCGTGAGCTCGCGGTCGCCCGCGTAGCGCTCGTCGCCGAGCCAGGTGTCCTCAGGGCCCCAGAACATCTCCTCGGGCTCCCAGACGTCCTCGCGTCCGAAGCCGAAGCCGAACGTCCTGAAGCCCATCGACTCGAGCGCCACGTTCCCGGCGAGCACCAGCAGGTCCGCCCACGAGATCTTCCGGCCGTACTTCTGCTTGACCGGCCACAGCAGGCGCCGGGCCTTGTCCAGGTTGGCGTTGTCCGGCCAGCTGTTGAGCGGGGCGAACCGCTGGGCGCCCTCGCCGGCGCCGCCGCGGCCGTCCGCGGTCCGGTAGGTGCCGGCCGAGTGCCAGCTCATCCGGATGAACAGCCCTCCGTAGTGCCCGAAGTCGGCCGGCCACCAGTCCTGCGAGGTGGTCATGAGGTCTGCGAGGTCGCGCTTGAGCTCCTCGACGTCGAGCTTCTCGAACTCGCTCGCGTAGTCGAAGTCGGGGCCCAGCGGGTCGGTCGTGGTCGAGTGCTTCCGCAGGACGCCCAGGTCCAGCTGGTCGGGCCACCAGTCCTGGACCGTCCGCGGCTGTCCGGTCCTGGGGGTGGGCGCGTCGATGGCCGGGTTCTCGCTCTCGCTGCCGTGCACGGGAGCGTCAGATGTCTGGGACATGGGTCTTCCTTCCGGAATGGCGGTGCGGGGCCGGGACCGGTCGTGCAGCATGCGCACCGGCCTCGGCGGACGAGCCGCACCCGTGGGCGGACAGCACGCGGTCACCGGGTGCTGTCGGACGCCCGGGCGCCGTCAGGCAGGAGGTGGCGCCGTCCGGACTCCGGAGGGCGGTGTGCGCGGCCGGGGCCGACGGGGCGGGGAGAGCGCGACGGACGCCGCGGAGGACCGGGGCTGTGGCGACGTGCGAGTGAGTGGTCACGGCGTCCGGAGCCCCCGGCGGAGTCGGGTCGACCCGCTGGGCGGCGCTCCGGGAGAGCTGCTGGGGATCCAGCTGTGCGTCCACCCTCAAAGTGTCGTGGCCGGTCCGGAGCCCGTCAAGGATCTTCGCTCCGCTGGTCCCGGCCTCGGCGGCAGTGCTGGGCAGAGCCGCCGCGCGTGGAGCGGGTGGAGCACGCCCCGGGCTACCAGAGCATGATCGCGGTGTCCCCGGACTGTCCTGCCCAGGCGAGCCGGACGCGCACCACGTACCGCCTTCCCCGGAAGAGCTTCGCCGACAGGCTGGAGTTGCGGTCCTCCCCGCTGTCGTCGTCGCCGGCGAGGAAGCGCAGCTCGGCGTCGACCTCCTCGAAGAGCACCAGCGTGGTGTCGGCGGTCCCGAAGGTCGCGACCTGGTACTTCCGCGACGCGTCGGGGGTGAACTCGAAGTCCGCCTGCTCCCCCGGGGCCAGGGTCAGCGGCGTGGACCGGAACGGCTCGAGGGCCGGGAGCGCGTCCGGCAGCACCGGGTAGAAGGTCCGCACCCATTCCGTGTCCTTGCCCGAGAGACCGCCCGGGGGGCTGATTCCCGGCTGGTAGCGGGCGGGCTCCTTGATGAGCCCCTCGGGGAACGCGTACTGCATCACCGAGTCGGGATCCCAGGTCGAGCCCTCCACCTCGTCCTGGCCCAGTTTGCGCAGGACGTTGTGGTGCGTCGTCTCCGGGGACCAGTGGTTCGGTGCCGCGGCGAAGAACTCGTAGACCCTGGCCTCGTCCCACACGATTCCGGCGAACGGGTTCTGGTGCTCGTGGGGCAGACCCATCGTGTGGCCGATCTCGTGCAGCGCCGTGGTGCGTCCGTACTCGTCGGTCAGGTCCCAGCCGAAGTTCATGGTCGGTGCCTGGGTGCCGATGGTCAGGACGTCCCTGCCCACGTAGGACCAGGACCCGTCGGCCTGGTCGAAGGAGATCCTGACCTCCGCCTCCCCCGGCTCGTCCACCTCCTGGAAGCCGAGGCCGATCCCCAGGTCCTTCCACTCCTCGAACGCGCTCCGCACCGCCTGGCGCTGCGGCTCGGGGCCCTCGCGGAACGCGTAGTGGAGCACGGTGCCGTTGACCCATTTCTGCGCCATGAGCCGGACGAGCCGCTGCCTGACAGCCACCAGTCCCTCCGGGACCGGACGGACGATGCGAGGCTTGACGGCGCAGTACGGACGAACTGGGGAATCGGTCATGGTCGGCTCCTGACACGTGCCTGTCCTGCGATCTCGGATGCCGCACGGCCACGGCCCGTGCGGCGCCGCCGGAGAATCCCGGCGGCAGTCGTTCCGCGCGGCGCACCGCGAGTGCCGTCGCAGTGATGTGCATCGACACAACCACGGGCGAGCAGCACGTCCAAGAGGTCGGTCCTCCCCGTGCTGCGGCTGTGATCATGTGACGACAACATGAAGGACCCGGCTCCGACGTGGGACGTTGTGGCGAGCCTCGCCCTGATGCGCTGCTGGGCGGACGGAGCGGGACTCCGGCTCCGCAGATCGTCGCTGCACGAATGCACCCTCGTCACATGAAACCGCATGCCGTGGACTCGTTCCTTCTCCCCCGATCCTTTGCTGTACTGGGCTCAGGAATCCGACCTGCCTGAGGGGCGTGGGCTGCATGGAACAGTTTGCCGACCTGGTGCTGGAGGGCGGGGGTGTCAAGGGCATCGCCCTGGTGGGGGCCATCGAGGTGCTCGAGGAGCGCGGCTACCGCTTCAAACGAGTGGCCGGCACCTCCGCCGGAGCCATCGTCGGGGCCCTGGTCGCCGCCGGCGCCCCGGCGAGGAAACTGGTGGACATCATCGGCTCCGTCCAGTACCCCGATTTCCGCGACGGCTCCCGGCTGACCCGGACCACCGCGGGCAAGGCCGCCGGGATCCTGGCCCGCAACGGCATCTACCTCGGTGAGCACCTTCGCTCCTGGCTGCAGTCCCAGCTCGACGACTACGGCGTCACGACATTCGCCGACCTGCCCTACACGGACGACGAGCGGCCCCCTGCCCCGGAGCGGGCCTTCCGGCTGGTGGTCACCGCCTCGGACATCAGCAGGGGCCGGCTGCGCTACCTGCCCTGGGACTACGACGAGTTCGGCCGCGACCGGGGCGCCCAGCACGTGGTCGAGGCGGTCCGCGCCTCGATGTCCATCCCGTTCTTCTACCGTCCCGTCCGCTGGGACACCGCCGACGGCCGGAGGGCCTGGCTGGTCGACGGCGGGATGCTCTCGAACTATCCCATCAGCGTCTTCGACGCCCCGACCGGAACCGCGCCGCGCTGGCCCACCCTGGGCATCAAGCTCTCCGCGCATCCGGACGCGGTCCAGGGCACCAAGTACCCGATCAACGGGCCGGTGAGCATGAGCCGGGCCATGCTCAAGACCATGACCGGGTTCTACGACCAGATGCACATCGAGTCCTCCGACGCCCAGGCCCGCACGATCTTCGTCGACACCGGCGCCATCCGCGCCACCGACTTCAACCTCACCGACGACGACCGGGACTTCCTCTACCAGAACGGGCGCCGGGCCGCCGAGAAGTTCCTCGACGGCTCAGCCCACCGCCCGCCGTGGGACTTCAGCGCCTACATCGCCGCACACCGCTGAAGCTTCGCCGGCCCTGCCGACCCCGCCGAGCTCGCGGGCCGGCCACCGCTCCCGCCGTCGTCCTCGGGGCGGGCTGCCGACACCCTCAGGTCGAGGGCGCGCGAACGCCGTCCCCGGCATTGCCTGGGTCCCTGACGATCTCCGCGTCCCCGCCGGTCCCTGCGATCCCCGGGTCCCTGACACCCTCCGCGTCCCCGCCGGCCCCCGCGTTCCCCGGCTCCCTGACGCCCTCCGCGTCCCCGCTGGCCCCCGCGTTCCCCGCATCCCCGCCGGCCCCCGCGTCCCCGCCGGCCTCAGCGGCAACCTGGGCGTACGACGCCGAGACCCGGCGGTAGACCGGAGTCAGGAAGGCCAGCAGCGCGGCCGCGATCATGATGATCCCGGCCACCAGGAACACCAGGGCGATGCCCCGGGAGGTGCCCTCGCCCAGCAGAGGAGCCAGCTGGGCGCTGCCCTCCGCCGACCGTGCGTACGGGATGATCCAGACCTGGGCGATCGGCGCGATGAGGAACGCGGTGACCGGCGCTGCCGCCGACTCGAACGCCATGGCGAATCCGAACACCCGGCCCTGCCGCTCGAGCGGCACGACACGCTGGATGATCGTCTGTTCGGCCGCCTCCACGAAGGGGACGAGCACCAGGTAGAGCCAGATGCCGAGGACGTACAGCCAGGCCCACTCCCGCACGGTGAACACCGCCCCGAGCACGCCCATCGCGATCACCGCGAGCAGCATGGTGCGCAGCGGGTTGGACCCGAGCCCGAACTTGCCGATCAGCGCCCCGCCCACGATGAACCCGGTCGCGCCGAGCGCAAAGACCGTTCCCCAGATCTCGACGGGGAACATCTCCAGGCCGTAGGGGTCCATCAGGGCCATGTAGACGCCGCCGATGAAGTTGTTGAACGTCGAGAACAGGATCAGCGCGAACAGTCCCGACACGGCCAGCACGGCCGCGAAGGCTCCCCGCAGATCGAAGCCGCCGTGGGCGTCCGTGGCCGCGGCGCGCACCTCCTCGGGCATGCGCAGCGTCAGGAGGTGCCCGAAGGCCACGGCCGTGAGCAGCACGGCCACCACGACCGTCCAGCCCATGCCCAGGAGCCCGATCGAGAGGCCGGAGAGCACCGAGGTGACGATGAACATCAGACCCTGCACCATGCCCACCAGCCCGTTGGCGTTGGCGCGACGGTCCGGCTCGATGAGGATCGTGACCGTGGTGGACAGGGCGATGTTGCGCATGTTCTCCACCACCGCACCGATCAGCACGACCAGGGCGAAGACCCAGATCCACGGCTGGGTCAGGTCCGCCATCGCGGACGCCGGGGCGAGGAGGAACAGGATTCCGGCCAGGACGAACATCACCAGGGTGAAGGCCGCGGCGAAGCGCATCACGGCGAGCTTGCGGTAGCGGTCCACGAAGGTGCCGAAGCTGATGCTGGAGAGCGCGATCAGCAGCATGTAGGCGCCGCCGACCACCCCGGTGGCGATCACGTTCCGCGTCTGCAGGTAGACCCAGAACGTCAGGGCGAACCAGAGATAGCTGGTCGTGATGTTCGCGAGCGCGGTGTTCACCAGGATCCCGGCGAAGGTGCGGGAGCGCTGCGCCGGACTGCGCAGGGAGGTGTCGACGGCACCTGGATCGACGAGGTCCGGGGCCTGGCCGTCGTCGGTCGGAGCGGGCGTGCCGGTCGCGTCCGCGGGGAGCGCCGCACGGCCGACGGGGGCCACCGCGGCCCGGGACAGACCCGGTTCCTGCTCGTTCATGCGGCTCAGTCTAGTGAGGGGTGCGGACACGATAACGGCTCGGAGCGGGGCACCGAGGAGCAGTTCTGCAGCGGCCCGGCCGGGCGAGCACGCTCCCCCGGCCACGGTCCTCGAACGGCACACCCCACCCGGGAAGGCGAGGACTGTCGTTGCCCGGTCGGGCCGATCAGTGGGCCAACCCGGCGTCCCCGTGCACGGTCTTCGAGCAGGACACCCCACCTGGGAAGGCCGAGGACGCTCGCGGCCCGGCGTGGCCGACCAGCAGGCCTCGAACGGCACACCCCACCCGCGAGAGCCCGGGACGGCCGTGGCCGGGCTCGGCCTTAGCGCGTCGGAGGCGCTGGAGAGAATGGGGTCATGACGGCGACGGCGCAGTGGCAGCTCCCGACCCCGGTGACCCGTGACGGATTCCGGGATCGCCCCGGGCTGACGGACATGACGGGGCCTGGAGCGCGGCGCGAGGTGGTACGGGCCGCCGCCGCCCAGCTCGTGGACGCCGCCGCCGCGGAGGCACGGGCAGTCGGTGCCCAGATGCGCTCCATCCACCGGCTGTGGCTGGCGGCGCAGACGGCTCGTACGGCGGCCCGGTTCGAGACGATGGCGCAGGCAGATGCCGAGATGTCCGCCCGAGGGTTCGTCCGCCCGAACCCGTTGGGCCCGCTGGCTGAGGCGGAGCACCAGCTGGTCGTGGACGTGGCGGCCGAGGTGGGGCCGGCGCTGCGGGTGCCGGCCGGCACGGCCCGGCGGCGGGTGGAGGACGCCGTCCTCCTGGCCGAGATGCTGCCGGAGGTCTTGACCGCCCTGGAGGAGGGCCGCATCGGTGCGGCCCAGGCCACGGTGATGGTGGAGCAGTGGCGCGAGCTCATCGAGCAGGCACCGACCTGGACTCCCGGGAGCTGCGCCCCACCGCCCGTCGACGCGGTCTGCCGCCTGATCACCGAGCTCCTGGAACGGGCACCCCACGCCACGGCCGCGCAGCTGCGGGCGGTGGCTCGCGCCCGGCGGGCGGTGCTCGTAGCCGACGCCGAGGAGCGCAGCCGGTGCAGTGCCCGGAAGAACCGCACGGTGTGGGTGGAACCGGCCCCCGACGGGACGGCTTTTCTGCACGCACTGCTGGACGCGCACGTGGCGGTCGCCGTGCACGGCAGGCTCGAGGACCTGGTGGCCCTGCTGGGCGAGGACGTACCGGCTCCCGACGGTCTCGGGCAGGCCGGTCGGCCCCTGTCGGACGGCTCGGAGGACGCTGAACCGCGCTCGGCCGGAGAGCTGCGCGCAGATGTGCTGGCGGACCTGTTGCTGGACGGTGTCCTGCCGGACGAGCCGCGCTTCCCACGCGGAGTCCGGGCCCGGGTGACCGTGACGGTGCCGCTGGCTCTGCTCGCCGGCGAAGGCGTCGGGGCGGACACCGCCGCGTGCGGCGCCCCGATGCTCTCCGGCTTCGGGCCGATCAGCACGGAGGTGGCCCGCCGGCTGGCCGCCGGCGCCGGCGCCTGGCACCGGGTGCTGACCCATCCCGTGTCCGGCGTGGTCCTCGACCACGACCGCACCGTCTACGCCGTGCCCCGGGACCTGCGCCGTCTGGTCGAGCTGCGCGACGGGACCTGCCGCTTCCCCGGGTGCCGGCGCCGCGCCGAGAGCGGCGACCTCGACCACACGGTGGCCTGGGCGGACGGCGGTCCGACGGCCGAGCACAATCTGGCCGCGCTGTGCCGGCACCATCACCGGGTCAAGCACCGCGATGGGCACCTCGGGCGCTGGTCGGTGCGGCGGGTCGCACCCCAACCGGACGGCGGGACGGGCGGCACCCCTGCCGAGCACGCCGCGGTGCTGGAGTGGACCTCCCCGGGCGGGCTCGTGCACCGGTCCGTACCCGAGCACGTCCGTGACCGGAGCGCCGCTGCGGACGGCCCGCTGCATCCCGCTCTCGGCTCCGCGGCCGGATGCCCACCGCCGTCGCCACCTGCCGACGACCCCCCGCCCTTCTGAACCGAGGCCTCGATCAGCACCGCCGGCAGCCCGGCCGGAGCAGGACGTCATGGCGGGGCAGTTCAGGCATCGTGTCCTCCGAGGGCAAGCCGTTGACGCCCGCATCCCGCGGCGACAAGATGGTGCACCACGGATGCCGCCGCAGCACGCCGAAGGACCACGCCATGGGAATCGTCCAGGTCGACCTCTTCCTCACCCTCGACGGCGTCTACCAGGCGCCGGGCGGGCCCGACGAGGACCGTTCGGGCGGCTTCGAGCTCGGTGGCTGGCAGGGGGCCTACTTCGACGACGAATCGGGGGCGACGGTCGGCGCGGGCATCGAGCGCCTGGACGCGCTGCTGCTCGGTCGCAGGACGTACGACATCTTCGCCGGCTACTGGCCGGCCCACGACGGCGACGAACCGATCGCCGTGAAGTTCAACGCGGTGCCGAAGTTCGTCGTGTCCCGCACCCTGAGCGCTCCCTCGTGGCAGGGCACCACAGTGCTGAGAGATGTCCGGTCCGAGGTGCGAGCCCTCAAGGACCGGTTCGACGAGGTCCACGTGGTCGGCAGCGGCGACCTCGTCTCGACCCTGCTGAGGGAGGACCTTGTCGACCGGCTGAACCTCCTGCTCTATCCCGTGGTCCTGGGCTCGGGCAAGCGCCTCTTCGGCCACGGCTCCGTCCCGGCCGCCTTCACCCTGGCGGAGCCACCGCGGGCGTTCCCGAAGGAAGCGGTCTCGCTCGTCTACGAGCGGGCCGGCGACCCGGTCACCGGCGTGGACGTCTCCCAGCCGGCCCAGTGAACGACGCCGCAACGCCCTGTTCGCCGTGTCCCTGTCATCTGGACCGGGCTGTCGGACGACCGGTCCCGACGCCGTCGTGAGGCACCTCGGCCTGTCATGAAGCAACGCGGCTCCCCACTGCCGCGTCGATCACGCAGCGGAAGACATTCAGAGGAATCCGCTACAATACCGCCGACCGAACCCGCGAAGAAGGACCTGGGATGGGCGAGCTGGAGGCACCGCGGTACCGGGTGCCGTTGCGGCTACAGGGTGTGGACGGCAGGCTGGCGACCTTCGTGGTGCCACCGGAGTTCGCAGAGCACATTGCCTCGGCCACGCCGGCGAAGAACGCATGGACCCGGGACTTCAACACCGGTCTCGCCGGCGGGGTCCGCATCGATCGATCCACCACGCCGCCGACCGTTGTCAGCTACCTCACCCGGCCCTTGAAGCAGGTCGACGTTGCCGGCGAAGGATGGGTGGCGCTGCTCCGGCGTGACACGCGTCCCCGGGCCAAGAGGCCCTACCAGTTGGTCTCCGTGACGTGCAGCATCGGTCCGGGCAAGGCCAAGAGCTCGAACTGCGACCCGGCGCCGGTCCCGGTCCACGTTGCCCCGCCCATGGCCCTGGACGACCGGATCTGATGTCCGGAGCCCATGGGCGCACCACCCATCAGACCCGGTTGAGGGGAGACGGCGATGCCAGATCAGGAGGTCTTCGTCCCCTACGGCCCCACGCACTGGGCTGCTCTGGGCGTCTGCGCCCTCGGGGCTGTGCTCGTGGTGATGCTGGGCCGCCGCCTTCGGGGGTCCGGGGCCGAGGCGGTTTTTTCTCGGGCCTTCGCCGCGGTGCTGACCACGTACACCGTGACGATGCTCGTCTACCGGTCGCTGCCGGGCAATTTCGACGTCCACATCTCTCTGCCGGTCCACCTCTCGGACGTCGCGTGGATGGTCGCTGTCATCGCCCTGTGGACACGGGTCCGCTGGGCGACGGCGCTCACCTACTACTGGGGACTGACTCTCAACCCGCAGGCCATCCTCACCCCGGCACTCGACTCGCCGGATTTCCCCCACATCGACTTCGTCGACCTCTGGGTCCAGCACATCCTGGTCCTCTGGGCCACCCTGTACCTGATCTGGGGACGCGGCGATCGGATTGGCTGGGGCAGCTACCGCCTGGCCATGGTGGTCACCGTCACGTGGGCCGTGGCTGCCTTCGGACTCAACAGCTGGCTGGGGACCAACTACGGCTTCCTCAACGGCAAGCCGGACAACCCTTCGATCCTCGATCTGCTCGGGCCCTGGCCGTGGTACCTGCTGGTGGAGTTCCTCGTCATCGCCGTGGCTTGGGCGCTCATCACCTGGCCCTGGACGATCCGGCGAAAGAGCACAGCCGAGCCCCGGGTCGGCGCGGAAGGCTGAGGCAGCACGGCACCAGGGCATCGAGTCATGTCTGTCGACGACGGCGGTCCGGCCCACCTCGGGAAGGTGGGCCGGACCGCCGTCGTCGTCCAAATGGCTCAGGCCGGGATGTGCGACGCCGACCTGAGTGAGCAATTGCCCAGGAACGGGAACCCCGGACTTCCGGGATCGGCGTCGATTGGTCACGCTCCTGGCGGCATCGAGTCATCTGAGCATTTCACGAAGCTCGGCAGGTGCCTGCACGACATGTCATCGTGGCAGCTCAGTTGCATCTGCACTCACCTATGACGCGCCGCTACCAGTTGTCGTCGCCGCGAACCAGTTCAGCCCGCGATCCGGCGTCGTCAGCAAACGCCGCGGCAGTCGGATATGAGGTGACGCTGGGGTCACCTTGCTCAGACAGGTCGGGATCTCACACGGGATCAGAAGTCCCAGTCCTCGTCCTCCGTGTTCACGGCCTTGCCGATCACGTAGGAGGAGCCCGAGCCGGAGAAGAAGTCGTGGTTCTCGTCGGCGTTCGGGGACAGCGCGGACAGGATGGCCGCCGAGACGTCCGTCATGTCCTTCGGGAACAGCGCCTCGAAGCCCAGGTTGTTCAGGGCCTTGTTGGCGTTGTAGTGCAGGAACTTCTTGACGTCCTCGGTCCACCCGACACCGTCGTAGAGGGACTCGGTGTAGAGCACCTCGTTCTCGTAGAGCTCCTCGAGCAGCTCGTACGTGTAGAGCTTCAGCTCGTCCTGGCGCTCCTGGGACTCCTGGGCCAGGGCCCGCTGGAACTTGTAGCCGATGTAGTAGCCGTGCACGGCCTCGTCCCGGATGATGAGGCGGACCAGGTCGGCCGTGTTCGTCAGCTTGGCCCGGGAGGACCAGTACATGGGCAGGTAGAACCCGGAGTAGAAGAGGAAGGACTCGAGCAGGGTCGAGGCCACCTTCTTCTTCAGCGGGTCGTCGCCCTTGTAGTACTTGATGATGATGTCGGCCTTCTTCTGCAGGTGCGGGTTCTCCCGGGACCAGCGGAAGACGTCGTCGATCTCCTTCATGGAGGACAGCGTCGAGAAGATGGACGAGTAGGACTTCGCGTGCACCGACTCCATGAACGCGATGTTGGTGTACACCGCCTCCTCGTGCAGGGTCACGGCGTCCGGGATCAGGGAGACGGCGCCCACGGTGCCCTGGATGGTGTCCAGCAGCGTCAGGCCCGTGAAGACCCGCATGGTGAGCTGCTGCTCCTCCGCGGTGAGCGTCTTCCAGGAGGGGACGTCGTTGGAGATCGGCACCTTCTCGGGCAGCCAGAAGTTCGCGGTCAGCCGGTCCCAGACCTCGTCGTCCTTCGGGTCCTCGATCCGGTTCCAGTTGATGGCCTGGGCCTGGTGGTGGAGCAGCTGCACCTTGTCGATGCTCTCGCTCTTCTCCAGAGTCATGGTCTGTCTCTTCCTCGAACGGGGTGGGCCCCCGCGCGCGTCCTGCGGACGCACGCGGGGAGTTTCGTGAGTGGCCGCCGGGGCCCTGTGGTCACAGCATGCAGGAGACGCAGCCCTCGACCTCGGTGCCCTCCAGCGCCAGCTGGCGGATCCGGGAGTAGTACATCGTCTTGATGCCCTTGCGCCACGCGTAGATCTGCGCCCGGTTGATGTCCCGGGTGGTGGCCGTGTCCTTGAAGAACAGGGTCAGGGACAGGCCCTGGTCCACGTGCTGCGTGGCCGCGGCGTAGGTGTCGATGATCTTCTCGTAGCCGATCTCGTACGCGTCCTGGAAGTACTCCAGGTTCTCGTTGTTCATGAAGGGCGCCGGGTAGTACACGCGGCCCAGCTTGCCCTCCTTGCGGATCTCGATCTTCGAGGCGATCGGGTGGATCGAGGACGTCGAGTTGTTGATGTAGGAGATCGACCCGGTCGGCGGCACGGCCTGCAGGTTCTGGTTGTACATCCCGTGCTCCATGACCGAGGCCTTGAGCTGCTCCCAGTCCGCGCGGGTGGGGATGTGCACGCCGGCCTCCGCGAACAGCTGCCGCACCCGCTCGGTGGCCGGGACCCACTCGCGGTCGGTGTACTTGGTGAAGTACTCCCCCGACGCGTACTGGGACCGCTCGAAGCCGGCGAACACCGACTTGCGCTCCTTCGCGATCTCGTTCGACGCGCGGACCGCGTGGTACGTGACCGTGTAGAAGTAGATGTTCGTGAAGTCGAGGCCTTCCTCGGAGCCGTAGTGGATGTGCTCCTTGGCGAGGTAGCCGTGCAGGTTCATCTGCCCGAGGCCCACGGCGTGGGACATCTGGTTGCCGCGTTCGATCGAGGGCACCGAGGTGATGTCGGACATGTCCGACACCGCGGTGAGCCCCCGGATCGCGGTCTCCACCGACCGCCCGAAGTCCGGGGACTCCATGGTCAGCGCGATGTTGAGGGAGCCGAGGTTGCAGGAGATGTCCTTGCCGACCTCGTCGTAGTTCAGGTCCTCGTGGTACGTGGACGGCTCGGAGACCTGCAGGATCTCGGAGCACAGGTTGGACATGATGATCTTGCCGTCGATCGGGTTGGCCCGGTTCACCGTGTCCTCGAACATGACGTACGGGTAGCCGGACTCGAACTGCACCTCCGCGAGGGTCTGGAAGAACTCGCGGGCGTTGATCTTCTTCTTGGTGATCCGGCCGTCCGCGACCATCTCGTGGTACTTCTCGGACACGTTGACGTCCGAGAACGGCATCCCGTAGACCCGCTCCACGTCGTACGGGGAGAACAGGTACATGTCCTGGTTCTTCTTGGCCAGCTCGAACGTGATGTCCGGGATGACCACGCCCAGGGAGAGGGTCTTGATCCGGATCTTCTCGTCCGCGTTCTCCCGCTTGGTGTCCAGGAAGCTGTAGATGTCCGGGTGGTGGGCGTGCAGGTACACCGCGCCCGCGCCCTGGCGGGCGCCCAGCTGGTTGGCGTAGGAGAACGAGTCCTCCAGCAGCTTCATGATCGGGATGATGCCCGAGGACTGGTTCTCGATCTTCTTGATCGGGGCCCCGGCCTCACGGACGTTGGTCAGCGCGAACGCCACGCCGCCGCCGCGCTTGGACAGCTGCAGGGCGGAGTTGATCGACCGGCCGATGGACTCCATGTTGTCCTCGATGCGGAGCAGGAAGCAGGAGACGAGCTCGCCGCGCTGCTGCTTGCCCGCGTTGAGGAACGTGGGGGTCGCCGGCTGGAAGCGCCCGGCGATGATCTCGTCGACCAGCTGCGTGGCGAGCAGCTCGTCGCCGTCCGCGAGGTAGAGGGAGACCATGACCACGCGGTCCTCGAAGCGCTCGAGGTAGCGCTGGCCGTCGAAGGTCTTCAGCGTGTAGGACGTGTAGAACTTGAACGCGCCCAGGAAGGTCTCGAAGCGGAACTTCCGGGAGTAGGCCCGCTTGGAGAGCTCCTTGATGAAGTCCATGCTGTACTTCGCCAGGACCTCGGGCTCGTAGTACTGGTGCGAGACCAGGTAGTCGAGCTTCTCCTCGAGGTCGTGGAAGAAGACCGTGTTGTTGTTCACGTGCTGCAGGAAGTACTGCCGCGCGGCCTGCCGATCGGCGTCGAACTGGATGTGGCCGTCGGCGTCGTAGAGGTTCAGCAGGGCGTTGAGCTCGTGGTAGCCCAGGCCCCGGTACTTCTCCGGGACGCGCGTGTCCTCGTGGCCGGGCTCGACGCTCACGCCCGGAGCTGCTGAAATTGTCGCCAAAACTGTTCCAATCCTTGATTGACCTCGTGGACGTCCTCGGGGGTGCCCATGAGCTCGAACTTGTAGAGAACGGGGACGTTGCACTTGGCCGCGATCTTGTCCGCGGCCAGGCAGAACGCCGGCCCGAAATTGGTGTTGCCCGCGCCGATGACGCCGCGCAGGAACCGCCGGTTGGTCTCCTTGTTGAGGAACTTCACGACCTGCGGCGGGACGGCCCCGCTGCCGTTGGGCCGCCCGTACGTCGGGGCGACCAGCACGAAGGGCTCGGTGATCTCAGGGGGCTCCTCCCCGGTCAGAAGAGGAAGGCGCAGCACGCGGGCGTCGAGCTTCTCGACGAAGCGGTGCGTGTTGTTGGAGACCGAGGAGAAGTAGACCACCAGTGGGGCGTGGCCGTCCGGTGCCGCGGCGGTCTCGCCGTGGTCCTGCTGAGCGTTCCCGGGACGGGTGCCGGGGTGGTGCGTGCTCATTGCTTCCGCGCTCCGGGATGGGGTGGTGGGTGGGTGGTCGGGCGCCGCGGGGAAGCGGGCGGCGCGCCGGCCTCAGGCCGTGAGGAGGACGGCCAGGGAGGTGATCTTGTCCGGACGGTACCCGGACCAGTGCTCGGTCGGCGTCTCGACGACCGGGACCTGCTGGTAGCCCAGGGCCAGGACGTGGGCCAGGGCGGCCTCGTCCTCGGTGACGTCGACGACGTTGTACTCGATGCCCTTCTTGGTCAGAGCCCGGTAGGTGGCATTGCACTGGACGCAGGACGGCTTGCTGTACACGGTCACGGACATCGCTGTTTCCCCTTGGTCGGTCGGGTGGTTTTCGAGGGAGATCCGCGACTTCCGCAGACTCTGCGGCGGTGAAGGGGTATCTCCGGGTGGCTGATTTCAATACTACATCTAGTGCCAGGAAGGGGAAGCGACCCCTAGATGCAGTGGTGACGGTTGTCCACAGCTCCCTTCTCGCTATCCCCAGGAAGGCCCTGGTCCATCCACAGGGGCCTCCGCAGGGGGTCGCGGATTTCCGCCCCCGGGGTGCCGTTGTGCACAGGCTGTGCGCACCGCGGCCCCCCGGCCGGTGGACAGGATTAATTTTCGGACACGGCGTGTCGGGTCCGGCGGCGGGGCCGGCGCAGCCCGACCGCCGCGGCGGCGAGCCGGCCCCGCAGGCCCCGGTAGGGCGGGTAGACGACCCGCAGGGTGTCGGGGGCGAGCGGCTTGTCGAGGACCGCCCGCGCGTGGGAGAACGTGGTGAACGAGAACTTCCCGTGATAGGCGCCGGTGCCGCTCTCCCCCACCCCGCCGAACGGCAGCGCGGGGCTGGTGAGGTGCAGCAGCGGGGCGTTGAAGGACAGCCCGCCGGAGGACGTGCGCCGGCGGAACAGCTCCTTGACCGACCGCTCCTCCGTGAACACGTACAGGGCCAGCGGCTTGTCCCGGGCGGTGATCAGCTCCACGGCGTGCTCCGCGGAGGACACCGGCACCAGCGGCAGGACGGGTCCGAAGAGCTCCTCGGCCATGAGCGGGCCGTCCGGGGCGGAGCGCACCACCGTGGGCGCGAGGTAGCGCTCCCCCGGCTCGGCCGTCCCGCCGCAGACCACGTCGTGGTCGGGGACCTGGTCCAGGAGCCCGGTCAGCCGGTCGAGGTGGCGGCCGGTGACGATCCGCCCGTAGGAGTCGCTGCGGGACGGGTCCGGGCCGTAGTGCTCCTCCACCGCGCGCACGAGCTCCGGCTCGAGGGCGGCGAGCGTCTCGGGGGTGCCGAGCACGTGGTCCGGGGCCACGCAGGTCTGGCCCGCGTTGAGGAACTTCCCCCACACGATCCGCCGTGCGGCGGTCCGCAGGTCGGTCGAGCCGTCCACCCAGACCGGGGACTTCCCGCCCAGCTCGAGGGTCACCGGGGTCAGGTGCCGTGCGGCGGCGGCCATGACGGCCCGTGCGACCTTTCCGTTGCCGGTGTAGAAGACGTGGTCGAAGCGGTGCTCGAGCAGCCGGGTGGTCTCCGGCACGCCGCCCTCGACCACGCTCACGCAGTCCCCCAGGTAGCGCTCGAGCAGCTCGGCCAGCACCCCGGAGACGGTGGCGGAGACCTCCGAGGGCTTGACGACGACGGTGTTGCCGGCGGCGAGCGCTCCCGCCAGCGGGCTCAGGACGAGCTGGACGGGATAGTTCCACGGCGCCATCACCAGCACGGTCCCGAGCGGCTGGTGCTCGACCCGGGAGCGGGCGGGGGCGAGGCTCAGCGGGACGGGGACCCGGGCCGGGGTCATCCAGCGGGCGAGCTCCTTGCGGATGCCGGCGACCTCCTCGAGGGTGAAGCCGAGCTCCGTGAGCCACGCCTCCGCCGGGGGCTTGCCGAGGTCGGCGGCCAGGGCCTGCTCGAGATCCGAGCGGTTCTCCCGCACGAGGTCCTCGAGCCGGTGCAGCCGGTCCAGCCGGGTCGCGAGGTCGACGTCGGGGACGAAGGCCGCCCGGGCGCGGTCGACGGCGGCGTCGACGGCCGGGAAGTCCGCCGGTGCGTCGGCCGCGACGTCCGCGGGGCCGGGAACGGTGAGACTGCTGTGGATGCTGGTCATGGCTCCAGGGTAGGGCCCGGCTCGGACGCCGGAGACTCCGGTGGCTGCGGCGACGAGGCCCCGCCCCCGCCCGGGGTGCCCGGCTCGGAGGCGACGGACGGCGGGATCGGGCGTCCGACCCGCCGGCCGGGCCCTCGCCGGTCAGAGCAGCCCGTGCTCCGCGAGCTGCCGGGAGATCGACGCGCCGTCGTTGCCCTCGATCCACAGCGTTCCCTCGGGGATGGTCACCCGCCGCTCCTCGTTGACCAGGGGCGTGCCGGCCAGCACCGCCTCCGCCGGGGACAGGTTGCGGATGACGATGGCGGCCACGTGCTCCGGATAGCGGTTGACGAATCCGCTGTAGATCTCGGGGTCGTGCTGGCCGTCGTCGCCGATGAGGATCCACCGCACGTGGGGGAAGTTCCGGGCCAGCCGCTCTAGGTTCTGCACCTTGTGCGCGGCCCCGGCCCGGAACCAGCGGTCCGTGGTGGGGCCCCAGTCGGTGAGCAGCAGGGCCCCGGCCGGGTAGGCGTTGCGGGTGAGGAAGCGGCGCAGGGTGGGCGCCACGTTCCAGGCGCCCGTGGAGAGGTAGAGGAACGGCGCCTCGTGGTGGCGGTGCAGCAGCCGGTCCATCATGACCGCCATCCCGGGGGTGGGGGTGCGGGCGTGCTCGTTGAGCACGAAGGAGTTCCAGGCGGCCAGCATGGGGCGCGGCAGGGCCGTGACCATGACGGTGTCGTCGACGTCGGAGACCACGCCGATCCGCTGCTCGTCCGCCACGACGAACACGCGGGACTCGACGGTCTCGGAGCCCTCCGTCTGCATCCACACCGTGTGCTCGCCCGGAGCCAGGGACACCTGCAGGTCGACGTCGACCACGCCGCCCTTGTCGGCCACCAGGTGGAACTCGAACTCGTCGATCCAGACGTTGACGTGGGCAAAGGCGATGGGCACGGAGGTGAACGAGCGCCAGCCGCGGATCGACTCCGCGCTCTCGTCGGTGGACTCGATGAGCCCCCGGGTCTTGAGCAGGGCCCGGCCGAGCACCCGCACGTGGTGCTCGGAGCCGTACCCCTCGAAGGCCACCATGACCGGGATGTCGCCCCGGGCCTCGGCGCGCCGCTGCCGGAACCGGTGGAGCCGCTGCTCGAGGCGGTAGCCCACGTTGATGGCTTCCTCGGTGACCTGGTCGACGGTCTGCATGAGCTCCGAGCTGCTGGATTTCTTCGCCATGCGCCCAGTGTTCCACAGGGCACACCCGGGACACGGCGGCGCCCGCGGGGCGCAGCGGGCCGGGTGTCCGATCCGCTCCGCCCCACGGGCGCCGGGGTCCTGCCGGTCAGTTCTTGATGTAGCCGTTCGGGTTCAGCACGTACTTCGTGGCGGCCCCGGCGTCAGTTCTTGATGTAGCCGTTCGGGTTCAGCACGTACTTCGTGGCGGCCCCGGCGTCGAACTCGGCGTAGCCCTGCGGCGCCTCCTCCAGCGGGATGGCCTTGGCGTTGACGGCCTTGGCGATCTGGATCTTGTCGTGCAGGATCGCCATCATCAGCTGTCGGTTGTACTTCATCACCGGGCACTGTCCGGTGGTGAAGGCCAGGGACTTCGCCCACCCCGTGCCGAGGCTGATCGACAGGGAGCCCTTCTTCGCCGCCTCGTCCACCGCGCCCGGATCACCGGTCACGTAGAGGCCGGGGATGCCCAGCGCTCCGCCCGCGGCGGTGATGTCCATGAGGGAGTTCAGCACGGTGGCCGGAGCCTCGTGGGAGGCGTCCTTGCCGTGCCCCCTGGCCTCGAAGCCGACGGCGTCCACGCCGCAGTCGACCTCCGGGACGCCGAGGATCTGCTCGATCTGCTCGGCGGGCGAGCCCTTCGAGACGTCCACGGTCTCGCAGCCGAAGCTGCGCGCCTGGGCCAGTCGCTGCTCGTTCATGTCCCCCACGATCACCACCGCGGCCCCCAGCAGGTGGGCCGCGGCCGCCGCGGCCAGGCCCACCGGTCCGGCGCCGGCGATGTAGACCGTGGAGCCGACGCCCACCCCGGCCGTGACCACGCCGTGGTAGCCCGTGGGCAGGATGTCGGAGAGCATGGTCAGGTCCATGATCTTCTCCAGGGCCTGGTCCCGGTCCGGGAACTTCAGCAGGTTCCAGTCCGCGTAGGGCACCAGCACGTACTCGGCCTGCCCGCCGACCCAGCCGCCCATGTCCACGTAGCCGTAGGCGGAGCCCGGCCGGTCCGGGTTCACGTTGAGGCAGATGCCGGTCTTGCGCTCCTTGCAGTTGCGGCACCGCCCGCAGGAGATGTTGAAGGGGACGGAGACGATGTCCCCGACCTTGATGAACTCGACGTCCGGCCCGCACTCGACGACCTCGCCCGTGATCTCGTGGCCGAGGACCAGGTCCGTCGGGGCCGTGGTGCGCCCGCGCACCATGTGCTGGTCCGAGCCGCAGATGTTCGTGCTCACGGTCCGGAGGATGACCCCGTGCGGGACCTTCCGGCCGATGTTGGCCGTGTTGATCCCCGGGGCGTCCTTGAGCTCGAACTCGGGGTATTCGGTATCGATGACCTCGACCTTGCCGGGACCCTTGTAGGCGACCGCTCTGTTGCCTGCCATCATGACCTCTTCCGTGGTGGATGTCCGTCACGGGCGTTCCCGGTGGAGCACCACCGCGGAAGCCCTCGTTCCCGACGGGGACCCGTCTCGATGTGACCCTGAGCTCGCTGTGATCCAGGTCACGGAGAACGGCCGCCGGTGGTGCTGACGCTAACAGGACGCGTCAACGAGCGGAAGGGATGGGAGCAGGCAGAACGGAATGCGAAAGAGCCCGCCCCGCGTATCGCGGAACGGGCTCTTTCATCCTGGTGGAGCTGAGGGGACTCGAACCCCTGACCCTTTGCATGCCATGCAAATGCGCTACCAGCTGCGCCACAGCCCCAGGTCGTTGCCTCGAGAGACATTATCACAACCTGGACGGTGTCCTTGTCGGTCACCCTTTCCCGGTTGATCCAGCACCTCGCTGGGCAACGCATTCATAGTAGACAGCCGATCAGGATCAAGGCAAATCGTCGGCAGCGGGCGCCGGCGCGGCCTGGCCCGTGGCGGTGCCGAGGTCCACCACGGGGCTGTCCCGCCACAGCCGCTCGAGGGCGTAGAACGCGCGGTCCTCGTCGTGCTGGACGTGGATCACCACGTCGCCGTAGTCCAGGAGCACCCAGCGCCCCTCGGAGCGACCCTCGCGGCGGATCGGGCGCAGCTGGAGCTGCTCGACCAGCTTCTCCTCGATCTCGTCGACCACGGCGTTGACGAGCCGCTCGTTGGAGGCGGACGCGACCAGGAACGCGTCGGTGATGCCCAGCGCCTCGCTGACGTCGAGGGCCACGATGTCGTGGGCCTGCTTGGCGTCGGCCGCGGCGGCCGCGACGCGGAGGATGGAGAGGGAGAAGTCGTTGACAGTCAAGAAGGATCCTTTCCCGGCGAACCGGAGGTTCCGTCCCACGGGGACGGATGGAGTGGACGAGTGGAGCAGGACAGCAGGTGGTGTGCTCAGAGCACGAAGAGCACGAGCACGACGACGAGGGCCGCGAGCACTGCCAGCAGCAGCAGGACCCACCAGGCGGCGCCCGTGCGGCGCCGGTACTCCCGCCGCTCGAGCAGCTCGAGCCCCTCGGCGGTGCCGGCCGGCACCGGCGGGGCCGGTGGGTCCTCCTCGGACCACGACGCCGCGGACGCCGGCGCCGGCTCGGACGGGTCGGCCGGCACCGGCGGAGCCCCGGATGGGTCCTCGGCGCTGCCCTGCGGGCCGTCCTCGGCGGCGGGAACCGGCCCGGCTCCCGGCGAGGTCTCGGCGGCAGCGGAGGGCACGTGCTGGGCGGGAGCGGCCGCCGTGGCGGCGTGGGAGCCGTGGTGCCCGGCGTCCTCGGGCGCGACGATCTCGATGTGCGTGAGCGCGGCCAGGTCCTCCGGCGCGAGCCGGTTGCTGAACAGGGACGGGTCGACGTGCACGGGGTCGTGGGACACGTGCCCGTCCGGGCCGTCCGGACCGCCACCGGGGAACACGACGGTGATCTGTTCGAGCGGCTCCTGCCGGTCCTCCGGCGGCGCCGGGGAGAGCGGCGCGGAGGGAGCCGCCGGGGCGACCGGCTGCTGGGGAACTCCACCCGTGCCGGAACCCGTCTGGGCGGCCTCCGCCTGCGCGGCGAGCTCCGCGAACCGGCGCTGCTTCTCCAGCAGCTCCGGGTCCGCGGGGCCGCCGGTCTCCTCGAGCTCCCGCGCGCGCTCCGCGAGCTCGCGCTGCAGCCGGGCCAGCCGCCGCGGCCCGAGGGGCTTCACGGGGCGGACCGGCACGGCGTCCTCGCCCAGATCGATGACCGGGGCCGGCCCGGAGGGCACCGGCGGCGTGCGCACCGCGGTGCCGTCCGCCGGCCCCGGCGTGCCCACGGCCGGGTCGGCCGGCTCTGTCGTGCCGACGGCCGGGCCGTCCGCCTTCCCCGGGTCGTCCCGCACGGCGTCCTCGCCGAGATCGACGACGGGAGCCGCCCCGGAGGTCGCCGTGGGCGTGCCCGTAGTGGGGCCGTCCGCCGACTCGGGCGCGCCCACGGCCGGGTCGGCCAGCTGCTCGGGGTCGTCCCGCTGGGGGTCCTCGCCGGCCATCAGGGCGCCTTCGCCGCGGTGCCGCGGACGCCGACATGGTCCGTCGTCGCCCCGTCCTCGGCGCCGAGGTAGAGCCCGTACTTGTTGATGTACTGCACCACGCCGTCGGGCACGAGGTACCAGACGGGCTTGTGCTCGGCCACGCGGGCGCGGCAGTCCGTGGACGAGATGGCCATCGCAGGCACCTCGAGCAGATTGACGCCGCTGGACCCGACGGGCGCGGCGAGGTCGTGACCCGGCCGGGTCACGCCGACGAAGTGGGCCAGCTGCCAGAGCTCCTCCGCACCCTTCCAGGTCAGGATCTCCGCCATGACGTCCGCGCCCGTGATGAAGAACAGGTCCGCCTCCGGCCGCTGACGCTTCAGGTCCCGCAGGGTGTCCACCGTGAACGTGGGACCGTCGCGCTCGATGTCCACGCGGCTGACGGTGAACCGCGGGTTGGAGGCCGTGGCGATCACCGTCATGAGGTAGCGGTGCTCCGCGGGGCTCACCGCCCCCGCCGCCTTCTGCCAGGGGTGCCCGGTGGGGACGAACACGACCTCGTCGAGATCGAACTCCCCCGCCACCTCGGACGCGGCCACGAGGTGGCCGTGGTGGATGGGGTCGAACGTCCCGCCCATGACGCCGAGCCTGGTGCGCCCCGGCGTCCGGGGCGGCACGG
This sequence comes from Kocuria sp. CH-021, assembly GCF_049716185.1. Lineage (NCBI taxonomy): Bacteria > Bacillati > Actinomycetota > Actinomycetes > Micrococcales > Micrococcaceae > Kocuria > Kocuria sp. CH-021. Next base: position 58,609 of record NZ_JBNAFK010000004.1, on the reverse strand, counting down.
CCGTGCCCGTCAGGGGCAGGCCCCGGGTCCGGGCGGCGGTGTCCTGCGAAGCGGTCGTCACGACGGTGGGATTCCCCGGCTCAGGCGTGGCGCTTGGCGGCGTACTCGTCGAGCATCGCGCGCTCGTCCGCGGGCAGGTCGGCCGGGTCCTCGTGCTGGCCGGCCTCGGGGCTGAGGCCCCGGTTGGCGTAGGACAGCGTCACCACCATGAGACCGATCAGCACGACGAAGACGGAGACGCCCCAGACCCACGCGGGCACGCCGGGCTCGGCGGCGGCGTGCCCGCCCTCCGCGGCGGCGAGGACGGTGATGACGGTGTTCTGGAGCATGGGGATCCCTTCTGGCGCCGGCGTGGCGGCGGGGGTGGTCGGTGGGCGGTCCGTGCCGCCGACGTCGGCGGGCCCGGGCGGTTCTCATCGTACTGAATCCGCGGCGGGCCCGCCGCGTGCGGGACTCAGGCGCGGGTGTGCCCGTCGCCCTGGACGATCCACTTCGTGGTGGTCAGCTCCTCCAGGCCCATGGGACCGCGCGCGTGCATCTTCTGGGTGGAGATGCCGATCTCGGCGCCGAGGCCCAGCTGGCCGCCGTCGGTGAACCGGGTGGAGGCGTTGACCATGACCGCGGCGGCGTCGATCTCGGCGACGAACCGCTCGGCGTCCGCGAGGTCGTTGGTCACGATCGCCTCGGTGTGCCGGGTGGACCACCGGTCGATGTGCTGGAGCGCCTCGTCCAGGGAGTCGACCACCTTGACGGCCAGGTCCATGGACAGGTACTCGGTGCCCCAGTCCTCCTCGGTGGCGCGCAGGTGGTGGCTGCCGGCGGGGAGCATGGCCTCGGCCCGCTCGTCGACGTGCAGCGTGACGCCGGCCCGGTCCAGGGCCGCGAGCACGGCGGCGCCGTGCTCGAAGCCGCTGTGCAGCAGGAGGGTCTCCGTGGTGTTGCACGTGCTCGTGCGGTGGGTCTTGGAGTTGACCACCACGTCCACGGCCATGTCCTTCGACGCAGAGTGGTCGACGAAGAGGTGGACGTTGCCCTCTCCGGTCTCGATGACGGGGACCTTGGCGTTCTGGACGACGGACTGGATCAGCCCGTGCCCGCCGCGCGGGATGAGGACGTCGACCTTGCCGCGGGCGGCCATGAGCGCGTTCGCGCCCTCGCGGCCGTACTCGTCGACGCTCTGGACGCAGTCCACGGGAAGCTTCACGTCGGCGAGGGAGTCCCGGATGATGCCCACGAGGGCCCGGTTGCTCTCCTCCGCGGCCGAGCCGCCGCGCAGGAGCACCGCGTTGCCGGACTTCAGGGCGATGCCGGCGATGTCCACGGTGACGTTGGGGCGGGCCTCGTAGATGGCGCCGACCACGCCCATCGGCACGCGCACCTGGCGCATCCGCAGGCCGTTGGGCAGGGTGGAGCCGCGGACGAACCCGCCCACGGGGTCGGGCAGGGCGGCCAGCTCGCGCAGGCTCTCGGCCAGGGCGGTGATCCGCCCGGCGTCCAGCTTGAGCCGGTCGAGGAGGGCCGTGGAGGTCCCGTTCACGCGGCCGCGCTCGAGGTCCTTGGCGTTCGCGGCGAGGATCACGTCCTGCTTGCGCTCGATGCGGTCCGCGATGGCGAGCAGCGCCCGGTCCTTCCAGGCCCGGGTGGCGCGGCCGAGCACGCGGGCGGAATCACGGGCGTCGTCGGCCATGGCGGCCACGCCGGCGACGGGGTCCTCCCCGAAGGTGGCGATGACGCCGTGGTCGGACACGACCGCCTTGTCGGTCGTGCGGGTGGCTTCGTCGGTGGTCACGGAATCGTGTGCGGCGGAAGTCATTTCTTCAGTTTAGTCCGTGCGCCGCGTGCGCGCAGGACCACCAGGTTGTCCACGTGCACGAGCTCCCGGCTGTAGTCGTCCCCGAGCTCGTCGGCCAGCACCGAGGTGGACTTGCCGAGCATCGGCGGGATCTCGTCCGAGGAGTAGTTGCTCAGCCCGTGCGCGATCTCCTTGCCCGCCGGGTCCCGCAGCGAGACGGGCTCCCCCGCCTCGAAGGTGCCGGACACGCCCGTGACCCCGGCGGCCAGCAGGGAGTTGCGGTCGCGGATCGCCTCGACGGCGCCCGGGTCCAGGGTCAGGGAGCCCTTGATGTCCGCGAGGTGGGCCAGCCACAGCAGCCGGACGTTGCGCCGCCCGCCGGAGGTCGCGAACCAGGTGCCGACGTCCTCGCCGTCCAGGGCGCGGGTGATGTTCTGCGCCGACGTGACGAGCGCCGGGATGCCCGAGGCCGCCGCGATGCGCGCGGCCTGGACCTTGGTCACCATGCCGCCCGAGCCCACCCCGGCGGCTCCCACCGAGCCGATCTGCACGCCCTCGAGGTCCTTGATGGGGTCGTTGACCACCGGGATCCGCTCGCCGCCCTTGCGGGGGTCCATGGTGTAGAGCGCGTCGACGTCGGAGAGCAGCAGCAGGACGTCCGCCTTGATGAGGTGGGCGATCAGGGCGGCGATCCGGTCGTTGTCGCCGAACTTGATCTCCTGGCTGGAGACGGCGTCGTTCTCGTTGACGATGGGCAGCACCCCGAAGTCGAGGAGCCGCTCGATCTGGCGGTGGGTGTTCTTGTAGTGGCTGCGGCGCATCAGGTCCTCCGCGGTGACCAGCACCTGGCCCACGGTGACGCCGAAGCGGGCGAAGGACTCGATGTAGCGGCCCATCAGCAGTCCCTGGCCCACGGCGGCGGCGGCCTGCTTGCCCGCCAGGTTCTTGGGCCGCCGGGACAGCCCCAGGGGCGCCAGGCCCGCCGTGATCGCGCCCGAGGACACGAACACGAGCTCGATGCCGCGGGCCTTGGTCTCCCCGAGGGCGTCCACGATCATCCGCACGGCCTGCTCGTCGATCGAGCTCTCGATGGACGTCAGCGAGGACGAGCCGACCTTGACCACCACGCGGTGGGCGCGCGGGATGTCCTCGCGGCGCTCGATGGGGCTGCGCCGGTTCTTGCCGCGGTTCTCGCTGCTGAGCTGGACCGCGGACTTCTCCGCGACCTCCTCGAGCTGCTCGACGTCGATCTCGTTCGTCTGCTCGTTCATCCTGGGCGTCTCCCTCGTCCGGTGGGCGTCGTCGGTGTGTCGGTCAGTCGTTCGTCGGGTGCTGCGGTCGGGGGCGGGGCCGGGCACGCCGTCCCGGTCCCGCGGGTGCGGTCAGTCGTGGGTGCCGGAGCCGTCCGGGGCCTCGCCGCGCCGGGCGTCGACCGACTCGGTCCACACCCCGGCGGTGCGCTCGGCCTCGAGCTCGGCGCGGGCGGCGGCCTTGGCGTCCTTGCGGTCCTGGTACTGCTGGCGCTTCTGCTCGCGGGTGGGGCGGTCGATGTCCGCGAAGCGCAGGTCGGTGCCGCGGGGCCCGGCCAGCAGCTCGGCGCCGCCGACCATCGTGGGCTCCCAGTCGAAGACCACGCCGTCGTCCTCGGGTCCGATGAGCACGGCGTCGCCGGGCCGGGCGCCCTGCTTGAACAGCTCCGACTCGACGCCGAGCTTCGCGAGCCGGTCGGCGAGGTAGCCGACGGCCTCCTCGTTGTTGAAGTCCGTCTGCAGGATCCAGCGGTCGGGCTTGTCGCCGCGCACGTGCCACAGCGGCTCGAGGTTGCGCTCCTCGCGGCTGATGGTGAACTCGGGCCCGCGCACGCCCTTCGGGCGCAGCACGACCCTCGGCGCCTCCGCCGGAGCGGGTCGCGCCGCCCGTGCCTGCTGCACGACCTCGCCCATGGCGAAGGTCAGCGGTCGCAGCCCCTCGTGGGAGGCGGTGGAGATCTCGAACACGCGGTAGCCGCGGGACTCGAGCTCGGGGCGCACGAACTCGGCGAGCTCCCTGGCCTCGGGGACGTCGATCTTGTTCAGCACCACGAGGCGGGGACGGTCGTTGAGGGGCACCGCCTGCCCGCCGTCGAGGTCGCCGTCGACGGCGTAGCCGGCGAGCTCCCGCTCGATCGTCTCGAGGTCGGAGACCGGGTCCCGGCCGGGCTCGAGGGTCGCGCAGTCGAGGACGTGCACGAGCGCGGCGCAGCGCTCGACGTGGCGGAGGAACTCCAGTCCCAGCCCCTTGCCCTCGGAGGCGCCGGGGATCAGCCCCGGGACGTCGGCCACCGTGTAGCGCACGTCCCCCGCCTGCACCACGCCGAGGTTCGGGACGAGCGTGGTGAAGGGGTAGTCCGCGATCTTGGGGCGGGCGGCGCTGATGGCGGCGACGAGGCTGGACTTGCCGGCGGAGGGATAGCCGACCAGGGCGATGTCGGCGATGGACTTGAGCTCCAGGACCACGTCGCGGGCCGAGCCCGGCGTGCCGAGGAGCGCGAAGCCCGGGGCCTTGCGCTTGACCGAGGCCAGCGCGGCGTTGCCCAGCCCGCCCTGCCCGCCCGGCGCGGCCACGAACTCGGAGCCCTGCCCCACCAGGTCGGCCAGGACGTTGCCGTCCTGGTCCTTCACCACGGTCCCGTCGGGGACGGACAGGACGAGGTCCTCGCCCTTGTGCCCGTGCCGGAGGTCGCCCTTGCCGGGGCCGCCGTTGGGCGCGGACTGGTGGGGCGCGTGGTGGTAGTTGAGCAGCGTGGTGGTCTGGCCGTCGACGCGCAGGATCACGCTGCCGCCGTCTCCCCCGTTGCCCCCGTCCGGCCCGCCGAGCGGCTTGAACTTCTCCCGGCGGATGGACACGCAGCCGTGCCCCCCGGAGCCGCCGGAGACGTGCAGGACGACGCGGTCGACGAAACTGGCCACGGGGAACTCCTCTGGTCAAGAACGGGCGGGCCCGCGAACGGGCCACGTTAAGACTGTAGAGGGCGGGCGCTGGACGCACCCACCCTCTACAGCACAAACAATGGGCGGCGCGGGTGGGGACCCGCACCGGGACCGACAGGGCCGGTCCTTCCGACTACTCCGCGGCAGCCTGGATGTTGACGACCTTGCGGCCCCGGCGGGTGCCGAACTCGACCTGGCCGGCGGCCAGGGCGAACAGGGTGTCGTCGCCGCCGCGGCCGACGTTCAGGCCGGGGTGGAAGTGCGTGCCGCGCTGCCGGACGAGGATCTCGCCGGCGTTGACGGTCTGGCCGCCGAAGCGCTTCACGCCGAGGTACTGCGCGTTGGAGTCGCGACCGTTGCGAGTGGAGCTCGCGCCCTTCTTGTGTGCCATGAGGTGTGCCTACCTTCGGGTCTTTACTGGCTGATGGAGTCTGGAGGGGAACCGGGCCGATCAGGCGTCGATGCCGGTCACCTTCACGGTGGTCAGCTCGGCACGGAAGCCCTGGCGCTTCTTGTAGCCGGTCTTGTTCTTGAACTTCTGGATGGAGATCTTGGGACCGCGGAGGTTCTCGACGATCTCGGCCGTGACCTTGACGTTCGCCAGGGTCGGGGCATCCGAGGTGATCTTGTCCCCGTCGACCAGCAGCAGGGCAGGGAGCTCGATGGTGCTGCCTGCTCCGCCGGCGACGCGGTCAAGGGTAACGAGGTCTCCGACGGAAACCTTTTCCTGGCGGCCGCCAGCGCGGACAATCGCGTACACCACTTGGGAACTCACTTCTCTCGACGTCATGTGTAAACAGTGTGGGTCGAGCGCATACCTGTCAGGACCAACGACGTTGAGACGAGCTGTCGGTGACCGGCCCGTGGGACTAGGCCGAGGTCAGCGCAGGTTCGCCGCAATTCAGGAACTGCACCCGCATGTGCCGCCAGGTGGGGTGTCGAGTTTTTACACGCGCGCACCGGCATGGCACCGAAGATCAAGACTACTCGATCCGGTCAATGCCCGCCAACCGGCGCCCCGTCCCCGGCGCGGCGAAGAAGTCCCGCTCGAGCGCGCAGGCCTCCAGGAACACCTCCCGCATCCGCTCCCGGACCTCCGCCGGGGCCGCCCGGGCGGCGTCGTCGAGCAGCCGCCGTGCCGTGCGGGTGGCCTCCTGGAACCCCTCGTCCGCGTACGTGGCGAGCCAGTCGGCGTAGGGGTGCTCGCCGGGCCCGCCGGCCGCGGCGAGCTCGCCCAGGTGGCGTCCCACGTCCGCGTACACCCAGTAGCACGGGAGCACGGCCGCGAGGCCCACGGGGTAGGGCTCCGCGGCGGTGGCCGCGAGCAGGAAGGTGGTGTACCGCCGTGTCACCTCCGCCGGCTCGTCCCGCGCGCCGCCGTCCCCCGCGTGCTGCAGCCGGGCCCGGTGCAGCTGCGCCTCGGTCTCGGTGCAGGACACGGCGCCGGCCGCGAAGAACAGCCGCTGCTCCTCGTCGGGCGCCCGTGCCGCCAGCAGGGCGAGCGCCCTGCTGTAGCCGTCGAGGTACTGCAGGTCCTGGTCGAGGTAGGCGAGGAAGCGGTCCGGCTCGAGCCGCCCGTCCCCGAGGCGGCGCACGAACTCGAGCTCCTCGATCTCCCGCCGCAAGGCCGCGGAGGCCTCCCACAGCTCGTCGCTGAACCGCTCCGGCACGGTGCCCCAGGTCTCGAGGGCGTGCTGGACGTGGTGGAAGTGGTGGACGGGCCCGCTCCCGTGGCCGACGGAGAGCTCCCCGGAGGTCTCGAGGGCCCCGCGCAGCCAGTCCCGGGCGATCCGCAGGCTCCGGGGCCAGTCCCCGTGCCGGGCCTGGAGGGTGGCCAGGGCCGAGGAGAGGGAGCACCCGGTGCCGTGCGAGTTCTCGGTGGGCACCCGGACGCCGTCGAACGCCACGAGGGGCTCCGGGGCGTCCGGGCCCACGAGGGCGTCCGGGGTCCGGTCCCCGGTGAGGTGCCCGCCCTTGACGAGCACCAGGGTCCCGTGGGCGCGGGCCACGCGGTGGCCCTGCGCGAGGGCCTCCTCCCACGACGACGCCGTGTCCTCGCCTGCCAGCACGGCGAGCTCCTGCAGGTTCGGGGTGATCAGGTCGGCGAGGCCCAGCATCGAGCGCAGGGCGTCCTCGGCGTCGGGCTCGAGCAGGCGCCCCCCGGAGGTCGCGACCATGACGGGGTCCAGGACCACGACCGGGGGCCGGTGGGCTCCGAGCCACCGGGTGACGGCCTCGATGACCGGCACGGAGCCGAGCATCCCGATCTTGACGGCGTCGATCTCGACGTCCTCGGCGACCGCCTCGAGCTGGGCGGTGAGGAACTCGACCGGCGGGACGTGGATGGCGCGCACGCCCACGGTGTTCTGCACGACGACGGCGGTGACGGCGCTCATCCCGTAGCCGCCCATCGCGGCGATCGACTTGAGGTCCGCGTGCTGGCCGGCCCCGCCCGTGGGGTCGGTGCCGGCGACGGCCAGGACGCGGGGCACGCGTGCGCTCACAGCGCCACCTCCTCGGCGGGCGCCGCGCCGAAGGCGCGCACGTAGCGGGCGGCAGCGGCCGCGGGGTCGGGAGCGGCGCAGATCCCGGAGACCACGGCCAGCCCGGCGGCGCCCGCGGCGCGCAGGGCGGCGGCGTCCTCGGCCTGCACCCCGCCGATGGCCAGGCAGGGCAGAGAGGTGCGCGCCGCCGCGCGGGCGAAGCCCTCGACGCCCAGCGGCTCGGGGTGGTCGGGCTTGGTGCGCGTCGCCCGCACCGCCCCGACGCCCAGGTAGTCGACCGTGCCGGCGGGCAGCGCGGAGGCGGTGTCGAGCTCCTCGGCCGTGGCCGCGCTGAGGCCCAGCACGGCGTCGGGGCCGCAGATCCGCCGGGCGAGCGCCACGGGCAGGTCCGTCTGCCCGACGTGCACCCCGGCCACGGGGGCGCCGGCCGCGCGGGCGGCAAGGTACACGTCCGCGCGGTCGTCCACGAGCACGGGGACCTGCCGGCCCACGCGCTCGGCGACGGCCGTCAGCAGGGCGACGAGATCACGGACCGGGGCGTCCTTCGCGCGGACCTGGACCATGGTGGCGCCCCCGCGCACGGCGGCGGCCACGACGTCCGGGACCGGCCGGGGCGCGCTGAGGGCGGTGTCCGTCACGAGGTGCAGGGCCAGGGCCGCGGGATCGAGGCGCGGGCTCACCGGGCCACCTCCTCGCGCACCAGCTCCGCCCGGGCGGCGACCTGCTCCGGCGTCACGGCGTACAGGCGGTCCAGCAGGGCCACGGCGAAGGACCCGGGGCCGGAGGCGTCGGCGGCCGCGTCCTCGGCGGCGAGGGTGTACACCGTGGTGGCGGCCACGGCCGCCGCGCCGGGGTCCGTGCGCACGGCGGTGAATGCGGCCATGAGGGCGCCCAGGGCGCAGCCCCCGCCGGTGATGCGGGTCAGCAGCGGCGTGCCGTGCGGGACGCGGACGACGGTGCCGTCCGGGGAGCGCACGAGGTCCACGGGCCCGGACACGGCCACCGCCGAGCCGGCCCGCTCGGCGAGCGTGGCGGCGGCGTCACGGGCGGCCTCGACGCCGTGCGTGGCGTCCGTGCCCCGCCCGCCGGAGCCGCCGGCGAGAGCCATGATCTCGGAGGCGTTGCCGCGCACGATCGCGGGCCGGAACTCGAGCAGGTCGCGGGCCAGCGCGGTGCGCACGGGCAGGGCGCCCACCGCCACGGGATCGAGGACCCACGCCCGGCCGGCGCGGTGCCGAGCCCCGACGGCCTCATAGGCGGCGCCGCGCTGCTCGGCGGTGGGCGTGCCGGTGTTGACGAGCAGGCCGTCCGCGAGCTCCGCGAAGACCCCGCCCTCGCCCTGGATGTCGGTCATCGCCGGGGACGCGCCCACGGCGAGCAGCGCGTTGGCCGTGAAGTTGGTGACCACGGCATTGGTGATGCACTGCACCAGCGGCGCCGCGGAGCGCAGGTCCTCCAGGGCCGCGGCGGCGTCCTCGGCGAGCGCGGGGTCCGGTGGTACCGGCCGGACGGCTCCCGGTGTTCCGGCGGACGTGGGTACGGCATCGCGCATCTGCGACATCCCTTCGCTAGTACTGGCTAGATCAGGTTCGACGGGTGTGTTCTCAGCCGCTCGCGCGGCACCCCGTGTCAGGTGTCCTGCCAGTCTAGTCGCTGAAGGTGCGCCGGGACGCCGGAGGGCCCCGTCCGCGGCGCTCGGGTTATTCCGGCCGTCCTGCCCTCGGGGGCTGCCGTCCGGGCGGAGGGGCACGCCGGTGATCGGCTCCCCACGGCCCGACACCATCGGGCTCGTGGGGACGTCCTGACGCTCAGAAGAAGCCGTTGCCGTGCGGCATCCGCTCCGGGACGGGCTGGCAGACCTCCCAGTGCTCGAGGATCCGGCCGTCCGAGACCCGCCACAGGTCGTAGCAGGCGGCCGGGACGCGGTCTCCGGGCTCGGCGCCTCCCTCGCCGGGACCGAGCAGGGCCTCGGTGACGGTGAGGACGAGGTCGCCCTCGCCGAGCACCCGGTGCAGGGTGCGCCGGGCGAGCCGGTCGTCCGGGCCGGGGCCGTGCTCCACGTAGCGCGGGTCGCGGGCCAGCTCCTCGAGGGCGTCCCGGTCGGCGCCGATGAGCCGCTCCTGCACCCACTCGGTCACCGCTGCCTTGTTCGCGCCGGTGCGCTCGCGCCCGGTGATCTGCCGTGGTCCGTCGATCCGGTGCGTCCCGGCCGAACCGCCGGGCAGGGGCGCCAGGGCGTCCCAGTGCTCGGCGATCTTTCCCTCCGACACCCGGAACACGTCCACCGCTGCCGTGGGGTCGGGTCCGAACCCGTGGTAGACGCAGTGGACCGCGACCATGTCGCCGTCCTCGAGCACCCGCAGGACGTCGATGCGGAAGTCCTCCGGCAGCTGCCCGAGCGCCGCGCGGAGGCCGTCCCGGCCGTCGGCCCCGAGCGCGGAGTGCTGCCGGTAGTCCGGGGCCCAGTGCCGGTCGATGGCCGAGGCGTCCCGCTCGCCGAAGAGCTCGCGGCCGGCGGTGAGGACGATCTGCTTGCTGTTCATGGCTGTCCCCTCGGGGCTGCGGGCCGGGGATCCGACGGATCGGCCCGGTCGGCCGGCCCGCGTGTCGTGCCACCACGCTACTCGCGCCGTGCCCGGCCCGACAGAGAGGCGGAGCGCACGACGACGGAGGACCCCGACCGCTCCGGTCGGGGTCCTCCGTCGTGCTGCTCGCGGGGGCGGCTCAGCCGCGCTCGGCGGGCCGGCCGCTGGTGAGGTCCTCCGCCTTGACCCCCACGCCGACGACGGTCGGCGCGCGGCCCGAGGTCTCCTCCGGGGAGCGCTGGGCGACGGCCTTGGCCTCGTGCCGGGCGCCCTCCGCGGTGGCCGCCTGCCCGGCGGTCACCTCGGCCTCGCCCGGGCGGGCCTCCGGTGCCGAGGCCCGCCGGGAGCGCCGGCGGGGGCGCGCCGGCTCGGCGTCCGCCCGCGGCTGCTCCGGGGCGGGAGCCTGCGGCGCCGTGCCTGCGCGCCCCGCGCTCCGCTGCCCGGCGGTCCCCGCCCGGGCGCCCTCCGTGGCGGTGTCCCGCGCGGCCGTGTCCTGCGCGGCCGTGTCCTGCGCAGCGGCGCCCGTCGTTCCGGCCGGCTCCCGCGGAGTGGAGGCCGCGTCCGGCGAGGGGTGCTCGAAGGCCTCCGCGAGGGAGTCCAGGCTCAGCGGCCGGGCCTCGGCGGGCTCCTCCGCGGGGGCGTGGCCCTGCGGCAGCTCGATGACCTCACCCTTGATCGTCAGGCGCGAGCCCTGCCCGGCCGGGGTCTCCTCAGCGGAGACCTGCTCGGGTGCGGACGCGGCGGGCTCCTCCCCCGTGCCCGGCTGCTGCTCGGCGGCGGTGTCCGCGCCCTGGCCGCGGTTGCGGCTGCGCTTGCCGCGCCGCTTCTTCCGGGAGCGCCCCGAACCCTCGGGCCGGGACTCCGCCGGCGGGGCGGTCTCCTCGGCACGGGCCGGCTCCTCCGCGACGGCCTCCTCGTGGTGGGTGGCCGCGGCGATGGTCGCGAACGCCGTCCGCGCGGCCTCGGCCTTGGCCTTCTCCGCGGGATCCGGCTCGACGGAGCGCTGCTCCGTCCGGGCCGGCTGCTGCTCGCCCCGGCCCCCGCGGCCGCGCTTGCGCTCCGTCCGGTTGGGCCGCTGGTCGCGCGACTCGCCCGTGGCGCCGCCGGAGCGACCCTCGAGCGGGTGGTCGTGGACCACCACGCCGCGACCGGCGCAGTGCTCGCACGGCTCGGAGAACACCTCGAGCAGGCCGGTGCCCATGCGCTTGCGCGTCATCTGCACGAGCCCCAGCGAGGTCACCTCCGCCACCTGGTGCTTGGTGCGGTCCCGGCCGAGGCACTCCACCAGCCGGCGCAGCACGAGGTCCCGGTTGGACTCGAGCACCATGTCGATGAAGTCGATCACGATGATCCCGCCGATGTCCCGCAGCCGCAGCTGCCGGACGATCTCCTCGGCCGCCTCCAGGTTGTTCTTGGTGACGGTCTCCTCGAGGTTGCCGCCGGAGCCGGTGAACTTGCCGGTGTTCACGTCGACCACCGTCATCGCCTCGGTCCGGTCGATCACGAGCGAGCCGCCCGACGGCAGGAAGACCTTGCGCTCGAGTGCCTTCTGGATCTGTTCCTCCACGCGGTAGTTCACGAACAGGTCCTCGTCCTCGTCCCACTTCTGGAGCCGGTCGAGCAGGTCCGGCGCGACGTAGGTCACGTACGCCTCGATGTTGTCCCACGCCTCGTCGCCCTGGACGACCATGGTGGTGAAGTCCTCGTTGAAGACGTCGCGGACGGTCTTGATCGTCAGGTCCGGTTCCGCGTAGAGCATCTCGGGCGGCAGCGTCTTCGTCGAGCCGGCCCGCTCCTGGATCTGCTCCCACTGGGCGCGCAGCCGGTTGATGTCGTGGGTGAGCTCCTGCTCGGAGGCCCCCTCGGCCGCGGTGCGCACGATGACTCCCGCCCCGTCCGGCAGCCGGTCCTTGAGGATCTTCTTCAGCCGGGCACGCTCGACGTCGGGCAGCTTCCGGGAGATCCCGGTCATCGACCCGCCCGGGACGTAGACCAGGTACCGGCCGGGCAAGGAGATCTGGCTCGTGAGCCGCGCACCCTTGTGCCCGACCGGGTCCTTGGTGACCTGCACCAGGACCGAGTCCCCGGACTTCAGCGCGACCTCGATCCGGCGGGGCCCGCCCTCGAGCCGCGACGCGTCCCAGTTGACCTCGCCGGCGTACAGCACGGCGTTGCGGCCGCGGCCGATGTCGATGAACGCGGCCTCCATGGACGGCAGCACGTTCTGCACCTTGCCCACGTAGACGTTGCCGATCAGGGAGTCCTGCTGGGTGTGCGAGACGAAGTGCTCGGCCAGGACGCCGTCCTCCAGGACGCCGATCTGGATCCGGTTGTCCTTCTGCCGCACCAGCATCTGCCGCTCGACGGACTCGCGGCGGGCCAGGAACTCCGCCTCGGTGATCACCTGGCGGCGGCGGCCGGTCTGGCGGGACTCGCGCCGGCGCTGCTTCTTGGCCTCGAGCCGCGTGGAGCCCTTCACGGCCACGACCTCGTCGACCGTGGCGGAGTCCGCGGCGCGCGGCGCCCGGACCCGCGTCACGGTGTTGGGCGGGTCGTCGTCGCTGCCGCCCACGAGCTCCATGTCGACCTCGCCGCGGCGGCGGCGACGGCGCCGGCGGCTGGTGGTGCCCCCGCCCGAGCCCTGTCCGGCCTCCTCGCCCTCGTCGGCGAGCTCGGCCGTGTCCGGCTCCTCGGGACCGTCGCCCGGGTCCTCGGCGGAGGCGTTCTCCTCCTGCTGGCGGCGCCGCGCCTCGCGGCGGCGGGCCGCGCGCTGCTGAGCGGCCTCGCGCAGCTCGTCGAGGTCCGGGGCGTGGAACATCAGCGAGGTCGCCGCCACGGCGGCGGACAGCGCCGTGCGCGGCTCGTCGCCGTCGGTGCCCTCGGCGTCGGCATTCCGGTCGCCGGTGTTCTCGTCGTCGGTGGTCCCGTTGCCGGCGTTCCGGTCGTCGTTGGCCCCGTTCCCGGCACCCTCGGCGTCGGCATTCCCGTTGCCGATGTTCCGGTCGTCGGTGGTCTCGTTTCCGGCACCCCCGCCGTCGGCATTCCCGTTGCCGGCGTTCCGGTCGTCGGTGGCCCCGTTCCCGGCTCCCACGGCGTCGGTGTCCCGGGCGTGGCCCTGTTCGCGACCGCTCGTCGGGTCCTCGACCGGGGCGTCCGTCCCGGTGCCCAGGTCCTCCGCCTCACCGGCGGGCTCGACGCCTTCGGCAGCCTCCTCGGCACCGGGCGTGCCCGGCGCCGGGTGCCCGGGCGCGGCGGCCTCCTCGGCCACCGCTCCGGGTCGCTCGTCGCCGGGAACAGCAGTCCCCGGCGCGACGTCGAGGGTGTCGGTCCCGGCGGCCGCGGCTCTGTCCGGCTCCACGACCGGCTCAGGGTCCGGATCGGCGACCGGCTCGGTGCCTGTCTCTGCGACCGACGCGGCAACCGGCTCGGGGTCCGACTCCGTGATCGGCCCCGTGCCCAGCTCGGTCTCCGGCTCCACGACCGGCTCAGTACCCGGTTCTGCGACCCCAGCGACCGGCTCAGTGCCCGGCTCCGTGATCGGCGCGGCGTCCGGCTCTGTGACCGGCGCGGCGTCCGGCTCCGTGATCGGCGCGGCGTCCGGCTCTGTGACCGACGCGGCGTCCGGCTCCGTGATCGGCGCGGCGTCCGGCTCTGTGACCGACGCGGCGGCCCGCTCAGTGCCCGGCTCCGTGACGGGATCAGTCTCCGACCCGGTGCCCGGCGCGTCGGCCGGGGCCTCGGGGGCGGGGTCCTGCACCATTTCCTCCGCTACCGGGAGGTCCCGGGGCGCGTCGTGCGATGTGTTCTGCTGACCAGCGTCCAGGGCGTCCTGCGCCCCGACCTGGTTCTCCTGTTCGGCATCCATATACAGCTGTGCTCCTGCCGCGGTACGCCGTCCGTACCCGGTCCCCGCGGCGGCTTGGTCGGCGTATCGCCGGTGGGGGTCCACGCGGCGGCCAGAAGTCCTGTGCGTACCCGTCGCGTCCCGCACACCTCGCGAACGGGCGGGGACGGCAACGAGCCAGTCCGGGGCTTCGAGCCGCTGCTCACGAGGGCAACGGTCTTGAGCCGGCGGCGGACGCGCTCAATCCGATGAGAGCCGCGGGTCCTGCCGACCTGGGGTCGAAGTCCGACTGGGCCGAGATCCCGCGTACGGGCGGGCTCGACCGTGGCCAGTATCTCACAGACGTCCCGGTCCGGGCCGGATTGGCCCTGTCACGGCCCGCAACCCTCCCGCAACCCTCCCGCGATCGTCCCGCGGTCCTGTTGCGACCTCCCGTCACGCGCCCGGCATCCTCCCCGGGTCCTCCCGGGTTACTCCGGCCGGGGACCGGGAGGGCCGGAGGAGGCATCGCCTAGGATCGGCGTGTGACCTCCACTCCGTCCGCTCTCGACGACTCCCCCGCCGCACCTCCCGGCCACGACCCCCGCGCCGACCGGCGCTGGGGGCTCGTGGCGCTCGTGACCGCGGTCCTGGGCTTCTACGGCGCCGCCACCCTGGTGTACGAGCGGCTCCAGCTCTTCCTGGACGCCGGGCACCGCACCAGCTGCGACATCAACTCGTGGCTGTCCTGCGGCACCGTCATGCGCACGCCGCAGGCGGAGGCGTTCGGCTTCCCCAACCCCTTCATCGGCATCGTGGCCTACGCGGTGGTCGTGGCCGTGGCGCTTGCGGTGCTGGCCGGCGCCCGGTTCGCCGCCTGGTACTGGTGGGGCCTGCAGCTCGGGGTGACCCTCGGCTGGGTCTTCGTGCTGTGGCTGTGGTGGCAGACCACGTTCGAGATCAACGCCCTGTGCCTGTACTGCATGCTCGTGTGGGTGATGCAGACCGTACTGGTGGTGCGGACCACGGCCCGCAACCTGCGCGCCGGGGTGCTGCCGGCGCCCGCCGGTCTGGCGCGCGCCGCCGAACCGTGGGCGTGGTTCGTCTCCGCGGCCCTGCTGGTGCTGATCTTCGGGACGGTGCTCGTGCGCTTCGCCGGGGTCATCTTCCCGGCCTGAGACCGGCCTGAGACAGGACCCCGCCGGCCCCGGCCCGGACGACGACGGCCTCCGCCCGGTCCGGGCGGAGGCCGTCGTCGTCGGTGGGACCGGGATCAGGCGAACCAGATGCCGATCTCGCGCTCGGCCGACTCCGGGGAGTCGGAGCCGTGCACGAGGTTCTGCTGGACCTTTCCGCCCCAGTCCCGGCCGAGGTCCCCACGGATGGTGCCCGGCGCGGCGGTGGTCGGCTCGGTGGTCCCGGCCAGGGAGCGGAAGCCCTCGATCACCCGGTGGCCCTCGACGACGGCGGCCACGACCGGGCCGCTCAGCATGAACTCGACGAGCGGCTCGTAGAACGGCTTTCCGCGGTGCTCCGCGTAGTGCTGCTCGAGCACCGAGCGCTCCGCGTGCAGCAGCCGCAGCTCCACGAGGCGATAGCCCTTCGTCTCGATCCGGGCGAGCACCTCGCCGGTGAGGCCGCGGGCCACGCCGTCGGGCTTGACGAGGACGAGGGTGCGTTCCGTGGTCATGGGAGTCCTTCCGAGGTGGGGATCCGGGATGTCGGTGCTCAGCCTAACCGTCCGGGTGCTCCCGCTCCCACTGCGCCTGGGCGGCGTCGCGGGCGGCGTTCTCCCGGTCCAGCCGCGCCCCGGTGCGCACGGCGTACCACCAGGCGAGCACGGACAGCCCGCCCACGAAGAACATCGTGGGGAGCACGAGGCCCGTGGCCAGGAGCACCCCCTGCAGGACCCACCCGACGGTGTACCCCCAGGGCCGGCCCAGCACGGCGGGGGCCAGCCCCATGACCAGGGCGAGCGCGGTCCCGCCCGCCAGGACCGCCACGCGTGCCCCGTCCGCGAGCTCGCGGCCGAGCACTCCGTAGGCGGTGAGGGCGGCGAAGAACGCGATGAACGCCTCCATGACCAGCACGGAGGAGGCGAACATCGTGCGGATCGAGCGCCGACGCCCGGGCTGCCCGGAGGGCCTGCCGCGCTGGGCTCTGCTCATGCGTGCCACGGGGAACGGGTCCTCTCCTGCGAGTGGTGCGGGGGGCGGGGGTGGCGGGGGACGCGGGGCACGGTCACAGCCCCAGCAGCGTGCGGGCCTCGCCGACCACGGTGATCGAGCCCGTGACCAGCACGGCGCCGTCGAACTCCGGGCGGGCGGCGGCGTCCTGGACGGCCTCGGTCATCGCGTCGTCGAGCTGGGGCACGGCGTGGACCACGTCCTCCGGGAAGCCGAGGTCCACGGCGAGCTCCACGAGCTCCTGCGGGTCGACCGCCCGCGGCGAGGAGGACCGGGTGAACCAGAACTCGGTGTGGAACTCCTCGTACTCGTCCAGCAGGACCCGCAGCATCGCCTCGGCGTCCTTCTCCTGGAGCACCCCCACCACGAGATTGAGCTTCCCGAACGTGAAGGCCTCCTTGAGGGCGGCCGCCGCGGCCGTGAGCCCGTGCGGGTTGTGCGCGGCGTCGAGCACCACCGGGGGCGCCTTGCGGGCCAGCTCCAGCCGCCCCGGGGACTCGACGGCGCCGAGTCCGGTGCGGACCAGCTCGGGGCTGAGCTCCTTGTCCCCGCCGCCCAGGAAGGCCTCCACGGCGGCGACGGCCAGCGCGGCGTTCTCCGCCTGGTGCGCGCCGAACAGCGGCAGCAGGACCTCGGGGTACCGTCCGGCCAGGCCCTGCAGGTCGAGCACCTGCCCGCCCACGGCCGTGGCGCGGGACTCCACGCCGAACTCGACGCCGCCGAACCGGAACGGGATCCCGAGCTCCCGGGCCCGGGCGAGCAGCACCTCGGCGGCCTCCGGGTCCTGGGCGGCGGAGACGAGGAACCCGCCCGGCTTGAGGATCCCGGCCTTCTCGGCGGCGATCTCGGCGAGCGTGTCGCCGAGCATGTCGGTGTGGTCGAGGTCGACGGGCGTGACCACGGAGACCACGGCGTCGGCCACGTTCGTGGCGTCCCAGGAGCCGCCGATGCCCACCTCGAGGACGACGACGTCGACCGGCGCGTCCGCGAAGACCGCGAACGCGAGCGCCGTGACGGTCTCGAAGTAGCTGAGCCGGGGCTCGCCCCGCTCGGCCAGCTCGGCGTCCACGAAGCCGAGGTACGGGGCGATCTCGCCGTACACGCGCACGAACGTCGCGTCGTCGACGGGCGCGCCGTCCACGCTGATCCGCTCGGTGACCCGGGAGAGGTGGGGGCTCGTGTAGCGGCCCACCCGCAGGTCGTGGGCGAGCAGCAGGGCCTCGATCATCCGGGCGGTCGAGGTCTTGCCGTTGGTGCCGGTCAGGTGGATCACCGGGGCGGCGCGCTGCGGCTCGCCGAGGACCTCCATGGTCCGGCGCATCGCGTCCAGGCGCGGGGCCATCCGGTTCTCGGGGGCGCGCTCGAGCAGCCGGGCGTAGACCTCCTCGACCGTCTCCGCGCCGCCGGTCTCCGCGAACGGGGCGCTCACGCCTGCACCGCCCCGGCGTCGACAGCGGTGCCGGCCGGACGCCCGGCCGCAGTCCCCACGACGGTCACCGCCACGGACGGCTCGCCCACGCGCAGCTCGAGCTCCGCGGAGAGCGTCTCGCCCGCCACGAGCCCGCGATTGGCCTCGAGCGCGGCGACCGTCCGCTCGTCCGCGGTCACGACCGTGCGGATCCGGTCGGAGACCTGGAGAGCGGCGTCCTTGCGGGCCTGCTGGATCGCCCGGACCATGTCCCGGGCCGTGCCCTCGGCCTCGAGCTCGGGGGTGAGCTCGGTGTCGAGGACGAGGAACCCGCCGCCGGGCAGGACGGCCACGGCGCGCGAGCCGGCGGCCGCGTCCTGGGCCACGACGGTCTCGAGCTCGTACTCGCCCTCCTGCAGCGCCACCCCGCCGGCGGTGACGGTGCCGTCCTCCGCGGTGGACCAGTCCCCCGCCTTGGCGGCCTTGATCACGGCCTGCACGCCCTTGCCCAGGCGCGGGCCCGCGGCGCGGGCGTTCACCTTGAGCTGCTGGGAGATGCCGAACTGCTCCGCGGAGGCCTCGGCGGCGTCCAGCAGGGTCACGGACTTCAGGTTCAGCTCGTCCGCGACGATGCGCTCGAAGGTGCCGGCGAGCTCGTCGCCCCCGGGCACCACCACGGTCATCCCGGCCAGCGGCTGGCGCACGCGCAGCTGGTGGGCCTTGCGCAGCGCGGAGCCGTTGGAGCAGATGGTGCGGGTCGTCTCCATGCGCGCCACCAGGCCGGCCTCGGCCGGGAACAGCGAGGCGTCCGGCCAGTCGGTCAGGTGCACCGAGCGCCCGGCGGTCAGCCCGCGCCAGATCTCCTCGGCGACCAGCGGCAGCAGCGGGGCTGCCACCCGGCAGACCGTCTCCAGGCACGTGTACAGCACGTCGAAGGCGACGGTGTCCTCGTCGAAGAACCGGTCCCGGGAGCGGCGCACGTACCAGTTGGTCAGCGTGTCCATGTAGGAGCGCAGGTGCTCCGCGGCGCCCGAGACGTCGTAGCGGTCGAAGGCGTCCTGCACGTCCGTCACGAGCCGGCCGGTGGCGGCGAGCACGAAGCGGTCCATCACGTTCCCGGACTCGTGGCGGGTCCGTGCCTCGTAGCCGGCGCCCCCGTTCGCGGCGTTCGTGTAGAGACCGAAGAAGTGGTACACGTTCCACAGCGGCAGCATCATCTGGCGCACGCCGTCCCGGATGCCCTGCTCGGTCACGACCAGGTTCCCGCCGCGCAGGATGGGGCTGGACATCAGGAACCAGCGCATCGCGTCGGCGCCGTCCCGGTCCAGGACCTCGTTGACGTCCGGGTAGTTGCGCAGGGACTTCGACATCTTCTGCCCGTCGGAGCCCAGCACGATCCCGTGGCTGATGACGTTGCGGAACGCGGGCCGGTCGAACAGCGCCGTGGCCAGGATGTGCAGCGTGTAGAACCAGCCTCGGGTCTGGCCGATGTACTCCACGATGAAGTCGCCGGGGTTGTGGGTCTCGAACCACTCCCGGTTCTCCATCGGGTAGTGCACCTGCGCGTACGGCATCGACCCGGAGTCGAACCACACGTCCAGCACCTCGGGCACGCGCCGCATCGTGGCGCGGCCGGTCGGGTCGTCGGGGTTCGGGCGGGTCAGCTCGTCGATCCACGGCCGGTGCAGGTCGACCTCGCCCCGGTCGTTGACCGGCAGGCGGCCGAAGTCGGCCTCCAGCTCGGCGAGGGAGCCGTAGACGTCGCGGCGCGGGTGCTCGGGGTCGTCGGACTCCCAGACCGGGATGGGCGAGCCCCAGTAGCGGTTGCGGGAGATCGACCAGTCGCGGGCGTTCTCCAGCCACTTGCCGAACTGGCCGTCCTTGACGTTCTCCGGGATCCAGTGGATCTGCTGGTTGAGCTCGACCATCCGCTCCTTGATCCGGGTGACCTCCACGAACCAGGAGGACACGGCCCGGTAGATGAGCGGATTGCGGCAGCGCCAGCAGTGCGGGTACGGGTGCTCGTAGGTGGCCTGCCGGACCAGCCGGTCCTGCGCCTTGAGGTCCCGGATCACCGTGCGCGCCACGTCCCTGTCGAAGACGTTGCGCCCGGCGATCCCGGCCAGGGGCGCCCCCGGGGCGAGCCGCTCGTCCTCGAAGAGCCGGTAGAACACCCCCGACTCGTCGAGGGAGAGCACCACGGGGATGTCGTAGCGGGCGCAGACGTTCTGGTCGTCCTCGCCGTAGGCGGGCGCCTGGTGCACCAGCCCGGTGCCGTCGGTCGTGGTGACGTAGTCGGCCACGACGAACTGCCAGGACGTGCCCGTGCCGAAGCGCTCGGCGTCGGCGAAGTAGTCCCACAGCCGCTGGTAGCGCAGCCCCTCGAGGTCCGCGCCGGGGTGCCGGGCGGTCACGGCGGCGGCCGCGGCCGAAGCCGGGTCCTCGGCGTCCCCGTAGCCGAGGTCCTTGGCGTAGGCGCCCAGCAGCTCCTCGGCGACCAGGAAGCGCCGGCCCGCGAGCTCCCCCGCGCCGGGGACCACGGCGTAGACGATCCCGGGGCCCACGGCGATCGCCTGGTTGGTGGGCAGCGTCCAGGGGGTGGTGGTCCAGGCGAGGGCCTCGACCCCGGCGAGCTCGGCGGCCAGCTCGGGCCGGACCGCCCACGAGGCGTCGTCGAGCACCGGGAACGTGACGGTGACCGTCTGGTCCTGGCGGTCCTGGTAGACGTCGTCGTCCATCCGCAGCTCGTGGTTGGACAGCGGGGTCTCGTCCTTCCAGCAGTACGGCAGGACGCGGTAGCCGGAGTAGACGAGGCCCTTGTCGTCGAGCGCCTTGAACGCCGCGATCACGGACTCCATGTAGTCCGGGTTGAGGGTCTTGTAGTCGTTGTCGAAGTCGACCCAGCGCGCCTGGCGGGTGACGTAGTCCTGCCACTCGGAGGCGTACTTCATCACGGAGGACCGGCAGGCGTCGTTGAACGCCGCGACGCCCATCCGCTCGATCTCCTGCTTGTCCGCCATCCCGAGCTGCTTCATCGCCTCCAGCTCGGCGGGCAGGCCGTGGGTGTCCCAGCCGAAGCGGCGCTCCACCCGGCGCCCCTGCTGGGTCTGGTACCGGGCCACGAGGTCCTTGACGTAGCCCGTGAGGAGGTGGCCGTAGTGCGGCAGGCCGTTGGCGAAGGGCGGGCCGTCGTAGAACACGAACTCGTTGGCGCCGTCCCGGCCGGGATCGCGCTGGTCCACGCTGGCCTGGAACGTACGGTCCTGCGCCCAGTAGGCCAGGACGCGCTCCTCGACGGCGGGGAACGCGGGCGCCGCGGGGACGCCGCGGGCCTCGGGGTCGGTGGTCGCCTTGGGGTAGACGGGCTGGTCTGACACGGGGTCCATCCTCGTTCTGACGTCGGTGCTGCTCGTGCGGGTCAGGGTGCAAGGACGCTGCCGGCCGGTCGCCCGGGGCGGAACGCGGTACCACCTCGCTTGCGCCCCGGTCCCCGGGGGGACGCGGGCCGCCGCTCGTGACTGCTGTGACGGGCTTACCCGTTCGGTTCTACTGGGGGCCCGGGGGCCCTGTTCTTCCGAAGGCTCCCCGGTGATGGCCGGATCGACGCCGCGATGACTGCCCCCATCTTAACCCACCCGGCAGCCCGCCGAGGTCGCGGCTGTCGGCGACCCGGGCTCGCCGGGTCGCCGACAGCCGCAATCTCGGCGGGGGCTACGAGCAGGGGGCTACGAGCGGCGGATCATCTTGTGCGGGGCCGCCTGGGCGACCGGCTTGACGGTCACGGTGTCGAGGTCCACGTGGTGCGGCAGGTTCACCGCGAAGATGCACACCTGGGCGACGTCCTCGGCGGTGAGGGGCTTGTCCACGCCCGCGTAGACCTGCTCCGCGGCCTGCTGGTCCCCGCCGAGGCGGTTGAGCGAGAACTCGGGGGTGTGCACGAGGCCCGGGGCGATCTCGACCACGCGCACGTTGTGCTCGGCCTCCTCGAGCCGCAGCGCCTCCGTCATGGCCCGCTGGGCGTACTTCGCGGCGTTGTAGCCGCCGCCGCCCTCGTAGGCCCGGTGCGCCGCGAGGGACGTGAGGTTCAGGACGGTGCCCTCGCCGTTCTCGCGCAGGGCGGGGAGGAAGGCCCGGGTCAGGCGCATCGTGCCGAGCACGTTGACCTGGTACATCCACTCCCAGTCCTCGGTGCCGGCCTCGGCCACCCGGTCGGTGCCGCGGGCGCCGCCGGAGATGTTGAGCAGCGCGTCCACGCGGCCCTGCTCCTCCAGCACCTGGTCCCGGAGGGCGTCCACGTCGGCGTCCGAGGTGATGTCGCACGGGGCGGGGATGGCTCCCGTCTCCCGGGCCAGCGCCTCCAGGCGCTCGGCGCGGCGGGCCACCGCGTAGACGGTCCAGCCGCTGCGGCGCAGCTCGCGCGCGGTGGCCTCCCCGATGCCGGTCGAGGCGCCGGTGACGACGGCGACCCGGCCGGTGTGCGTGTGCGGACTCTGCTGATCGGTCATGGGCCCCACGCTAGCCGGGCACCGGGCACCGCCCAAGGACCGGGGCGTCGGGGCCCGCCCCGGGGCTCGTGAGAGACTGGTCCGCATGGCTGACAACACGCAGGGCACAGACACGCCCGGAACCGCACCGGAGACCACGCCCGCCACCACGCCCGTGACCGTTCCCGAGAAGCCCGCGCTGGAGGGTCTGGAGCAGAAGTACTCGCGCACGTGGCGCGAGGAGGGCACCTACGCGTTCGACGAGGACACGACCCGCGAGCAGGTCTACTCGATCGACACTCCCCCGCCGACCGCCTCCGGCTCCCTGCACGTCGGCCACATGTTCTCCTACACGCAGACCGACGTGATCGCCCGGTTCCAGCGGATGAGCGGCAAGAACGTGTTCTATCCGCTGGGCTGGGACGACAACGGGCTGCCCACCGAGCGCCGCGTGCAGAACTACTACGGCGTGCGCTGCGACCCCACCCGGCCCTATGTGGAGGGCTACCGCCCGCCGGAGAAGCCCGCGAAGAACCAGCGCGACTGGGACGTGGTCTCCCGCAGGAACTTCATCGAGCTGTGCGAGGAGCTGGCGGTCGAGGACGAGAAGGTCTTCGAGCACCTGTTCTCCACGCTGGGCCTGTCCGTGGACTGGACCCGCACCTACCGCACCATCGACGCCCGCTCGCGGGCGGTCTCCCAGCGCGCCTTCCTCCAGGACCTCGAGGCCGGCAACGCCTACATGGCCGAGGCCCCCACCCTGTGGGACGTCACCTTCCGCACGGCGGTCGCCCAGGCCGAGCTCGAGGACCGGGAGCGCGAGGGGACCTACCACCGCGTGGCCTTCCACCGTCCCGACGGCGAGCCGGTGCACATCGAGACCACCCGCCCCGAGCTGCTGCCGGCGTGCGTGGCCCTCGTGGCGCACCCCGACGACGAGCGGTACCAGCCGCTGTTCGGCACCACGGTGCGCTCCCCGCTGTTCGACGTCGAGGTCGAGGTCCGGGCGCACCCGCTGGCCAAGCCGGACAAGGGCTCCGGGATCGCCATGATCTGCACCTTCGGCGACCTCACCGACGTCACCTGGTGGCGGGAGCTGGACCTGCCCAC
Organism: Kocuria sp. CH-021; assembly: GCF_049716185.1. Taxonomy (NCBI): domain Bacteria; kingdom Bacillati; phylum Actinomycetota; class Actinomycetes; order Micrococcales; family Micrococcaceae; genus Kocuria; species Kocuria sp. CH-021. Next base: position 35,748 of record NZ_JBNAFK010000004.1, on the reverse strand, counting down.
CCGCGCGCTGATCGGCCGCGACGGCCGCTTCGCGGGTGAGACCCCCGAGTGGATCGCCGCCGGCGCCCCGGCCGAGCACTACGCCGAGGTGGCCGGCAAGACCGTGTTCTCGGCCCAGCAGGCCGTCGTGGAGATGCTCCGCGCGTCCGGGGACCTGGCGGGCGAGCCCCGGAAGGTCATGCACCCGGTGAACTTCTACGAGAAGGGCGACAAGCCCCTCGAGGTCGTGACCTCCCGCCAGTGGTACATCCGCAACGGCGGCCGCGACGCCGAGCGGCGCGAGGCGCTGCTGGCGCGCGGCCGCGAGATGGACTGGCACCCGGCGTTCATGCGCTCCCGGTACGAGAACTGGATCGAGGGCCTGCACGGCGACTGGCTGATCTCCCGCCAGCGCTTCTTCGGGGTGCCGTTCCCGGTCTGGTACCGGCTCGACGGCGACGGCAACCCGGACTACGACGCCCCCGTCCTGCCCGCCCTCGACCAGCTGCCCGTGGACCCGGCCGCCGACCCCGCCCCCGGCTTCGACGAGTCCCAGCGGGACCGGCCGCACGGCTTCACGGGCGACCCGGACGTGCTCGACACCTGGGCCACGTCCTCGCTGACCCCCCAGATCGCCACGGGTTGGGCGTTCGACGAGCGGCTGCACGCCAACACCTTCCCGATGGACCTCCGGCCCCAGGGCCACGACATCATCCGGACCTGGCTGTTCTCCACGGTGGTGCGCTCCGAGTCGCTGGCCGGCACGGTGCCCTGGACCAACACCGCGCTCTCCGGGTGGATCCTCGACCCGGACCGCAAGAAGATGTCCAAGTCCAAGGGCAACGTGGTGGTCCCCACGGAGGTGCTCGAGAACTACGGGGCCGACGCGGTGCGCTACTGGGCCGCGTCCGCCCGCCTGGGCGCGGACACCGCCTACGACGAGGGGCAGATGAAGATCGGCCGCCGGCTGGCCATCAAGCTGCTCAACGCCTCGAAGTTCGTCCTCGCCCAGGGCGTCACCGAGGCCTCCGTGCTCGGCGCCGGGGCGTCCACGGACGTCGTGACCGACCCCGTCGACCGGGCGCTGCTCGCCCAGCTGGGCACGGTCGTGGAGCGCGCCACCCAGGCGTTCCGGGACTACGAGTACGCCCGCGCCCTGCAGCTCACCGAGCAGTTCTTCTGGACCTTCACCGACGACTACGTCGAGCTCGTCAAGGACCGCGCCTACGGCGCCCGCGGGGAGGCTGCGCAGGCGTCCGTGCACGCGGCGCTCGCCACGACCCTCGACGCGCTGCTGCGCCTGTTCGCCCCCGTCCTGCCGTTCGCCACGGACGAGGTCTGGTCCTGGTGGCGCTCCGGCTCCGTGCACCAGGCGGCCTGGCCGAGCGCCGAGGGCTTCGCGGAGGCCGTGGCCGACGCCGACCCGGAGGTGCTCACGACCGTGGGCGAGGCCCTCTCCGGACTGCGCAAGGCGAAGTCGGAGGCCAAGGTCAAGCAGCGCACCGCGGTGCGCTCGGCGACCATCACGGCCTCCCCCGAGGACGTGGCCCGTCTCGAGGCGGGCCTGGGCGACCTCAGGGCCGCGGGCAACGCCGCCGAGCTCGTGCTCGTCGCCGGGCCGGAGGGCCTGGCCGTGCGCGACGTCGAGCTGGTCCCGGCGGAGGAGCCGGCCCGGTAGGACCGCGCGGAGCGCAGCACGAGGGCCCGGCCGCCGCGGCGGCCGGGCCCTCGTGCGTCCCCGGCGGGTCCGCGCGTGCGGTCCCCGGGGACAGGACTCAGTCGAAGACCGGCTCCGCGGTGCGGGAGCGCTTGAGCTCGAAGAACCCCGGGTAGCCGGCCAGCAGCACGGCGCCGTCGAAGATCCGGCCGGCCTCCTCGCCCGTGGGCGCCGGGGACATGACGGGCCCGAAGAAGGCCGTGCCGTTCACGGCGATCACGGGGGTGCCGACGTCGTCGCCCACCCGGTCCTGCGCCTCCTTCTGCGAGGCCCGGACCAGGTCGTCCCAGCGGTCGGTGTCCGCGGCGGCGGCCAGCCCGGCCGGGAGGCCGACCTCGGCCAGGGACTCGGCGATCACGGCGCCGAAGTCCTTCTGCCCGCCCGGGTGGAGCCGGGTGCCCATGGCGTCGTAGAGCGCCTTGACGTGCTCGGGGCCGTGCTCCTCACGGGCGGCGACGACCACGCGGACGGGGCCCCACGCCTTCTGCAGGAACGTCCTGTAGTCCTCCGGCAGCTCGTCGCGCCCCTCGTTGAGGACGGCCAGCGACATGATCCGCCAGTCCACCTCGACGTCGCGGACCTTCTCCACCTCGAGCATCCAGCGGGAGGTCATCCACGCCCAGGGGCACGCGGGGTCGAACCAGAACTCCACCTTGTCCGTCATCAGCTTCCTCTCGTGCGGGCGTCCGCCGGGGGTGGCGGACGCGTCACCGGGTAGAAGCCACGGATCAGGCGGTTTTGTTCCGGTTCTGCTCCTCGCGGATCATCTCGTGGGTGATGACCTCCGGCTCGGCCTGCTTGGCCACGGCCTCCGCGGTCACCAGCACGGCGGCGATGTCGTCCCGGCTGGGGAGCTCGAACATGACGGGCTGGAGCACGTCCTCCAGGATGGCGCGCAGCCCGCGGGCGCCCGTGCCCCGCTTGATCGCGAGCTCGGCCACGGCCGTCAGCGCCTCGGGGTCGAACGTGAGCTCGACCCCGTCCAGCTGGAACATCTTCTTGTACTGCTTCACGAGCGCGTTGCGCGGCTCGGTGAGGATGCGGGCGAGGTCGGCCACCGACAGCTCGCGCAGCGTGGTCACCACGGGCAGGCGGCCGATGAGCTCGGGGATCAGGCCGAACTTCAGCAGGTCCTCCGGCATGACGTCGGCCATCACCTCGTCCCGGGTCCCCGCCTGCTTGAGCTCCGCGCCGAAGCCGATGCTCGTGCGCCCGGCCCGGGACTCCACGATGTCCTCGAGGCCGGCGAACGCCCCGGCCACGACGAACAGGACGTTGGTGGTGTCGATCTGGATGAACTCCTGCTGCGGGTGCTTGCGCCCGCCCTGCGGCGGCACCGACGCCACGGTGCCCTCGAGGATCTTCAGCAGCGCCTGCTGCACGCCCTCCCCGGAGACGTCGCGGGTGATCGAGGGGTTCTCGGACTTGCGCGAGATCTTGTCGATCTCGTCGATGTAGATGATGCCCGTCTCGGCCCGCTTGACGTCGTAGTCGGCGGCCTGGATGAGCTTGAGCAGGATGTTCTCGACGTCCTCTCCGACGTAGCCGGCCTCCGTGAGGGACGTGGCGTCCGCGACGGCGAAGGGCACGTCCAGCCGGCGCGCCAGCGACTGCGCCAGGTACGTCTTGCCGGAGCCGGTGGGCCCGACCAGCAGGATGTTGGACTTCGCGATCTCGACGTCCTCGTCACCGGCAGCCGTGGCCAGGGACAGGGGCTTGCCGTTCTCCCCGGCCCGGACCCGCTTGTAGTGGTTGTACACGGCCACGGCCAGCGCGCGCTTGGCGGTCTCCTGGCCGATCACGTACTGGTGGAGGTGCTGGTAGATCTCGTGGGGCGTGGGGAGCTCCTGCTGCTCGAGGTCCTTGACCTCGCTCAGCTCCTCCTCGATGATCTCGTTGCACAGCTCGATGCACTCGTCGCAGATGTAGACGCGCGGGCCCGCGATGAGCTTGCGGACCTGCTTCTGGCTCTTGCCGCAGAAGGAGCACTTGAGCAGGTCCGCGGTCTCGCCGATGCGCGCCATGAAACAGTCCTCCGGTCGGGTACGGGAAATCCTCGTCCAGGATAGGCGAGGACCGGGCCCCGCCCCAACACCGGGGTGCGGTCGGGCGGGCTGCCCGGGTCAGGAGGTGACGGTCGCGGGCTTGTGGATCTTGCGGGACTCCAGGACGTGGTCCACGATCCCGTACTCCTTGGCGGCGGCCGCGGTGAGGATCTTGTCGCGCTCGATGTCCCGGTTGACCTCCTCGGAGGTCTTGCCGGAGTGCAGGGCCAGGGTGTCCTCGAGCCACTCGCGCATGCGCATGATCTCGTTGGCCTGGATCTCGATGTCCGAGGCCTGTCCCCCGCCCTGGCCGGACATGGCCGGCTGGTGGATGAGCACGCGGGCGTTCGGCAGGGCCAGTCGCTTGCCCGGGGTGCCGCCGGCGAGCAGCACCGCGGCCGCGGACGCGGCCTGCCCGAGGCAGACCGTCTGGATCTCGGGCCGGATGAACTGCATCGTGTCGTAGATGGCGGTCATCGCGGTGAACGACCCGCCCGGGGAGTTGATGTACATCGTGATGTCGCGGTCGGCGTCCTGCGCCTCGAGCACGAGCAGCTGGGCCATGACGTCGTCGGCCGAGGCGTCGTCGACCTGGACGCCCAGGAAGATGATCCGGTCCTCGAACAGCTTGGTGTAGGGGTTCTGCCGGCGGTACCCGTAGGGGGTGCGCTCCTCGAAGTCGGGGAGCACGTAGCGGCTGGTGGGCAGGGCGGCCGCGGAACCGGCCGTGGACGAGGGTCCGTGGGTGAAGGTCATGGTTGAGTTCCTCGGAGGTCTGGAAGAGCGTGCCGGGTGGATGGGTGGGACCGCCGAGGTCCTACGCCTGGTCCTTCGTGTCCTGGTCCTTCATGGTCCCGCCGCCACCGGTCATGGACCCGGCCGAGCTGGCGATGTGGTCGAAGAAGCCGTACTCGAGGCCGCGCTGGGCGTCGAACCAGTTGTCGCGGTCGTTGTCCCGCAGGATCGTCTCCAGGGTCTGGCCGGTCTGCTCGGCGGTGAGCTCCGCGAGGCGCTGCTTCATCGACAGGATGAGCTCGGCCTGCACCCGGATGTCCGAGGCCGTGCCGCCCATGCCGCCGGAGGGCTGGTGCATGAGGATGCGGGCGTTCGGGGTGGAGTAGCGCTTGCCCTTGGTGCCCGAGGAGAGCAGGAACTGGCCCATCGAAGCGGCCAGGCCCGTGGCCACGGTGACCACGTCGTTCGGGATGAGCTGCATGGTGTCGTAGATCGCCATGCCGGCGGTGACGGACCCGCCCGGGGAGTTGATGTACAGGAAGATGTCCGCCTGCGGGTCCTCGGCCGAGAGCAGCAGCATCTGCGAGCAGATGAGGTTCGCGTTGTCGTCGCGCACCTCGGAGCCCAGCCAGATGATGCGCTCCTTGAGCAGCCGGTTGTAGACGTAGTCGTCCTGGCCGCCCATCGGGCCGCCGCCCTGCAGGCGCGGTCCGGTGGAGGTTGCGTGGGTCGAGCCGAACGGCGACTCGTGAGCGGAGGTCATGTAACAGTGCCTCTTTCGTCCGTGTGGTCCGGTGATCTCTGAACAGAACACTAGTGCCCGCCCCGGGCCCGGGCCGGTCCGCGTCCGGGTTGTTCGCTGATGGCGCATGGTCGGCGCCGGGGGCCCCGCGACGGACGAAGGCGCCGCCGTCCCGGGCGGGACGGCGGCGCCTTCGGGGCGTGCTCAGGAACTCACTTGGCGGAGTCCGGGGAGTCGGCCGACTCGGCGGACTCCGGGGAGTCGCCGGACTCCGGGGACTCGGGCGAGTCCGCGGACTCCTCCTCGGTGCCGGGGGTCGGGGCCGCGGTGGTCTCCTCGGGCTCGACCTCCTCGGCGGGCTCCCCGGCCTGCTCCTCGCCCTGGGGGCGCACGAACTCGGAGAGGTCCACCGTGTTGCCCTCGGTGTCGGTGACCGTCGCGTACTCCAGGACCTTGGCGAGGGCCTTGCGGCGCCGCACCTCGCCCACCATCAGGCCGGCCTGGCCCGAGGAGTCCAGCAGCTGGGCGAACTGGTTCGGGTCCATGCCGTACTGCTGGGACATGTTGATGATGTAGTCGATCAGCTCGGACTGCTCGACGCCGATCTCCTCGGCCTCGGCGACCGCGTCCAGCACGATCTCGTTGCGGAAGGCGTCCTCGGCGTTCTTCTGGACCTCGGCCCGGTGGTCCGGGGTGTCGTGGTCCGCCTCGGCCTGCGGGTTGTCGAAGTGCTGGGCGATCTGCTCGTCGATCACGGCCTGCGGCACGGGGATCTCCACGAGGGCCAGCAGCTTCTCCAGGACCTTGTCGCGGGCCTCGACGCCCTGCTCCACCACGGTGCCCTCGGCGGCCTGCTTCTTCAGGTCCTCCTTGAGCTCCTCGATGGTGTCGAACTCGGAGGCCAGCTGGGCGAACTCGTCGTCGGCCTCGGGCAGCTCGCGCTCCTTGACGGCGGTGACCTTGACCTTGACGGTCGCGTCCTCGCCGCTGTGCTCGCCGCCGGCGAGCTTGGTCTCGAACGTCGCGTCCTCGTCGGCGGAGAGGCCGGTGATGGCCTCGTCCATGCCGTCGAGCATCGTGCCGGCGCCCACCTGGTAGGACAGGTCGTTGGCGGCGTCGACCTCCTCGCCGTCGACCAGGGCCTGCAGGTCGAGGGTGACGAAGTCGCCCTCGGCGGCGGGGCGGTCCACGGTCTTGAGGGTGCCGAAGCGCCCGCGCAGCTCGTCGAGGGCCTTCTGCTCGTCCTCGGCGGAGGCCTCGCGGGCCTCGACCTGGACCTCGAGGCCCTTGTAGTCGGGCAGCTCGATCTCGGGGCGCACCGCCACGTCGATCTCGACCTTGGTGTCCGCCTCGCGGTCGGTCTCGTCGGGCTTCGCGACGACCTCGACCTGGGGCTGGGTCAGCGGGGTGATCTCGTTCTCGGCCAGGGCCTGCTGGAAGAAGGTGTTCAGGCCCTCGTTGAGCGCGTTCTCGACGACGAAGTCGAAGCCCACGCGCTGCTCGATCAGCCGGGCCGGAACCTTGCCGCGGCGGAAGCCGGGGACCTGGATCTGGTTGGCGAGCGAGGTGTAGGTCTGGTCGATGAACGGCTTCAGTTCCGCGAACGGGACGTCCACCACGATCTTGACCTGGGTGGGATTGAGTTTCTCGACGGCGCTCTTCACTTCCGCTGCACTCCTGAGTGGTAGGTCGGTTGGGTCTTCCGGTGCCGTTGCCCGGCCCGGGACAGTCGGGAAGGCGGCTGCCCGGCGGGGCCGGACAACCGCTCCAACGTCGGGGCGACAGGACTCGAACCTGCGATCTCCTGCTCCCAAAGCAGGCGCGCTAGCCACTACGCTACGCCCCGGTACCTGCAGCCTCGGCTGCAACGACTGCGGTCCTGGCAGGTGGAAAACGGTGCACTCACCAGAAACCACCGGCGAGTCTACCGGCTGGGCGGACGGGGCCGCACCTCGGCCCGCCGGGAGCCGCCCGGACGGCCCCGGCGCGATCCGCCGGACGCTGCCCGCGGGGCCGTCCGGCCCTGGGGGATTTGACACTGCGCGCGCCGGGCCGGTTAATGGGATTGGCCTCGACAGAGCGCCCTGTGGGGATGTAGCTCAATGGTAGAGCCTCAGTCTTCCAAACTGATTACGCGGGTTCGATTCCCGTCATCCCCTCGTCGCCCCGAACGCCCCGGTCCCCGGACCGGGGCGTTCGTCGTTCCCGGACCATCCCGCCCGGCGTGCGGCCCGGCCGCCGGGTCCCCGGCCGTGCGCAGGCCCCGGCCGACGGAGGGAGGACGGAGCCTGCTGCTGTCCGGTGGGCGCCGCGAACGCCCGGTCCGCACCGCGGGCCGCCGGCGCGGGGCCTCAGCGGACGAGGCCGACGACCCGCCAGAACCGGCCCCGGTGGGCGTACACGGGCCGCAGGCCCCGGCCGCGCAGCACCGCGAGCATGGCCTCGGGGGAATGGGCGTAGTTGCGGAAGCTCCGCCCCGTGGCCCGGTAGAACGCGTTGAGCAGGGCCAGGGACGCCCGGACCGCCGGGGTGCGGGGCGGGAAGCTGAGGACCAGCAGCCGCCCGGCGTGGTCCGCGGCGGCCGTGAGGAGCCGCTCGTGGTCGGGATAGCAGCACACCACGCGGTGCAGGACCACGACGTCGTGGGGCTCCACCGCACCGGGGTCGGCCGCGATGTCGAGCCGGCGCCGGGTCGTGCGGCCGGCCGTCCCGGCCGCCGCGGCGAGGGCCGAGGCCTCCGCCTCGTAGGAGTCGACGAGCTCGAGGTTCGTGGTGCGGGCCGCGCCGCGGCGCAGCAGCTCGAGCTGGACCTCCCCGACCCCGCCGCCGATCTCCAGCACGCGGGCCCCCTCGATCCCGTGGGCGGCCAGGAAGCCGAGGAGCCGCCGCGTGGTCCGGTCCGGGCCGGTGCGCCGGTACCGGGCGGCGAGGTGGCGGGCGAGCCGGGGCCCGAAGACGCCCTCGTAGGCCCCGGGGCCGCAGCAGCTGCTCATGGGAGCAGGATATCCCCGCCCGGGCCCCGGGTCAGCGCTGGCAGGAGGGGCACCAGTAGAGCGCGCGCCCCTCCAGCTCCCCGGCCGCCACGGGCGTGCCGCACCGGCGGCACGGCAGGCCCTGGCGCTTGTAGACCAGGTGAGCGTGCTCCGGCCAGGCCCGTTCCGCCGGCGTGCCCGGGCGGTCCCCGGGGTCGGTCGTCACGATCCGGCCGAGCCGCACGCCCGTGCGCATGAGGGCCGCGTTCTCCGCCCACAGCGCCAGCAGCACGGGCTCGCCGAGCGCGCGCCCCGGCGTCATCGGGTCCAGTCCGCGCCGGAACAGCGACTCCGCCCGGAAGATGTTGCCGACCCCGGCCACGACCGCCTGGTCCATCAGCAGCGCGCCCACCGGGCGGCGGCTGCGCCGCGCCGCCGCCACGAAGGGGGCGGGGTCCGCGTGCGGGTCGAGCGGGTCCGGTCCCAGGCGCGCCCGGGCCGCCTCGGCCTCGGCGCGGGTCTCGAGCACGCACAGCGCGGGTCCGCGCAGGTCGGCCCAGCCCTCGTCCCCGACCAGCCGCACGCGCACCGCCCCCACCGGCGGGGGCGGGACCGGCGGGCCGGCGGAGGGGGCGCCGTCGTCGGGGGCGCCGTCGTCGAGGGCCTCCCGCTCGCCGATCCGGCGCGGGGCCCCGATCGAGGAGGCGCCCCGGAAGCGGTCGGTGCCGCCGAAGCTCCACGCGCCGTAGAGGCCGAGGTGCGAGCGCAGCACGCGGTCCCCGGCGAAGTCGAGGAACAGCTGCTTGCCGTGGGCCCGCGCCGCCTCGAGCACGGCGCCGTCCAGGGCGGCCGCGCCGTCGGCGAAGCGCCCCTGCGGGGAGCTCACGGACAGGGCCTGTCCCACGAAGCAGTCGGCGAACTGGCGGGCGAGCCGGTGGACCGAGTGGCCCTCCGGCACTCAGGCCTCCCGGGCGGCCGGGAACTCGCGCGGGCGCAGCTCCTCCAGCCTGCCGGCGACGGTGCCGGTGGTCTCGTACTCGCCGATCTGCGCGATCCGCCGCTCGTGGCGCTCCTCCCCGGAGAAGGGCTCCGCGAGGAACGCCCGCACGATCTCCAGCGCCTCCTCCCGGGGGTGCTGGCGTCCTCCGACCGCCACGACCTGGGCGTCGTTGTGCTGGCGCGCGAGCCGGGCGGTGTCGAGGTTCCAGGCCAGGGCCGCCCGGATGCCCGCGACCTTGTTCGCGGCGATCTGCTCGCCGTTGCCCGATCCGCCCAGCACGATGCCGAGGGAGTCGAGACCGGCGTCCCGGTCCGCCCGGACCGCGCGCGCGGCGCTGATGCAGAACGCGGGGTAGTCGTCGAGGGCGTCGTACTCGGCGGGGCCGTGGTCGACGAGGTCGTAGCCGGCGGTGACGAGCTCCTCCACCAGGAAGCGGGAGAGGTCCAGTCCGGCGTGGTCGGTGGCGATGTGGACGCGCATGGGCGGCGTGCTCCTGGGATGTCGCGGGAACGGGGCGGGGTCGTGGCGCAGGGCCTGCGGAGGCGGACCGGCCGCCCTCCAGCGTAGTGGGTGCCGCGGCGGCCGGGGCGGACACCGCAGGGCCTCCCGGGACGGCCCGGACCCGGCTGACATAATGGGACGATCCGCCGCGGCCCACCGGCCGCGGACGCCCGATCACGACCCCGACCCCGACCCCGACCCCGACCCCGACGAGAGGACGGCACTGAAGTGCCCGGAACCAACCTGACCCGCCAGGAGGCGGCCGCGCGGGCCGAGACCGTGGCGGTGGACGCCTACGACGTGGTCCTCGACCTGACCCGCGGCGAGCGCGTCTTCCGCTCCACGACCACCGTGCGCTTCCGGGCGACCCCGGGCGCCACGACGTTCATCGACGCGATCACCGACGCCGTGCACTCCGTGGTGCTCAACGGCACGCGGCTCGAGCCCGCCGAGGTCTCGGACGGCGTGCGGATCCAGCTGCCCGGGCTCGCCGGGGAGAACGTGCTGACGGTCGAGTCGGACTGCCGGTACATGAACACCGGCGAGGGCCTGCACCGCTTCGTGGACCCGGTCGACGACGAGGTGTACCTCTACACCCAGTTCGAGGTGGCGGACACCCGGCGGATGTTCGCCGTGTTCGAGCAGCCGGACCTCAAGGCGCGCTTCGCGTTCACGGTCACGGCCCCCGCGCACTGGACGGTGGTCTCTACCCAGCCCACCCCGGAGCCCGTCCCCGCCGGCGAGGGCGCCGCCACGTGGTCCTTCGCCCCCACCCCCGTGGTCCCCTGCTACGTCACGGCGCTGATCGCCGGCCCGTACGCGTCGGTGCACGACGAGCTCACCAGCGCCGACGGCCGCACGATCCCCCTGGGCCTGTACGCCCGGCGCTCGCTCATGGAGCACGTCGAGGCGGAGGAGATGTTCGGCGTCACCAAGCAGGGCTTCGAGTTCTACGAGGCGCAGTTCGGCGTGCCCTATCCGTTCGAGAAGTACGACCAGCTGTTCGTCCCCCAGTTCAACGCCGGGGCCATGGAGAACGCCGGCGCGGTGACCTTCGTGGAGCTCTACGTCTTCCGCTCCCGGCCCACGCAGGCCCGGGTGGAGCGGCGGGCCGTCACGATCCTGCACGAGCTCGCCCACATGTGGTTCGGCGACTTCGTGACCATGCGCTGGTGGAACGACCTGTGGCTCAACGAGTCCTTCGCGGAGTTCATGTCCACGCTCGCCGCGGCGGAGAACACCCGCTGGACCGACGCGTGGACCACGTTCGCCGCCGGGGAGAAGTCCTGGGGCTACGAGCAGGACCAGCTGCCCACCACGCACCCCATCGAGGCCGAGATCCGCGACCTCGAGGACGTGCTGGTGAACTTCGACGGGATCACCTACGCCAAGGGCGCCTCGGTGCTCAAGCAGCTGGTGGCCTGGGTGGGCCAGGAGCAGTTCATGGCCGGGCTGAACCGGTACTTCCGCGAGCACGCCTGGGGCAGCACCGAGCTGCGCGACCTCATGGTCCGGCTCGAGGAGGCCAGCGGCCGGGACCTCGACGGGTGGGCCGCGAAGTGGCTGGGGACCGCCGGCGTGAACACGCTGAGCCCGGCCCTGGAGACCGACCAGGACGGGATCATCCGCGCCTTCCGGATCGAGCAGACGGCGCCCGCGGAGCACCCCACGCTGCGCCCGCACCGCCTGGCCGTGGGCTTCTACGACCACGACGCGGAGCAGGGCAAGCTCGTGCGCACCCACCGGGTGGAGCTCGACGTGGACGGCGCGTCCACGGAGGTGCCCGAGCTGGTGGGCCGGGAGCTGCCGGACCTCGTGCTGCTCAACGACGACGACCTCGCCTACGCGAAGATCCGGCTCGACGAATGCTCCCTGGACACCGCCCTCACCCACCTGAAGAACTTCGAGGACCCGCTCCCGCGCGCCCTCGTCCAGGCCTCCGTGTGGGACGGCGTGCACGACGGCGAGACGCCCGCCCGCCGCTACGTGGAGCTCGTGCTGGGCAACATCGCCCACGAGACGTCCTCGACCGGCATCCAGGTGCAGCTGCGCCAGCTCGACACCGTGCTGGACGGCTACGTGGCGGAGCCCGTGCGCGGGACCACCGTGCGCACCGCCGCCGACCGGCTCCGGCGGCTCACCGAGGAGGCGGCCGCCGGGTCCGACCAGCAGCTGCAGTTCCTGAAGGCCTTCGCCCGGCACGCCCGCACCGGGGAGCAGCTCGACGTCCTCGAGCAGCTCCTCGACGGCCGGGGCTCCCTGCCGGGCCTGGCGCTGGACACCGACCTGCGCTGGAGCCTGCTCACCGCGCTGTGCGCCGGCGGGCGCCTCGGCGACGCGGACGTGGACGCGATGCTCGCCCGGGACAACACCGAGAACGGCGCGATCGCGGCCGCCCGCGCCCGGGCGTCGATCCCCACGGCCGAGGCCAAGGCCCGGGCCTGGCAGCAGATCGTGGTGGACGGGTCGCTGCCCAACTCGATCCAGGACGCGGCGATCGACGGGTTCCGCACGGCCGCCGACACGGCCCTGCTCGCCCCGTACGTCGAGCAGTACTTCGCGGCGATCCCGGAGGTCTGGCGCACCCGCACCCACGAGCTCGCCCAGCAGATCGCGACCGGCATGTACCCGAACATCCCCACCCAGGAGACGGTCGACGCCACGGACGCCTTCCTCGCGGACCTGCCCGGGGATCTGCACGGGCTCCGCCGGCTCGTGCTCGAGCAGCGCGACGCGACCGCGCGCGCGGTCCGCGCGCAGGCCGTGGACGCCGCCTACCAGGCGGTGCGCGCGTGAGCGGCGAGCAGCGACGGCCCGGTCCCGGCGAGGACGGTCCCGGCGGGCACGGCCCCGGTGGGCACGCTCCCGGCGGTCCCGGCCCGACGCCCCCGGCCGGTGCGGACCCGCGGACCGACCCCGCCGCCGCGGCCCCGCCCGGGGCGCGGTCCTTCGCCGTGGGGGCCCCGCTCGCCCAGCTGCGCCGCCCGGTGCCGCAGGTCGGCGACGAGCGGCAGCAGGCCGAGGCGGGCACGTCGTCGTCGTTCTACGAGCAGGTGGGCGGGCACGAGACGTTCGTGAAGCTCGTGCACGAGTTCTACGCCCGGGTGGCCCAGGACGAACGGTTCCGGGCGCTCTACCCGGAGGACGACCTCGGCCCCGCCGAGGAGCGGCTGCGGATGTTCCTCGAGCAGTACTGGGGCGGGCCGACCACCTACTCGGAGCGGCGCGGGCACCCGCGGCTGCGGATGCGGCACATGCCGTTCCCCGTGGACACCTGGGCGCGCGAGACGTGGCTGACGCACATGCGCGCGGCCCTGGACGCCTTGGAGCTCTCCCCGCTGCACGACGGGATCATCTGGGACTACTTCGACCGCGCCGCCCACGCGATGGTCAACCGGCCCGGCTGAGCCGGCCCCCCGCCGGCCTCAGCGCTTGGCGAGGACGTGCCCGCCGGGGGTGCTCAGGCGCACCCAGCGGCCGTTCTCGGCCACGGCGACCGCCGTGCCGGGGCGCAGGAAGCCGAGGGAGTACGCGGCGAACGCCGCGCCGTCCGGCGGCGGCGCCCCGGTGAGGCGTCCCGCGAGGGGCTCCGCCCACCCGGACGAGCGGCCCCAGACCTGCGAGCGCACGGTGTCGACGACGGCGGCCCCCGCGTCCGTGGGCACTGTCCGCGCGACCTCGGCGATCCCGGCCCGGGCGGCCTCGCGCAGCTCGTCCCCGGCGACGTCCCCCACCGGCGCCCACCCGCTCAGCGGCGGGGCGATCCCCGCCCAGGAGACGGTCGCGTCCATCGGGGGCAGCCCCACGTCCGTGGCGTCCTGGTCCTGGCGCGGCATCCGGTCGAGGACCCCGCCGAGCGGGACGGTGACGTCCAGGGACTGCTCCCGGGCCAGCGCCGCGGTGCGCAGGCCCAGCACCGTGGGCGTGCTGTCGAGCAGGCCGTGCGGTTCGAGCACGCACACGTAGACGCCCAGGGCACGCCCGCGCGCCTGGAAGCGCACCGCGCCCTGGGGGTCCACGCCGCGGGCGCGGGACAGGTAGGTCCGCAGGTCGGCGACGTCCCGCGGGTCCGTCAGGGGAAGGGAGCGGCTCACGGGGCTCAGGCCTCGGCGGGGACGGGCCGGCGGGCGAAGCGGGTCGGGGCGTCCGACCACAGGCCGAGCGCGCTCCGCGGCGTCTCGTCGAGGCGCACGGGACGTCCGGTGGCCCGGTCGATCACCACGACCACGGTCTGGGCCACGGCGTAGACCCGGGAGCCGTCCTCCTCCTGGACCGCGTAGTCCAGCACGAAGCTCGACCCGCCCACGGAGGAGACCCACACGCGCACGAACACCGGCTCGGGGCGGTACAGCAGCTGTTGCGTGTACTCGACCTCCTGCCGGCCGATCACGGTCATCCGGTCGCCCAGCAGGGAGCGGAACGTGGCGTCCGCGGGCGCACCGGCCACCGCGTCCCCGGGCAGCGGGCGGGCCATGAGCCGGACGCGGGCGTCCTCCAGGTACTGGAGCATCGTGACGTTGTTGACGTGGCCGTAGCTGTCGATGTCGCCGAAGCGCATCTGGATGGGGATCAGCAGCGAAGACATGCCCCCCATCCCATCACACCGCGCCCCGCCGGTCGCGCCGCGGCGCGACCGGCGTCCTGGCTAGAGTGAGGCCCATGACCTACAGCCCCATCCCGGACCCCACGCAGGCCCTGCTCGACATGCTCGACCTCGCGGACGGGGGTGGCGCCCGCACCCTCGAGGACATCTACGTGGGCCACTCCATCTCCCCCGCACGCGGCCGGGTCTACGGCGGGCAGGTCCTGGCGCAGGCGGTGACCGCCGCGATGCGCACGGTGGAGCCGGAGCGGATCATCCACTCCCTGCACGCGTACTTCCTGCGCGCCGGGGACGTGTCCCGGCCGATCACCTTCGGGGTGGAGCGGATCCGGGACGGCCGGTCCTTCTCCGCCCGCCGCGTGCACGCCTACCAGGAGGGGCGGGCCATCCTCTCGGCCATCGCGTCCTTCCAGGTACCGGCCCGGGGCCTGGACCACCAGGACGAGTGCCCGCAGAACCTGCCGGACCCGGAGTCCCTGCCGAGCGCCGTGGAGCTGCTGGGCCACGTCGACGCCCCCGAGGCGCAGGCGATCGCCCACGAGCGGCCCTTCGACATGCGCTACATCACCGAGCCGATCTACTTCAAGCCGGACTCCCGCGGCGAGCCGTTCAACGCGGTGTGGATCAAGACCCTCAAGCCCCTGCCGGACGACCCGAACGTGCACCGCGCCGCGCTCGCCTACGCGAGCGACTACACCCTGCTCGAGCCCATCCTCCGGCTGCACGGCAAGACGTGGATCGAGCCGGGCATGAACATCGCCTCGCTCGACCACGCCATGTGGTGGCACCGGGAGGCCCGCGCCGACGAGTGGCTGCTCTACGTGCAGTCCTCCCCCAACGCGTCCTCGGCCCGCGGCCTCGGGGTGGGCCGGATGTTCTCCCGGGACGGGCGGCTCGTGGCCACCACCGCCCAGGAGGGCATGATGCGCTTCCCCGAGTTCGCCTAGCCGCACCGGAGCACGACGAAGGGGCCCGTCCGGCGGGAGAGAACAGTTCTCTCCCGCCGGACGGGCCCCTTCGGTGCCGTCGAGGAGTCCGGGCGCGGCCCGGCTCCGCGTCAGTCGCGGGTGAGCCGGCGGTGCGTGACGCGGTGCGGCCGCGCGGCGTCGGCGCCGAGGCGCTCCACCTTGTTGGCCTCGTAGGACTCGAAGTTGCCCTCGAACCAGTACCACCGGTCCGGCTCCTCCTCGGTGCCCTCCCACGCGAGGATGTGGGTGGCGACCCGGTCGAGGAACCACCGGTCGTGGGAGACCACCACGGCGCAGCCCGGGAACTCCAGCAGGGCGTTCTCCAGCGAGCCGAGGGTCTCGACGTCGAGGTCGTTGGTGGGCTCGTCGAGCAGCAACAGGTTGCCGCCCTGCTTGAGGGTCAGAGCCAGGTTCAGCCGGTTGCGCTCACCGCCGGAGAGCACCCCCGCCTTCTTCTGCTGGTCGGGGCCCTTGAACCCGAACGCGGAGACGTAGGCGCGCGAGGGCATCTCCACGTTGCCGACGTTGATGTAGTCGAGGCCGTCGGAGACGACCTCCCACAGCGACTTGTTGGCGTCGAGGTTCGCGCGGTTCTGGTCCACGTAGGAGATCTTGACGGAGTCGCCGATCCGCAGCTCCCCGCCGTCCAGCTCCTCGAGGCCCACGATGGTCTTGAACAGGGTCGACTTGCCGACGCCGTTGGGGCCGATGACGCCCACGATGCCGTTGCGCGGCAGGGAGAAGGACAGCTCCTTGATGAGGCTGCGGTCCCCGAAGCCCTTCTGCAGGTCCTTCGCCTCGATCACGAGGTTGCCCAGGCGGGGACCCGGCGGGATCTGGATCTCCTCGAAGTCCAGCTTGCGGGTCTTCTCGGCCTCGGCGGCCATCTCCTCGTAGCGGGCCAGGCGGGCCTTCGACTTCGCCTGGCGGCCCTTGGCGTTGGAGCGCACCCACTCGAGCTCGTCGGCCAGGCGCCTGGCCTGCTTGGCGTCCTTCTTGCCCTGCACCTCCATGCGGGCGCGCTTGGTCTCGAGGTAGGCCGAGTAGTTGCCCTCGTAGCCGTACAGCCGGCCGCGGTCGACCTCACAGATCCACTCGGCCACGTGGTCGAGGAAGTACCGGTCGTGGGTCACGGCCATGACGGCGCCGTGGTAGTCCTTCAGGTGCTGCTCGAGCCACAGCACGGACTCGGCGTCGAGGTGGTTGGTGGGCTCGTCCAGCAGCAGGAGGTCCGGCTTCTGCAGCAGCAGCTTGCACAGGGCCACGCGGCGGCGCTCGCCACCGGAGAGGACCTTGACGTCGGTGTCCGGCGGCGGGCAGCGCAGGGCGTCCATCGCCTGCTCCAGCTGGGAGTCGAGGTCCCAGGCGTTGGCGGCGTCGATGTCCTCCTGGAGCTTGCCCATCTCCTCCATGAGGGAGTCGAAGTCGGCGTCCGGCTGGGCCATCTCCTCGGAGATCGCGTTGAAGCGGTCGACCTTGGCCTTGATCTCGCCCACGCCCTCCTCGACGTTGCCGAGGACGGTCTTCTCCTCGTTCAGCGGCGGCTCCTGCAGCAGGATGCCGACGGTGTAGCCGGGGCTGAGCCTCGCCTCTCCGTTGGAGGGCTGGTCGAGGCCGGCCATGATCTTGAGGATGGTGGACTTGCCGGCCCCGTTGGGCCCCACGACGCCGATCTTCGCGCCGGGGTAGAACGACATGGTGACGTCGTCCAGGATGACTTTGTCGCCCACGGTCTTGCGGGCCTTGGACATTGTGTAGATGAATTCCGCCATGCCCTCAAGGCTACCCCGCTCCGCGGCGGCCCACGGGCGGGGACGGAGCGGGGACGGCGGCCCCGCTCCGTCCCTCGGACACCAGGGCGGCCCCGCGGTCCGTTCCGTCCCCGGAACACCGGGGCGGCCCCGCCCGGGCGGCTCAGCCGGCCGCGGGTTGCCGGCGGGAGCGCCGGCCGGGGTCGGCCGCCGCCCCGACGAGCTCGCCGGTCTCCGGGTCGACGCCCTCCGGGACGGCCGGGGCCCCTGCGTCGTGGTCGCCACCCGAGTCCGCCGGAGCCTCGCCCGGGGCCTCCGGAGCGTCCGAGGCACCGGTCGCCGCTGCGTCCCCGGGCTGTCCGGCGAGCCGTTCCCCCGTCTGGTCGGCGGGTGGCGAGGAGCTCACGGTGCGCTGGAAGCAGGCCGTGCCGAGCGCGAGGTCGTGGCCGACGGACACCGCGTCCACGTCGACCGCCGTGTTGCGGCCGTGCTCGCCCTCCCAGAACCGGACCTTGAGCTTGCCGACCACCACCACGGGCTGGCCCTTCTTGATGCTGGCCAGGACGTTGAGCCCCAGGGCGCGGAACGCCTGGATCGAGAACCAGTTGGTGTGCCCGTCCCGCCACGAGCCGGCCTGCTGGTCGAACCAGCGCGGGGTGGAGGCCAGGCGGAAGGTCACCACCACGGTGCCGTCGGGCAGGCTGCGGGACTCGGGATCCGTGGCCACGTAGCCGCGGACGGTGATCTGCTCGGTCATCGGGAACTCCTCTGGACGGCGGCCGGTGCGGCCGGTGCTGGCCCCGGTGGCGGGGTGCACCCAGCGTCCGTCCGCACCGGGGGCCGCCGCGGCGCGGACGCCCGCGGTGTGGACGGCAGGTCCGTCGTCGCCGGCGAACGGTGCGCTGTGCAGTGCGGTCGAGGGCCCGGCGTTCTATGGGTTCGCCCGTCGCGAGGTCCACGGCCGGTCGGGCGAAGGGTCGCACTCGTGGTCAGCCGCCCACAGCCCGGCACCGTCGGACTGCGGACGTCCTCACTGCCCGTCGATGTCGGCGGCGTTCCAGGCGATGACGCCGAGGGGTTCCCGGCGCCGCTCCTGCTCGTGGGAGCACGCCCAGCACCACGGGCCGTACAGGGGCGGGGCGCCGCACTGGCAGAGCCGGATCCGGGCCATCGGACTCACCTCGATGTTCGTTGCAGTGGCCTGGCAGGTGGTGGCCTGCCGGACGACATCCTGCGCGGGTGTCCTCACCCCTACTACCGGTGCGGGAGCCTCTGTGGATGCACCGGGACCGGCTTTTCCGCGGTCCGCGACACCCGCGCGCCCTCCGCCTCAGCGGCGGCTGCTCCGGACGGGGGCCGTGTCCCGCAGGATCGCCGCCGGGCGCCCTGCCGACCGCAGCGCTGCGCTGCGGCCGGCAGGGCGTTCCCGTGGTCGTCGGCCGGCACGCCCTCGCGGCGCGGACCCGACGGTGCAGTGCGGCCGCCCTGGCCCGGCACAGTCGGCTCCGCGCCGGGCGCGCTCTCCCCCGCGTGCGGCCACCGCACCGCGCACCGGTGTCCTTTACCGTGCGACCCCTGCGGCTACGCGGCGCTCCCCGGCTCGACGACGACGCAGTCCTCCCGGAAGTCCAGGTGCATGCAGTGCAGGTCGACGACGCCCCGGATGATGGTCTCCAGCTGCTGCGGGTCGATGTCCTCGCCGACCTGCCGGACGATGAAGTCCCTGGTGTCCTCCGCGGCCTCCTCCACCGTGTCGTAGTGGTAGTAGCGGGCCCCCCGGCCCGTCCACTGCCTGATGATGGTGACGCTCATGGTTCCTCCCCTGGATCGGATCCGGACGCACGGTCCGTGGCCGCCCCGGGCACCCCGTCCGGGAACTGCGGCCGTCCCGGCGGGCTGCCGCCGGGGACGTCGCCGAGGTGCTGGTCCTGCCCTTCCCCGTCCCGGCGAGGACGTCGGGTGGCCGGAGCACCGCACCCCGCGATGTGCTTATTAACGTATGCGAATTCACAGGGTGGTGGCTGTCCACACTTTCGCGAAAACTCATAGCAGCGGTGGGCGGGAGGCGGGATGACGGCCACGGCGCCCTCGCCCCGGAGTGACGGCGACCCCGCCCTGTCGGCGGTGAGCCGGCGGGACGGGGTCGCACGGGTGCCCCAGGAGGGAGTCGAACCCCCGACCAAGAGATTAGAAGGCTCCTGCTCTATCCACTGAGCTACTGAGGCGGGCCGCCCGGGAGACCGTCCCGGGCGCCGCGCACGAGTTTACCAACTCGCCGCGGTGGCCCGGTCCGCCCTCGGTGCGCGGCGCGCTGCTGCGGGGGCCGACAGCGGCCCCCGACGACCCGCCCGGTCGCCGGGACGGCCCGGCCGCCGGGGCCGCCCGGCGGGCTCAGATCACGGCGCTCTGCACCGGGGGCTGGTAGCGGCCCCGGAAGAGCCGCCGGGTCGCCGGGTCGATGAACCACAGGTACACGCCGTAGGAGAGGGCGACGACCGCCGCGATCAGCCGGCCGGAGCTGAGGTCCAGGTCCAGGTACGGGAAGACGTCCAGCTGGTCGGACACCGCGTAGATCATGAAGAAGACGGTGAGGAAGAACAGGATGTCCACCTGCCAGTCGCTGCGGATCCCCGTGACGGCGAACAGGGGGATGAGCCACACCACGTACCAGGCCTGGATCATCGGGGAGAAGAGCACGATCGCGGCGAACGCCCACGCCAGACGGCGGATGATCCGCTCGTCCCGGCCCACGAACATGAGCCAGAGGATCACCGGCACCGCGAGCGCCTGCCCCACCGAGTGGGTGACCTCCCGCCACTGGCCCGAGTCGCCGCCCACGGCCGCGGCCAGGGTCGCGGCGAGGCCGCCGACGAAGCCCACGGGGGCGTACCAGATGGACACCGAGCCCGGGGTGGACATGGCGGCGACCCAGCCGAAGCCGAAGCCGTTGACCAGGCCCATGAGCCCGAGCAGGGCGATCGAGTAGGCGAGCACGAGGAACCAGATCACGAAGCGGCGCGTCCACGAGGCGCCCCGGCCCGCCCAGAGCAGACCGATGAACGGGAGGAAGACGAGCGTGATGGGCTTGATCGCCACGGACAGGGTGACGAGCGTGGTGCCGAGCAGTCCGCCCTTCCAGTTCCGGTGCACGGCGGCCGCGTAGGTGCCGCCCAGGGCCAGGGCGATCATGATGGCGTCGTTGTGCACGGAGACGATGAAGTTCGTGAGGAACAGGGGGTTCGCCACGCTCAGCCACAGGGCCCGTGCCGGGTTGATGCCGTGCAGCCGCGCGAGCCGCGGGATCAGCCACATGCACGCGATCACGGCGAGCACGCACAGCCCCCGGAACCAGAGCACGGCGGCGTCCGGGTCCGCCCCGGTGACGGCCACCACGAACTGCTCGATCCACAGGAAGAGCGGCCCGTAGGGCGGCGGGGACTCCGACCACATCTGGTCCGCCCCGAGCTGGAAGAAGTTGTCGATCGTGGAGACGCCGTGCTCGTAGGGGTTGAGCCCGTTGGCCATGACTCTGCCCTGGCCGATGTAGGAGTACACGTCGCGGCTGAACAGCGGGATCGTCACGAGCATGGGGGCGGACCACGCCGCGATGGCGGTGAGCACCCAGCGGCCGCTGCCCGGTCCCCACCGGTTGAGCTTCTGCCCCAGCCGCAGCCACTCGCGGATCAGGAGCATCCCGCCCACGGCGAGCAGGAGGATGGAGACGATCACCCCGGTGGTGGTGAAGCGCATGCCGATGATCACCGGCGCCTGCCGCAGCGGGGAGACGGAGGCGAGCCAGCCGACGCCGAGGGAGCCGACGAGCAGCATGACGGAACCGACGGTGCCCATGATCACGGTCCGCAGCGGCGATCCGGAGATGTACCGCGAGCTCCCGGGATCCGCCGGCGGCCGGACGCCGTCGGGGCCCTCGCCCGGGGCCGCCGCCCTCGAAGTGGTCTGCACTGCTCTCCCGATGCGCCCGTCCGGTGGCTTCGGGTGCCGCGGCTGGGCGCAGCACGGACCCGTGGTCGCCCCGATCCTATCCCCGGCCGCTGCGGGATCCCCGAAGGAGCCGGGGCGGGGAGCTGCGCCGTCGGGGCGGCACGGTAGATTGTCCGGGTGGCTATTTCGAACGGACGCATAGTGTGGATCGACTGCGAGATGACGGGGCTGTCCCTCGAGGATGACGCCCTCATCGAGGTGGCGGCGCTCGTCACCGACGACGAGCTCAACGTCCTCGGCGAGGGCGTCGACGTCGTGATCCGCCCGAGCGAGGCGGCGCTGGCGCAGATGGGGGACTTCGTGCGGAACATGCACACCTCCTCCCGGCTGCTCGACGAGCTCCCCTCCGGCATGACGATGGAGGAGGCGCAGGCCCAGGTCCTCGCCTATGTCAAGCAGTGGGTGCCCGAGCCGGGCCGGGCGCCCCTGGGCGGGAACTCGGTGGGCACGGACCGCACGTTCCTGGTGCGCGACATGCCGGAGCTCGTGGCGCACCTGCACTACCGCGTGATCGACGTCTCCACCATCAAGGAGCTCTCCCGCCGCTGGTTCCCCCGGGCCTACTTCCAGGCCCCGCCGAAGACCGGCAACCACCGGGCCCTCGGCGACATCCGCGACTCGATCGACGAGCTGCGCTACTACCGCCGCGCCGTGTTCGCCCCCGAGCCCGGACCGGACTCGGAGACCGCGAAGACCATCGCCGCGGAGATCTCCGCCTCCCGCACCGGCGCCTGAGCCCTTCCTCCGCCGGCGCGGCCCGCGGGCGGCGGAGGAAGGGCTCCGGCGTGGTCCTGGGCGGTCCGGGAATGCGGTACACTCGTATGCGTTGCCCAGCGGAAGCACGGTCTTCCGGCGGGCGTTCATGGTGGGCGTAGCTCAGTTCGGCAGAGCGCCTGGTTGTGGTCCAGGAGGTCGCGGGTTCAACCCCCGTCGCTCACCCGCTGTGAAAGGCCGTCCCGAGGACTCGGGACGGCCTTTCGTCGTTCCCGGTCCGGTTCGAAGGGGCGCCAGCCCCGGCAAGTCGAAGGAAGTGCGTCATGGCCGTCCGCCCCGTGGTGATCACCGGCGATCCCGTCCTCCACCGTCCCGCCGCGAAGGTGGCGCGCTTCGACGAGGAGCTGCGCGCCCTCGTCGAGGACATGTACGAGACCATGGACGCCGCCCACGGCGTGGGCCTCGCCGCCCCGCAGATCGGCGTGGGCCTGCGGATCTTCACCTACACCTTCCAGAACGACGACGGCGTGCCGCCGCGCGGCGTCCTCGTCAACCCCGTCCTGACCCCGGGGAAGATCTCCCAGGACGCGCCGGACCCGGACGAGGAGACCGAGGGCTGCCTGTCCGTGCCGGGTCACAGCTGGCCGCTCAAGCGCGCGGACTGGGTCCGGGTCGCGGGCTTCGACGCCGACGGCCGTCCGGTGGACTTCGAGGCCACGGGCTGGTTCGCCCGGGTCATGCAGCACGAGTACGACCACCTGGACGGCAAGCTCTACGTGGACCGGCTCAACGACCGGTGGGCCCGGAAGGCGCGCAAGGCCGTCAAGGCCGAGGGCTGGGGCCAGGCCGGCCGCACCTGGACGCCCGGCGTCGACGAGGACCCGTTCGGCCACTGAGCCCCGGCGGGCTCCGACGCAGGTCCGCGCCCGAACCCCGGCAGGCGGCCGCGCGGGCCCCTGACCCGGGCTCGACGGTCTCCGGCGCAGGCCCCGGGCCCGGACCGAGGACCCGCGACCTGTGCGACCGGCCCGCCCCCGGACTCAGTCCTCAGTGCGCACCACGACGAGCTCGCCCGCCGAGCGGGCCGTGGGCCCGGTGAGCTCGGCGTGCCAGCGCTCGCGCGCCGCCGCGAGCAGCTCCTGCGGCGTCGCGGGGCGCTCGCCCTCGGCGGCGCGCTCGACCAGGTGCCGGGCGAGCAGCCCGCGGGTGTGCTTGGCCATGTGCGAGACGACCTGCCGCTTCCCGTGGCGCTCCCGGACCACCTTCACGCCCACCGTCCGCTCGCGCGGTCCGCGCCACGCCGCCGCGTAGGCCGCCGACCGGCAGTCCACGACGATCCCGTCCCCGGCGGCGGCTCCCAGCACGGCCGGCAGGTGCTGCTTCCAGTGGGCGGCGAGCCGGCCGAGCCCCGGCAGCTCCGCCCCCATGGACAGGCGGTAGGCGGGGATCCGGTCCTCGGGGCGCACCGCGCCCCACAGGGCCGAGACGACGACGAGGGACTCCGCCGCGGCGGCCCGCTGCGCCCCGGTCATCCCGGCCGGGTCGAGGGCGTCGTAGAG
Source organism: Kocuria sp. CH-021 (assembly GCF_049716185.1). Taxonomy (NCBI): domain Bacteria; kingdom Bacillati; phylum Actinomycetota; class Actinomycetes; order Micrococcales; family Micrococcaceae; genus Kocuria; species Kocuria sp. CH-021. The sequence goes on along the minus strand of NZ_JBNAFK010000004.1, from coordinate 12,460 downwards.
GACGCCGGTGTAGACGCTCAGGGCGGGTGCGGCGGGCTCCGTGCCCAGGCGGGTGTTGCGCTCGACCTCTCCCCGCAGCCGCTCCCCCACGCCCAGCAGCTCGAGCGCGTCGTCGCGGGCGCTCGTCGCGGACAGCTCGGCCAGGACCTGCTCGCGGGCGGCCGTGAGCTCGGGGAAGGACAGCAGCGCGGGGTCGACGGGCGCACCGGTGTCGGGGGCGGTCTTGGTCTCGGAGGGCGGGAGGAGGATCAGCACCCGCAGAAGTCTAGTGACCCGGCGGGGCCGGTGCGCCCGCGGGGCGGACAGGGAGCCCGGGGCCGGTCCGGACCCGGTGGTCCGGCGGGTAGGATGGGCGGCGGACAGGTCGGCCGGGTGACCGCGGGCCGCGCAGCTCCGGCTGCCGCGGCGCGAGGAAAGTCCGGGCTCCGCAGAGCAGGATGATGGGCAACGCCCACTCGGGGAGACCCGCAGGAAAGTGCCACAGAAAACAGACCGCCCGCCCCGGTCCGTCCGGGCAGCGGGTGAGGGTGAAAAGGTGGTGTAAGAGACCACCAGCGCGCCGGGTGACCGGCGTGGCTCGGCAAACCCCATCCGGAGCAAGGCCAGACAGGGTGCGTCCGAGGGCTGCTCGTCCGAGCACCCGGGTAGGCCGCTCGAGCCCACCGGCAACGGTGGGCCTAGATGGATGGTCACCAGCACGGCACGGGCGACCGGCCGTGTGCACAGAACCCGGCTTACAGGCCGGCCTGTCCCCCGCATCCCTCCCGGCGCCGCCGGCGCGCCAGGCCCCGCCGGGGCCTCAGGAGCGGACGAGGATCACCCCGCACTCCGGGCACGTGAGCACCTCGTCCGCGGCCGCGCCCCGGAACGTCGCGGCGTCCGTGGGGCTGAGCGCCGATCCGCAGGACCCGCACACGGTGCCCCGCAGCTCCGCGGCCGCCGGCCGCTCGGTGCCGCGCCCGGTCCGGATCTTCTCGTACCGCGCCAGCAGGCCGGGATGGCCCACGCCCTCCGCGGCGGCGGCGCGCGTGCCGGCCAGGTCGCCGCGCTCGGCCGTCAGGGTCCGGCCCTCCTCGTCCCGGGCTGCAACGAGACGGCGCGCCTCCGCGTCGGCCTCCTTGAGCCGCGGGGTGATCCGGGCGCGGTGCGCCACGGCGTCGTCGAGCTCCTGCATGATCTCCAGCTCCGCCTCCTCGGCCTCGGCCAGCTGCCGGGTGCGGGTCTCGATCTCGTGCTGCAGACCCATGAGGTCCTTGGCGGATCCGCCCTGCTCGAGGCGCCGGCGGTCCTTCTCGATCGAGGCCTGGACGCGGGCGGCCTTCTGCTCGGCGGCCGCCAGCCGGTCGCGGACCGCCTGCTCCCCGGACTCGAGCTCCTTCGCGGTGGCGATCGCCCGGGCCCGCAGCTGCAGCGCGGCGGCGACCTCGGGGTCGGCCTTCAACTCAGCGATCCGGGCGGTGATCCGGCGCAGCCGGGCGTCGACCTGCTCGAGCGCCAGCAGGGCTCGTTGCTGCTCGGGCGTGGCGGTGCTCATGCGGGTCCTCCTGCGGTCGGGGCGTCGGGGGCGGAACGGTCGTGGCCGGGGTGGTCCCGGCCCGACCGGACGGGGTCGGACCCGTCGTGGCCGGCGTGGTCGAGGCGGAAGTCCCACGGGTCGGAGCGCCGGTGCGAGACCTCGACCTCGACGTCGTGGCCGCGCGCGGCGAGCGCCGCCCGCAGCGCCGCGGCGCCCACGGGCAGCCACAGCCACTCGCTCGCGAAGTGGGACAGGTCCACGAGGTACGGCGTGCCGTCGGCCCCGGGACCCGCGGCGGCCTCGCGCGCCTCGGACGCGGGGTGGTGGCGCAGGTCCGCGGTCACGTAGGCGTCGGCCCCGGCGGCCCGCACCGCGTCGAGGAGCGAGTCCCCCGCTCCTCCGCACACCGCGACGCGCCGCACGAGGGCGTCGGGGTCCCCGGCCACGCGCACGCCGTGGGCGGTGGGCGGCACGGCGTCGGCCAGGCGCCGGGCCAGCTCGCGCAGGCGGACGGGACGCGCGAGCTCCCCCACGCGCCCGATGCCCACGGCCGGGTCGTCGGGGTGCGGCGCGAGCGGCGCCGTCGTCGTGAGCCCCGCGGCCCGGGCCACGGCGTCCGAGACGCCGTCCGGGGCCGAGTCCGCGTTGGTGTGGCAGGCGAGCAGCGCGCACCGGTGCTCGATGAGCTCGTGCACCACGGCGCCCTTGAAGCCGTCGGCGGCCACCGAGGTGACCCCGCGCAGGAGCAGGGGGTGGTGGGTGATCAGCAGGTCGGCGCCGGTGGAGACGGCCTCGGCCACGACGTCGGCCACGGGGTCCACCGCGAAGAGGATCCGGCGGACCGGCTGGTCCGGGCGCCCGGTGACGAGCCCGCTGGCGTCCCAGGGCTCCTGCAGGCGAAGGGGCCACAGCTGCTCGACGGTCTCGAGCACCTCCGACAGGGAGGGCGCGGGCCGGGGCGGGGACGTGCTCTGCTCGCTCATGGGGCCAGTCTAGGAGCCGCCCCCGCCGCGGGCCCGGAGGGTCCCGGGAATGATGCGGGCCGCGCGGTGTTGTACGGGTCATGGCCTTCTCCGCGCACGACGACGCACGCCCCGTCCCTGCTCCCGCTCCCGGCGGCCCCGCCGGCCCCGTGACCTTCGTGCTCGCCGGCGGGTGCTTCTGGTGCCTCGACGCCGTCTACCGCATCACCCGGGGAGTCACCTCCGTGGTCTCCGGGTACACCGGGGGCGGCCCCGGGCGCCCGAGCTACTACGAGGTGTGCTCGGGCACGACCGGCCACGCGGAGGCCGTCGCCGTGACCTTCGACCCGTCGGTCGTGCCGGCGGACGTGATCCTCGACCTCTTCTTCACCGGCCACGACCCCACCACGCTCAACCGGCAGGGCTACGACGTGGGCACCCAGTACCGGTCCGCCATGTTCTGGGCCGACGAGTCCCAGCGGGAGCTCTTCGAGCGCTCGATCGCCCGGACGCAGCCGGCGTGGGACCAGCCCATCGTCACCACGCTCGAGCCGCTGGGCACGTTCTGGGAGGCGGAGCCCGAGCACCAGGACTTCTACGCCGCCCAGCCCTGGAACGGCTACTGCCAGGTGATCATCAACCCCAAGCTGGCGAAGGTCCGGCAACGTTACTCCGCGTGGCTTACCGCGTAGTAGCGGTTGCGGGGCCTGGCTAGGCTGAGCTAGGACCGCGCCGCCGCGGGCCCCCCAGAGCACCGGCGGCCAGTGCAGCACCCGAGCTCCACCGGAATCCGACCCAGAAGTCCGACAGAGAACCGACCACGCAGAAACCGAGGTACGCACATGGCGAAGATCTACAACGACGTCACCGAGATCGTGGGCCGCACCCCGCTCGTCCACCTGAACCGGCTCGACGAGGGCCTGCCCGGCAACGTCGCCGTGAAGCTGGAGTTCTACAGCCCGGCCAGCTCCGTGAAGGACCGCATCGGCGTGGCCATCATCGACGCCGCCGAGAAGTCCGGCCAGCTCAAGCCGGGCGGCACGGTCGTCGAGGGCACCTCCGGCAACACCGGCATCGCGCTGGCCATGGTCGGCGCCGCCCGCGGCTACAAGGTCATCCTGACCATGCCCGAGACCATGTCCACGGAGCGGCGGGTCATGCTCCGCGCCTACGGCGCCCAGATCGTGCTCACCCCGGGCGCCGAGGGCATGCGCGGCGCCGTGGAGAAGGCCCAGGAGATCGTCGAGACGACCGAGAACGCGGTCCTCGCCAGCCAGTTCGCCAACGAGGCCAACCCGGCGATCCACTACGCGACCACGGGCCCCGAGGTCTGGGAGGACACCGACGGCCAGGTCGACGTGTTCATCTCCGGCGTGGGCACCGGCGGCACCATCACGGGCGCGGGCCGCTACCTGCGCGAGCAGAAGCCGGACGTGCGCCTCGTCGTCGTCGAGCCGGCCGACTCGCCGCTGCTCACCGAGGGCAAGGCCGGTCCGCACAAGATCCAGGGCCTCGGGGCGAACTTCGTCCCGGACATCCTCGACCGCGAGATCTACGACGACGTCTACGACGTGACCGTCGAGGACTCCGTGCGGGTCGCCCGCGAGCTCGGCACCAAGGAGGGCATCCTCGGCGGGATCTCCTCGGGCGCCATCGTCTGGGCCGCCCTCCAGGAGGCCGCCAAGGAGGAGAACCGGGACAAGCTGATCGTCGCGATCGTGTGCGACTTCGGCGAGCGCTACATCTCCACCCTGCTCTACGAGGACATCCGGGGCTGAGCCCAGCGACGCCCGCACGACCCGTCCCTGCCGGGAATAGCGCCGCCTGCCGGTGACGTTTCCCCCGGTGGTGGGCGGGTCGTTCCCGTCCGCGCCCCAGCACGTCCTGCCGGTCCCGGCAGGACACGACCCCGGAAGAACAGAGGACAGCCGTGAGTTTCTGGAGCCGACTCGCCGAGGACCTGCAGACGGCCCGGACGCACGACCCGGCCGCGCGCTCCCGGGCGGAGATCGCCCTCAACTACTCGGGTCTGCACGCCATCTGGATCCACCGGCTGTCCCACCGGCTCTGGCAGCGACCCGACCGGCGGCTGCTGGCCCGCACGGTCTCCCAGCTCGGCCGCTTCCTCACCGGTGTGGAGATCCACCCCGGCGCCACCATCGGGCGCCGCTTCTTCATCGACCACGGCATGGGCGTGGTCATCGGGGAGACCGCCGAGATCGGCGAGGACGTGATGATCTACCACGGGGTGACCCTGGGCGGGCGCTCCCTCGAGAAGGTCAAGCGGCACCCCACCGTGGGCGACCGGGTGGTGATCGGCGCCGGCGCGAAGATCCTCGGCCCGGTGGAGATCGGCGCCGACTCCGCCGTGGGCGCCAACGCCGTGGTGGTCAAGGACGTCCCGGAGGACTCGATCGTGACCGGAATCCCCGGCAAGGTCCGCCCGCGCACCCCGGAGAAGCAGCAGCCGCTCGTGGACCCCTCCAGCTACATCGACCCCGCCATGTGGATCTGACCCGCCCTGCGGATCTGAGCCCCGCCGGTCAGCACGACGCCGGCCGGCCGCTCCCCGATCGGGGGGACGGCCGGCCGGCGTCGTCGTGCGGGGGTCGGGCCGGGTCAGGCGACGACCTCGGAGCGGTCCCCGCTCCACAGGGTGTGGTAGACGCCCTCGGCGTCGTCGGTGCGCCGGTAGGTGTGCGCGCCGAAATAGTCGCGCAGCCCCTGCGTGAGGGCCGCGTTGAGCCGGGGCCGGCGCAGCGAGTCGTAGTAGTTCAGCGTGGTGGCGAACACCGGTGCCGGGATGCCGCGCTCCACGGCACGGGCCACGACCCGCCGCCAGGACGGCAGGGCGTCCTCGATCGCGGTGACGAACTCGGGGGCGAACAGCAGGTTCAGCGGCTGCTTGTCGCCCTTGTACGCCTCCATGATCACCTCGAGCAGCTCGGCCCGGATGATGCAGCCCTCGCGCCACAGGCTCGCGATCGTGGCGAGGTCCAGGTCCCAGCCGTACTCCCGGCCGGCCATGGTGAGCATGTCGAGGCCCTGGGCGTAGCTGACGAGCTTCGAGGCGTACAGGGCCTTGCGCACGTCCTCCACGAACTCGGGGTCGTGCACGACGTCCTCGGTGGTGCCCCCGACGCCGGCGGGCAGCACGCGCTGCGCCTCGAGTCGCATCTCCGGCTCGGCGGAGGACAGCGCCCGGGCGAAGACGGACTCGGCGATCGCGGTGACCGGGGAGCCCAGCTCGAGGGCCTCCTGGACCGTCCAGCGGCCAGTGCCCTTCTGCCCCGCGGCGTCCACGATCACGTCGATGAGGGGCTGGTCGGTGCGGGCGTCGACCTGGCGCAGCACGTGGGCGGTGATCTCGATGAGGTAGGAGGCCAGCTCGGTGCGGTTCCACTGCTCGAAGACGTCGGCCTGCTCGGCCGGCTCGAGCCCCGCGACGGAGCGGAGCAGCTCGTGCGCCTCGCCGATGACCTGCATGTCGGCGTACTCGATGCCGTTGTGCACCATCTTCACGAAGTGTCCGGCGCCGTCCGTGTCGATCCACGCGCAGCACGGCCTGCCGTCCTCGGCCTTGGCGGCGATGTCCTCGAGGAGGGGGCCGAGGGAGTCGTAGGACTTGGCCGGGCCGCCGGGCATGATGGAGGGCCCGAGCAGGGCGCCCTCCTCACCGCCCGAGACGCCCACGCCCACGAAGTCCAGGCCCTTCTCGGCGAGCTCCCGCTCGCGGCGCCGGGTGTCCTGGAAGTAGGAGTTGCCGCCGTCGATGATGATGTCGTCCTTCTCGAGCAGCGGCACGAGCTGCTCGATGACGGCGTCCACGGGGGCGCCGGCCTTGACCATCACCAGGATGCGGCGAGGGGTCTCGAGGGCGTCCACGAGCTCCTGGAGGCTCTCCGTGCGGATGAACGCCCCCTCGTCGCCGTGGGCGTCGAGCAGGGCGTCCGTCTTCCCGACGGAGCGGTTGTGGAGGGCGACGGTGTAACCGTGCCGGGCGAAGTTGCGGGCGAGGTTGGCGCCCATGACCGCGAGGCCGGTGACGCCGATCTGGGCTTTCTGTTCTGCTGGCATGCCCCCAGCCTACAAACCCCGGGGACCGGCCATGTCCGGTGCGCACTTGTTGCCGCCGCTTCCCGGGGCGGATCGCGCGGGCGGGCCGACGGTGACGTCCGGGGAAGCACCGGCGTCACAATCGCCGCGCGCCCGGCAGGGGCTCCTAGATTGGTCCTGCAGCACGACGAGTCGGGGGGCCGGGGATGAACGCGTGGACGAGGGCACTGGCGGGGGCCGTGGCCGGTGCCGCCCTGTGGTCGGGCGCCGCGCTCGCGCCCGCCGCCGCCGCCGGCGGGGTCGACCTGGTCCTGGGCACCAGGGTGGTGCTCGACGAGGCCACGGTCGGCCAGGCCACCGAGGGGGCCGCCCGGCTGTGCGGGGGCCCGCCCTCCGGCTACGTGAAGCGGGCCCGGAAGGCCGCCCGCACGGGCAGCATCGTGGTCCTCTGCACCCGCCCCGGGAACAAGCAGGTGTACTTCCGCTGACCGCGCGCCGGTTCCCGGCGTGTCGTGGTGGGTCCTACCGGGATCGAACCGATGACATCCACGGTGTAAACGTGGCGCTCTACCAGCTGAGCTAAAGACCCTGACAACCGGGTGGGAGGTTTGCGCAACCGCCGGCACCCGGTTCCCGAACAGGCTACCCGCCGCGGCGGACCGGCGCCGACCGGCCGGGGGCCCGCCCCGGTGTGACGTTGCCCATATTCCGCGGGGAGCCTACGGGCGGGCGAGTCGCTGCTCGAGGCCCACCAGGAACTCGGTCGCGGAGGCGTCGACCTTGAGCCGTGCCGCGGCGTCCCCCCGGGTGCGCCCGTGGTTGACGATCACCACCGGCACGTCGGCGCGCACGGCGTGCCGGACGAAGCGCCGTCCCGAGTTCACCGTCAGGGAGGAGCCGACGACCAGCAGGGCGTCCGCGGCGTCCACCATGCGCAGCGCGCGCAGCACCCGGTGCCGGGGGGCGTTCTCCCCGAAGAACACGACGTCGGGCTTCAGGACCCCGCCGCAGACGGGGCAGTCCGGCACCCGGAACCCGGCCGTGCGCGGCACCACGGCGTCGGCGTCCGGGGCGAACTCGATGTCCTCCGCGGAGGAGATCGAGTCGTAGAAGCCGGGGTTGAGCTCGTCGAACAGCTCGGAGAGCACGGACCGCGGGATCCGGCTGGCGCAGCGCAGGCACCCCACCTGCGTGTACCGCCCGTGCAGGTCCACGACATTGAGGGATCCGGCGGCCTGGTGCAGCCGGTCGATGTTCTGAGTGACCACGCCCGTCACGGCCCCCGACTCCTCGAGGCGGGCCAGGGCCGCGTGCCCGCGGTTCGGCCGGGCCCGGGCCAGGTGGCGCCAGCCGTACTGGTTGCGCGCCCAGTAGTGGCTGCGCATCGCGGCGCTGCCCGTGAACTCGTCGAACGTCATGGGGGTGCGGGGGGTGGAGCCGGGGCCGCGGTAGTCCGGGATCCCGGAGTCCGTGCTGATCCCGGCGCCCGTCAGCACGGCGGTCCGGCGGCCCGCCAGCAACTCGACGGCCCGGGCCAGCCCGGCGTCGAGCCCGGCGGCGTCGGGATCGGGGAACTGGTCGGGGTGCACGGGGGCGCCGTAGCCGGCGCGGACGGTGGGCATCGTGGCTCGCTCGGGGACCGGGCCGGCCGCGCTCAGCCGGGCAGCCGGGTGAGGGCGGCGCGGTAGGCCTCCAGCTCCCGGGGCACTCCGCGCTCGGACCGGAAGGCGTCGACGACGACGCCGTCCGCGTCCAGCACGAACGTGGCCCGCTCCGCGAGGCCGGCCTCCGCGTCGAAGACCCCGTAGCGCTGCGCCACGGCCCCGTGGGGCCAGAAGTCGGAGAGCAGGTCGAAGTCGAAGGACTCCTCCCGGGCGAACGCCCGCAGCGTGTACTTGGAGTCCACGGACACCGCGAGCAGCCGCACCCCGGCGTCGTCGAACACGGGCAGGCTGTCCTGGAGCCGGCACAGCTCCCCGGTGCAGGTCCCGGAGAACGCGAACGGGAAGAACACGATCGCCACCGGACGGCCGCGCAGGCCGCTCAGGGCGACCGGCTCGCCGAACTGGTTCTGGAGGGTGAAGTCCGGAGCGGGGGCGCCGATCTCGAGCATGCGTGGTCTCCTCCGGTGGGTTCCGTGGCGCCCGGTCAGACGTTGCGCTTGGGCATGAGCCGGGTCGCGGCCCAGTCCGCGCTGACGCGCGCGGTCGTGGTCACGTGCAGGCCCGCCGTGGGGGCGGCCTCCTGGACCTCCGCGGGCGGCACGTAGCCGTCGCGCCCGGCCTTCGGGGTCAGCACCCACACCACGCCCCCGTCGTCCAGGGTGGTGGTGACGTCCACCAGCGTGTCGACCAGGTCGCCGTCGCCCTCGCGGAACCACAGGAGCACGGCGTCGACGACCTCCTGGTCCTCCTCGTCGAGCAGGTCCGAGCCGATCACTTCCTCGATGCCGTCCCTCAGGTCGAGGTCGACGTCCTCGTCGTATCCGAACTCCTGGATGTAGTCGCCATCCTTGAAACCGAGCTGGACTACCGCGTCACCCGCGGTGGTCTTGGCCTCGCTCACTGTTCATGCTCCTTCTGGGATCGGGCCGACGAACGACGACCACGCACTGCGTACCGGTGCTGGGCTCCGCCTGCCCGTCGGCGGACCGCGGGGGCACGGTGGCGGGCCGGATACCGGCTTCACCGTCCAGACAACACCGGATCAGGGACTCTTTCAAGCTCCCGCACGGTGCGGACCGCCGAATCGTGGGGCGACACGTCGTGTGACGGCCCGCCCCGGTTGTGGAAGCATGGTCCCAACAGACACCCCGTGCGCCCGGGTGGCCCTGTCGGCGCAATCCGCACGACGGGCCGGTTCCCGGACGCCGCCCGCCCCGGGCGGCGTCCGGACAGCCGGACAGCCGGACGGGCAACGGGTATTTTGAGACTGTCGGACGACCCGGCCGCGTTCTCGCGCGCACCCGCCCGGGAACCTGATCGGGCAACTCGACGAAGAGAGGTTGAACGTGCCTTCATCCAGCAACCACCACATCCTCAGTGGCTTGACCAACAACCTGAAGGACTCCGACGCCGAGGAGACCCGGGAGTGGATCGAGTCCTTCGAGGGCCTGATCGAGACGCACGGCACGGAGCGGGCGCAGTACATCATGCGTGCCCTGCTCCAGCACGCGGGCGCCAAGAGCGTGGGCGTGCCGATGGTGACCACCACCGACTACGTGAACTCGATCCCCGTGGACCAGGAGCCGGAGTTCCCGGGCGACGAGGAGATCGAGCGGCGCTACCGCGCGTTCCTGCGCTGGAACGCCGCCGTGATGGTGCACCGGGCCCAGCGCCCCGAGATCGGCGTGGGCGGGCACATCTCCTCCTACGCCGGCGTGGCCACCCTCTACGAGGTGGGCCTCAACCACTTCTTCCGCGGCCCCGAGCACCCCGGCGGCGGCGACCAGGTGTTCTGGCAGGGCCACTCCTCACCCGGCAACTACGCGCGCGCCTACCTCGAGGGCCGGCTCACCGAGGAGCAGCTGGACGGGTTCCGGCAGGAGAAGACCAAGGCCCCGAACGGGCTGCCCTCCTATCCGCACCCCCGCTCCATGCCGGACTTCTGGCAGTTCCCCACGGTCTCGATGGGCATCGGCCCGATGAACGCGATCTACCAGGCGCAGTTCAACCGGTACCTGCACCACCGCGGCATCAAGGACACCTCCGAGCAGCACGTCTGGGCGTTCCTCGGCGACGGCGAGATGGACGAGCCCGAGTCGCGCGGACTGCTGCAGCTGGCCGCCAACGACAAGCTGGACAACCTCACCTTCGTGATCAACTGCAACCTGCAGCGCCTGGACGGACCGGTGCGCGGCAACGGCAAGATCATCCAGGAGCTGGAGGCCTTCTTCCGCGGCGCCGGCTGGAACGTCGTCAAGGTCCTCTGGGGCCGCGAGTGGGACGAGCTGCTCGCCAAGGACGAGGACGGCGAGCTCGTGCGGATCATGAACGAGACGCTCGACGGCGACTACCAGACGTACAAGGCGGAGTCCGGCGGCTTCATCCGCGACCACTTCTTCGGCAAGTCCCCGGCCACCAAGGAGCTCGTCGCGGACATGTCCGACGACGAGATCTGGGAGCTCAAGCGCGGCGCGCACGACTACCACAAGGTGTACGCCGCCTACAAGGCCGCGACCGAGCACCAGGGCCAGCCGACCGTGGTCCTGGCGCAGGGCGTCAAGGGCTACGGCCTGGGCAGCCACTTCGAGGCGCGCAACGCGACCCACCAGATGAAGAAGCTGACCCTGGAGGACCTCAAGGCCTTCCGGGACCACCTGCGCATCCCCGTCTCGGACGAGGAGCTGGAGAGCGACCTCTACGGCGCCCCGTACTACCACCCCGGCAAGGACTCCCCGGAGATCAAGTACCTGCTCGAGCGCCGGAAGGAGCTCGGCGGCTTCGTCCCGGACCGCCCGCACGAGCAGCCCGAGATCGCGCTGCCGTCCGACGACGCGTACCGGTCCGCGAAGAAGGGCTCCGGCAAGCAGATGGCGGCCACCACCATGGCCTTCGTGCGGATCCTGAAGGACCTCCTGCGGGAGAAGGAGTTCGGCCACCGGATCGTGCCCATCGTCCCCGACGAGGCCCGCACCTTCGGCATGGACTCGTTCTTCCCCACGGCCAAGATCTACAACCCCAACGGGCAGAACTACCTCTCCGTGGACCGCGAGCTCATGCTCGCCTACAAGGAGTCCCCGCAGGGGCAGATCCTGCACGCCGGGATCAACGAGGCCGGCTCCGTGGCCGCATTCACCGCCGCGGGCACCGCCTACGCCACCCACGGCGAGCCCATGGTGCCGGTCTACATCTTCTACTCGATGTTCGGCTTCCAGCGCACCGGCGACTCCTTCTGGGCCGCCGCCGACCAGATGACCCGCGGGTTCATCATCGGGGCCACCGCCGGGCGCACCACGCTCACCGGCGAGGGCCTCCAGCACGCCGACGGCCACTCCCCGCTGCTGGCCGCGACCAACCCGGCGGTGGTCTCCTACGACCCGGCCTACGGCTACGAGATCGCCCACATCGTGCGGCGCGGCCTCGAGCACATGTACGGCACGGGCGACGAGGACCACAACGTCATGTACTACCTGACGGTCTACAACGAGCCGTACCAGCAGCCGGCCGAGCCGGAGGGCGTGGACGTCGAGGGCATCGTCAAGGGCATCTACCTGCTCAAGCCCGCCGAGAACGAAGGGCCCCGCGCGCAGCTGCTCGCCTCCGGCGTGGCCGTGCCGTGGGCCCTCGAGGCGCAGAAGCTGCTCGCCGAGGACTGGGGCGTCTCCGCCGACGTGTGGTCCGTGACCTCCTGGGTGGAGCTGCGCCGCGACGGCCTGGCCGCCGAGAAGGAGGCGTTCCTCAACCCCGGCGACGGCACCCGGACCCCGTACGTGGCCCAGCAGCTGGCCGGGGCCACGGGCCCGGTCGTGGCCGTCTCGGACTTCAGCGCGGACCTGCCGGACAAGATCCGCCAGTTCGTCCCGAACGATTTCGCGTCCCTGGGCGCCGACAGCTTCGGCTTCTCGGACACCCGCGCCGGCGCCCGCCGGCACTTCAAGATCGACTCCCACTCCATGGTGGTCCGTGCCCTGGAGATGCTCGCCAAGCGCGGCGAGGTCGACTGGCGCGCCCCCGGTGAGGCGATCGAGAAGTACGCCCTCAACGACGTCACCGCCGGCACCTCCGGCAACGCGGGCGGCGACGCCTGAGCCCTGCCCCCGGCGCACCACGGCGCCCCGCCCACCCGCGTCCGGGTGGGCGGGGCGCCGTCGTCGTGGCCGGGTCCGGACGCGGCGGACCGGTGCTCTAAGACCTGGTCTCAAAACCTGATCGGTCGTTGCCCACCTGCCTGGGAACGGTCCACAGTGCCTGCATGACGACGAGGA